>NZ_JAESIF010000061.1:0-37862 GCF_016757295.1 Streptomyces sp. M2CJ-2 | reverse complement strand
CCAGCTCGAACACGGCCGCACCACCTGAACGAAGATCACGAAACGTCACGAATGGTTACCGAGAAGGATTCAGTGAGATAGACCCCGACAAGGGACCACTCGACTACAAAGACCTGCTAGAAGTCTCCAAGCAGGTCTCACGTGACCAGAATTCCTACGGCACGCTGATGGAGAACATAAATCAAGCCATCATCGCTGACATCCATGCCGAACACAAAGGCAATCCGAAAGAGGAGCTCATCCGAGCAGGGGCCACCGTTGGCTTCATGGAATCCGTCCGATACCACGCATTGGAGACTGACAAGGAGGACCTGTCTTGGCCGGCGAAGTGGGGCTATCACGGGTTCGGCGGCGTGGCCAACTTCATACCGGTGGTTGGCGATGCAGTGCAGAGAGGAGTGGATTCCGCGGCCTACGCCTGGCAATTGGAAGAGCAAGGCCGCATCGAGGATGAACTCCGTATAGACAATCAAACAAACTTCGCCTCGCGCGTAAAGTACCTCGAGGGGCTCAGTCAGGAGTGGGCTCGCGTCAATCCCGATCACGAACTGGCCGTGGAAGACGATAATCGTTTGCTGCTGGAGGCAATTGGGAATAGTGCGTTCAACGCGAACGACACTGCGAACAGGGTGGCAGGAGACACTCCAAAATGAAACTCAACTGCATCCGAGCTGAACTCCAAAGAGGGCAACCCATTTCGACAGGAATCACCCCATGATGAAGCGTGAAGCACTACGGTCATCACTTCTGCTGACGTCGGGCATCATGCCCCTAATGATTACCCTTACAGGATGCGACACCGCCACCGAATACACAATCCCCAACACCATCTGCGGCAGAAAAATTGATCCGTCCCTTCTGAAACCACTACTGCCTGCAGGACAGAAATTTAAGGCGCGTCAGGAATCAATCGACGAGAAGAAATCGGAATGCGTAATCTACATAGACGAATCCACTGCGCTCCGGATCAACGAGATTCGAGACCAAAACAAATTTGACGTATGGGAATATGCCAGGCGATACAACAATCCCGTGAAGTCCGACATCGGCGAAGTAGCCCTGAACTCCGATGACTGGCTCATCTCGATGAACCCCTGCCCCAGGCGCGGCAAATATCACATTTTGGACGTCATCATAGTCACAGGGCGAGTGACCGAAGCCAAGCCTAAGGAGCTTGAGGAATTCGCCCGAACGTACCTGCCGGAAGGCATGAAGAAGATGGGTTGCACGGCGTAACCCCATGCCGGTAACGATATGTGTCATTCCGTCAGCTTCATTCAGGTGATGCGTCCGTACTTGCCGGCGCCGCCAACTTCATTCCAGTGGCCGCGCATGCCTGGCAGCCGGAGGAACAGCAGCGCGTCGACAAAGAAATCTCGATCAATAACATCGAGACCTCCGAAACGCGGCAGGGGCATCTGACCGCATTGGGCGTGGAGTCGCCCAGGGTGAATCCGGACCACAAGTTCGCCCAGCCAGGAAACCAATACCTCTACCAGGGATCTATCGGAGACTCTGCGTTCAACGGAAACAGCATGGCAAACAGGATTGCAGGCATCGCCCCACAATGACATTCGCAGCACATCACAGGCGCCTCTCAGGGCTGGGCCTGACTGCAGTTCTACTTTCAGGGGTATCCGGGTGCGGAAAATCCGAGGAACTCAAGATACCGGGAAGCATATGTGGGCGTGACATTGAGCCGGCCCTCTTGCAACAACTGTTGCCGAACGGCGAGAGCTTCGAAGCGCAACAGGACAGCTTCATCCCTGTGCAGGAAAGATGCGTTCTGTCCGTGGACAATAATCGTGTCCTGTTCATCAACGAGTACCGGGATCAGAACCACTTCGACATTCTCAAGCATTTCATGGAGAAGCGACTCGACAGGAACCCCGAGAAGTCCACTGCCGCAGAAAATTCCGCCATCACCGATGGTGAGATATTGGCGATGACTGCCTGCACCAAACGCGGAAAGGGCAAGAACCACCTGCTTCACATATCCATTATGGGATCACTCGAAGAACTCAAGGAAAAACGAGAAGAACTGGACCGATTCGCGGCCTCCTACCTACCGGAGAGCCGCAAGGAAATGGGCTGCACCACCACTTGACCGGCATCGCGACCAAAGGCGGACCCGAGCCGGGACGCATGCGCGGTTGACGCCCCGTGAGCCGAGCCGTCCAGGGTGACCTTGTCGCACGAGTCGATACCGAACGCTTCTGGGCACAGGCCACCTCCCCCGTCGGCCGGCGGTCGCACGGCGGGCTTCTGGAACATCGGGAACCGTCTCCGCGGACGACTTCGTCCTCGCTCAGATCGCTCGCCATCGACACCGGCCACCGCTCTGCGCGCCGACCGGCTGATCCCGCGCGATTGCTGCCGACTGTCGCCCGCTGACGCACAGAAATCACCTGGGCCCTCATCGGGTCGATCCGAAGGCCGAAGTCGATCAGTGAGCCCCTTCAGCGTTTCCCCTCCAGGGCAAGGGCAGACCCGACGACCGGCGTCATGCGGTGTGGACTGCATCGGCGTCCGTTCGATATCCGCCAGGACTTCAGGCGGGCGGCTCCGTTCTGCTGGTGCTCGTGCTGCGGGCAGGGTCCGGTCGACGGTCTTCTCGACGTGAGTGGGTTCCGCATCGCTCACGCAGGCAATGCCCCGGCGTCCCGACCACGCGACCCACCATGCCCCGAGCACCAGAGAACCCCAGGTCAGTGACTACCTGACCTGGGGTTCCAATGGAGCCGCCTTCGGGATTCGAACCCGAGACCTACGCATTACGAGTGCGTTGCTCTGGCCATCTGAGCTAAGGCGGCGCACGCTGTCGGCACCATGGTGCGATCAGCGACGTCGGTAAGTCTACACAGTTTCGGATGGTGCTTCGTACCGGCCCCGGAGGCGGGCCGGGAGGCCTGCCTCCGGGGTGGGGGCACCGGCTATGAGCAGCGCTTTCCGTCCGTGGGCGGGGTGCCGCGGAGGAGGTAGGTGTTGATCGTGGAATCGATGCAGTCGCTGCCCCGGCCGTAGGCGGTGTGGCCGTCGCCCTCGTAGGTGAGGAGGCGGGCCGAGGAGAGCTGGTCGGCGAGGGACTCGGCCCAGCGGTAGGGGGTGGCGGGGTCGCGGGTGGTGCCGACGACGACGATCGGGGCCGCATCCTTCGCCTCGATGCGCTGGGGCTTGCCCGTGGCGCCGACCGGCCAGTACTCGCAGTTCAGGGCGGCCCAGGCGAAGCTCTCACCGAAGACCGGGGAGGCCTTCTCGAAGTCGGGGAGGGCGTCCCGCACCTGGTCCGGGGAGGTGAAGGCGGGCGGGAGGTCCAGGCAGTTCACGGCGGCGTTGGCGAACATCAGGTTGGCGTAGTCGCCCTTGGCGTCGCGTTCGTAGTAGCTGTCGGAGAGGGCCAGGAGTCCGGTGCCGTCGTTCTCCTTCATCGCCGCCGTCAGTGCCTCGCGCAGCCGTGGCCAGGCTCCCTCGTCGTACATGGCCGCGATCACGCCGGTGGTGGCCAGCGACTCGGTGAGCCTGCGGCCCCCGGTGTCTTTGGTGGGGATCGGCCGGGCGTCGAGTTCGGCGAAGAACTCCTTCAGGTTCTCGCCGACCTGTTCGACACCGGTGTTCCGGCCACCGAGGGGGCAGTCGCTCTGCCGTACGCAGTCCTTCGCGAAGGCCGTGAACGCTGTGTCGAAGCCCGCCGTCTGCTCGATGTTGAGCTGCCGCGCCGACAGCGAGGGGTCCAGCGCGCCGTCCAGCACCAGCCGGCCCGTCCGGTCCGGGAACAGCCCCGCGTACGTCGCCCCGAGGAAGGTGCCGTAGGAGGCGCCCACGTAGTTCAGCTTCTCGTCGCCCAGCGCCGCCCGCACGATGTCCATGTCCCGGGCCGCATCGACGGTCGACACATGGCGCAGCAGCTTCGGCGCGTCCGCCCCGCAGCCCTCGGCGAACTTCCGGTACGCGGCGACCAGCGCGTCGGTCTCCTTCGCGTCGTCCGGTGTGACGTCCGTCTGCGTGTACGCGTCCATCTCGGGGCCGTCCAGGCACTCGACGGGTTCGCTGCGGGCCACGCCCCGCGGGTCGACGGCCACCATGTCGTAGCGGGCGCGCACCTCGGCCGGGTAGCCGATGCCGGCATACGCCTGGAGGTAGCCGATCGCCGAGCCGCCCGGCCCACCGGGGTTGACCAGCAGCGAGCCCAGCCGCTCCCCCGGGCCCGTGGCCTTCTTGCGGGACACGGCGAGGCGGACGTCGCCGGCGGACGGGTCGGCGTAGTCGAGCGGGGCCTTCAGCGTGGCGCACTGGAAGCCGGGCACCCCGCAGTCGCGCCACTTCGGCTTCTGCTCGTAGTACGGAGTGAGTGCCGCGGGCGTGGCACGGGGCAGTGCGGCCAGTGTCTCCGTCTGCCTCGCCGCCGATTTCGCGGAACCCGCGGTGCTCGTCGTGCTCCCGGAGGAGCAGCCGGAGACCAGGAGCGCGGCGGCGGCGAGCAGCGTGGCTGCGGTGCGGGTCCTGCGGTGGGGGGTGCGCCTTGTGTGCATGATGCGAGCGTAACTGTGAGCGACGGCCCGAGTGCTCTGTGTGCGTCCCGTGCCTCGTACGAGTTACGGGACGCGCGGGTTCAGCCCGCTCTGAGTGCCATGGTCATCGCCTCCACGGCCAGGAGCGGGGCCACGTTGCGGTCGAGGGCGTCGCGGCAGGCGGCGATCGACTCGATGCGGCGGAGTGTGGACTCGGGGGAGCTGCCGCGCGCCAGGCGCTCCAGGGCGTCCTCGGCGTCCGTGTTGGCGAGGGCGACGCGGGAGCCGAGCTGGAGGGCGAGGACGTCGCGGTAGAAGCTGGTGAGGTCGGTCAGGGCCACGTCGAGGCTGTCCCGCTGCGTACGCGTTCGGCGGCGCTTCTGCATGTCCTCCAGGTCCTTGACCACGCCCGCCGTACCGCGCGGCAGCCGACCGCCCTGGGCCGCGCCGAGCGCCGCCTTCAGTTCGTCGGTCTCCTTGGTGTCCATCTGCTCGGCCAGTTGCCTGGCGTCCTCGGCGGCGGCGTCGACGAGTTCCTGGGCCGCCTTGAGCGCGCTCCCGACCTCGTCGACCCGCAGCGGCAGCTTCAGCACGGCGGCGCGGCGCTCGCGGGCCGCCGGGTCGGTGGCCAGGCGGCGGGCCCGGTCGACGTGGCCCTGGGTGGCGCGGGCGACGGCCGCCGCCACGTCCGGCTCGACGCCCTCGCGTCGTACGAGCAGGTCGGCGACGGCCTCCACGGAGGGCGTGCTCAGGTTGAGGTGGCGGCAGCGGGAGCGGATCGTCGGCAGGACGTCCTCGACGGACGGGGCGCAGAGCAGCCAGACCGTGCGGGGGGCGGGCTCCTCCACGGCCTTGAGGACGGCGTTGGCGGAGCTCTCGTTCAGCCGCTCGCCGTCCTCGACGAGGATCACCTGCCAGCGGCCGTTCGCCGGTGCGGTGAACGACTTGCGGACGGTGTCGCGCATGTCGCGCACCAGGATCATCGCGCCGACGGCGGTGATCGTGCTCACGTCGGCGTGGGTGCCGATCAGGGCGGTGTGGCAGCCGTCGCAGAATCCGCAGCCCGGGACTCCGCCGAGGGCACGGTCGGGGCTGACGCACTGCAACGCGGCGGCGAAGGCACGCGCCGTCTGGTGGCGTCCGGCGCCGGGCGGGCCCGTGAACAGCCAGGCGTGGGTCATCTTCGACGCCGTCGGCGCGGGGGCGCCGGCCGCCGCGGCGGTGACGAGGGCGTCGGCGTCCCGGGCGGCGGCGGTGAGCTGTTCACTCACCCGCTGCTGCCCGACGAGGTCGTCCCACACGGTCATGGGTCACACCGCCCTTCCATCCGCCGTCGTTCCATCCGCCGTCCTTCCCTTCCCGTCAGCGGCGGCCCCGGCCCCGGCCGCCCTCGTCACCGTGCTCGCCGTGCCCGTCGCCGCGCTCGCCGTCGCGCGGGCCCAGCAGCTCGTCCGCCAGCGTCGGCAGGTCGTCCAGCGGGGTCTCCTCGGCCCAGTCCGGACGCTGCCTGTTCCGGCCCGGCATGTTCTCGAGGTCGACCTGGGGCAACTCGCGTGTGCTCGCCTCATTGTCATCCCGCGTGACCCCGGGCAGCACCGCCGTCTCCTCCGCGTCACCCCGCGGCGGCACCTCGGTCTCGTCGGCCGCCCGGGGCGGAACCGACACCTGCGGCAGCTCGGTCGTCACCTCGGCCTCGGAGGGCCCTGTGTCACGCCGGCCCTTGCCCGGCACCCGCGGCAGCACCGCCGTCTCGTCCGTGGCACCCGGCGCCGCCGTGGAGAAACCGGCCCCGTCCGTCGCCCTGGGGCCCGTCTCCGCCGCGGCCGCGACCCGTTCCGCGAGGCGTCGGGCCTCCTCGGCCCGCCGCAGCGCCTCCTCGGCCTTGCGCTGCTTCTCCAGGCGCAGCGCCTCGGCCTCGGCGCGCAGCCGCGCCTCCTCCTCGGCCTGCTTGCGGAGCCGTTCTTGCTCCGCCCTGCGCCGGGTCTCCTCCTCCGCCCGCGCCTTCTCCTCGGCGAGGAGCCGCTGACGCTCCTCCTCGGCTCGGCGGGCGGCCTCCTCGGCGCGCTGCCGGGCCTCCTCCGCCTGCCGTTCGGCCTCGCGCCGCTGCGCCTCCTCCAGCTCGCGCCGCTTGCGCTCCTCCTCCTCGGCACGCAGCCGCGCCATCAGCTCCTGGCGCTCGCGCTCCAGGCGCTCCTCCTCGGCCTTGCGCGCCGCCTCCTCCTCCGCCTTGCGGCGGGCCTCCTCCTCGGCCTTGCGCCGGGCCTCCTCGCGAGCCTGGATCTCGGCCTCGGAGAGCGGCAGCACCTGGTCGAGCCGGTGCCGGACCACGGTGCCGACCGCGTCCGGCTCCTGACCGGCGTCGACCACCAGGTACCGGCCGGGGTCGGCCGCGGCCAGGGTGAGGAAACCGGCCCGCACGCGCGCGTGGAACTCGGCGGGTTCCGACTCCAGCCGGTCCGGTGCCTCGGTGAACCTCTCGCGCGCGGTCTCCGGCGCCACGTCCAGCAGCACGGTGAGGTGCGGCACGAGGCCGTCGGTCGCCCAGCGGTTGATGCGGGCGATCTCGGTCGGGGACAGGTCGCGCCCGGCGCCCTGGTAGGCCACCGAGGAGTCGATGTAGCGGTCGGAGATGACGACGGCGCCCCGCTCCAGTGCGGGCCGTACGACCGTGTCGATGTGCTCGGCCCGGTCCGCCGCGTACAGCAGCGCCTCCGCGCGGTGGGACAGTCCGGCGCTGGAGACGTCCAGCAGGATCGACCGCAGCCGCTTGCCGACGGGGGTCGCCCCCGGCTCACGCGTGAGGACGACCTCGTGGCCCTTGGCCCGGATCCACTCGGCGAGCGCCTCGGCCTGCGTGGACTTCCCGGCCCCGTCGCCGCCCTCCAGGGCGATGAAGAAGCCGGCGCCCGCCGGGACCGGCGCCGGGTCGTCGCCGCCGAGCAGCGCGTCCCGCAGGTCCTGTCGCAGCGGCACCCCGGAACGGTCGTCGACCTTGGCCAGCACGAGCGCGGCCACCGGCAGCAGCAGCGCGCCCACCAGCATCAGCGTGAACGCGGCACCGCCGTGCGCGAAGACGAACCGGCCGCTCTCCAGCCGGTGCGGCCCGATGGCCGCGGCCACCAGCGGGGCGATCACCGCGCCGAGCGCCACGAAGACGCGGACGACCGCGTGCAGGTGCTCCGTCGTACGGGCCCGCCGCTGGTCCTCGGTCTCCTGGTCGAGCAGCGTGTGCCCGGTGTTGGCCGAGATGCCCGCGCCCACGCCGGCCAGCGCGACGATCAGCAGCACGCTGGTGACGTCCGGCACCAGACCGGCGGCCAGCAGCGCGACGCCGGTGAAGGCGAGCGCCAGCGCGAGCAGGCGGCGCCGCGACAGCGACGGCAACAGGGCGGGCGCCGTCCGTATGCCGACGACGACACCGCCGGTCAGCGCGCCCACCAGCAGGCCGTACAGCACGGGCCCGCCGCCCAGGTCCTTGGCGTGCAGCACGAACACCGCGACGGCGGCCGACACCGCGGCGGCCACCAGGGCGGACGCCAGCACCAGCAGCGGCATCACGCCGGTGCGGCCCTTGTCGGGGCCGGTGCCGGCGGCGCTCTTCGGGCGGCGCAGCCCCTCCAGCGGCGAGCGCGGACGCGGGGTGCGCGCGGCGGGCAGCTCGAGGAAGGTCAGTATCGACAGCGACGCGGCGAACAGTCCGGCCGCGACGTACGAGGCGAGGGCCGCCTGGTGCTGGGCGAACCAGTCGATGCCCGTGCCCAGCAGGTTGTTGAACAGCCCGGCGACGACGAGTACGAGGGCCGCGACCGGCACCACCACGAAGGACGTACGCAGCGACAGTCGGCGCAGCGCGTCCATGTGGTCCGGCAACGGCCGCACCGTCGCGCCCTCCGGGGGCGGGGCGGGCAGCAGCGCGGGCGCCGCGCTCTCCCGGCACACCGTCCAGAACCGCTCGGCGACCGATGTCACGAAGGCGGTGACGAGGAGGACGGCCAGGGCGTCGTCGGACGTCCAGTCGATCCACAGCGGGGCGACGATGAGCAGGGCCGCCCGCAGCCCGTCCGCGCCGACCATGGTCCAGCGGCGGTCCAGCGGTCCGTCCGGCGAGGTGAGCGACGTGAGCGGGCCGAGGAGCACGGCGCCGAACAGCAGCGTCGCGAGAATCCGCACCCCGAAAACGGTCGCCACTGCGAACGCGGCGCCCCGGGAGCCGCCGCCGAACGAACCCTCGGCGATCGCCGCCTGGAGGGCGAGGAGGACCAGCACGAGGAGGGCGAGGATGTCACCGACGCCGCCCACGAACTGCGCGCTCCACAGCCGTTTCAGCTGCGGACGGCGCAGCAGGGCGCGGACGGCGCGCTCGCGGGAGTCCGCGACCAGTGCGTCGTCGGGGGCCGGTTGAGGGGCCGCTGGCGGTTCGGCTCGCATCATGCGTTCAGCCTATCGGCCCGCGCCGACACCACGGCGCTCCGCCCTGACATGCGCACGCCCCGGCACCGAAGTGTTGCCGGGGCGTTCGCATTCCGAACCCTTGGCGAAGATCCACACCTGGGAGCGGACGACGGACCGCCGTGCCGCACGGGGTCCTGAAGGTGCCTCAGTCCTCGGCGCCGTTCGCGGCCGTCGCCTTCTTCGCAGTGGTCTTGGCCGCGGTGGTCTTGGCCGCCGTCGTCTTCTTCGCGGCGGTCTTGGCCGCCGCGGTCTTCTTGGCCGCCGCCGTCTTCTTGGCCGCCGCCGTCTTCTTGGCCGCCGCCGTCTTCTTGGCCGGAGCCTTCTTGGCGGTCGTCTTCTTGGCCGGGGCCTTCTTCGCCGTCTTCTTGGCGGGCCCCTTGGCGCGCTTCTCGGCCAGCAGCTCGAAGCCGCGCTCCTGGGTGATCGTCTCGACGCTGTCACCGGAGCGCAGGGTCGCATTGGTCTCGCCGTCGGTGACGTAGGGACCGAAGCGGCCGTCCTTCACCACGACCGGCTTCCCGCTGACCGGGTCCTCACCCAGCTCCTTCAGCGGCGGCTTGGCCGCGGCCCGGCCACGCTGCTTGGGCTGGGCGTAGATCGCCAGCGCCTCCTCCAGCGTGATCGTGAAGAGCTGTTCCTCGGACTGCAGCGACCGCGAGTCGGTGCCCTTCTTCAGATACGGCCCGTAGCGGCCGTTCTGTGCGGTGATCTCCACGCCTTCGGCGTCGGCGCCGACCACGCGCGGCAGCGACATCAGCTTCAGCGCGTCGTCGAGCGTCACCGTGTCCAGGGACATCGACTTGAAGAGGGAGGCCGTACGCGGCTTGACCGCGTTCTTGCCGGTCTTCGGCGTGCCCTCGGGGAGGATCTCCGTGACGTACGGCCCGTAGCGGCCGTCCTTGGCGACGATCGGGCGGCCGGTCGCCGGGTCGGTGCCCAGCTCGAAGTCGCCGCTCGGCTTGGCGAGCAGTTCCTCGGCGAACTCCACACTCAGCTCGTCGGGCGCCAGGTCCTCGGGGACGTCGGCCCGCTGGTGGCCCTCCGCGTCCTTCTCGCCGCGCTCGATGTACGGACCGTAGCGTCCGACCCGCAGCACGATGCCGTTGCCCACCGGGAACGACGACACCTCGCGCGCGTCGATCGCGCCCAGGTCGGTCACCAGCTCCTTGAGGCCGCCGAGGTGGTCCCCGTCGCCGTTGCCCGCCTCGGCCGCACCGCCGTTGCCGGTGCCGGTGCCTTCGCCGAAGTAGAACCGCTTCAGCCACGGCACGGACTGCGCCTCACCGCGCGCGATGCGGTCGAGATCGTCCTCCATCTTGGCGGTGAAGTCGTAGTCGACGAGCCGGCCGAAGTGCTTCTCCAGCAGGTTGACCACGGCGAAGGAGAGGAAGGACGGCACGAGGGCCGTGCCCTTCTTGAACACATAGCCGCGGTCGAGGATCGTGCCGATGATCGACGCGTACGTCGACGGGCGGCCGATCTCCCGCTCCTCCAGCTCCTTGACCAGCGACGCCTCGGTGTAGCGGGCCGGCGGCTTGGTGGCGTGGCCGTCGACCGAGATCTCCTCGGCGGTGAGGGCGTCGCCCTCGGCGACCTGCGGCAGCCGGCGCTCGCGGTCGTCGAGCTCGGCGTTCGGGTCGTCCGCGCCCTCGACGTACGCCTTCAGGAAGCCGTGGAAGGTGATGGTCTTGCCGGACGCGGTGAACTCGACGTCCCGGCCGTCGGACGCGGTGCCACCGATCTTCACGGTGACGGAGTTGCCGGTGGCGTCCTTCATCTGGGAGGCGACGGTCCGCTTCCAGATCAGCTCGTAGAGCCGGAACTGGTCGCCGGTCAGGCCGGTCTCGGCAGGGGTGCGGAAACGGTCGCCCGAGGGCCGGATCGCCTCGTGCGCCTCCTGGGCGTTCTTCACCTTCCCGGCGTAGGTACGCGGCTGCGGCGGCAGGTAGTCGGCGCCGTACAGCTGCGTGACCTGGGCGCGGGCGGCGGCGACCGCCGTGTCGCTCAGCGTCGTCGAGTCCGTGCGCATGTAGGTGATGTAGCCGTTCTCGTACAGCTTCTGCGCGATCTGCATGGTGGCCTTCGCGCCGTAGCCGAGCTTGCGGCTCGCCTCCTGCTGCAGCGTCGTCGTACGGAACGGGGCGTACGGCGAGCGGCGGTACGGCTTGGACTCGACGGACCGCACGGAGAACCGCGTGTTCTCCAGGGCGGCGGCCAGGGCACGGGCGTTCGCCTCGTCGAGCTGGAGGGTGTTCGCGCTCTTGAGCTGTCCCAGGGAGTCGAAGTCGCGTCCCTGCGCGACGCGCCTGCCGTCGACGCTCTGGAGGCGGGCGACCAGCGCGGACGGGTCGGAAGCGTCCCCGGCGCGGCCCGTCGAGAAGGTGCCCGTCAGGTCCCAGTACTCGGCGGAACGGAACGCGATGCGCTCGCGTTCCCGCTCGACCACGAGCCGGGTGGCGACGGACTGGACACGGCCGGCGGACAGCCGGGGCATGACCTTCTTCCACAGGACCGGCGAGACCTCGTAGCCGTAGAGACGGTCGAGGATGCGGCGGGTCTCCTGGGCGTCGACCAGCTTCTGGTTGAGCTGGCGCGGGTTGGCCACGGCCTCGCGGATCGCGTCCTTGGTGATCTCGTGGAAGACCATCCGCTTGACCGGGATCTTCGGCTTGAGGACTTCCTGGAGATGCCAGGCGATGGCCTCGCCCTCGCGGTCCTCATCGGTGGCGAGGAAGAGCTCGTCGGACTCCTTCAACAGGTCCTTGAGCTTCTTGACCTGGGCCCTCTTGTCGGCGTTGACCACATAGATCGGCTGGAAGTCGTGTTCGACGTCCACACCGAGACGGCGGACCTCACCGGTGTACTTCTCAGGCACCTCCGCGGCGCCGTTGGGAAGGTCGCGAATGTGCCCGACGCTCGCCTCGACGATGTAGCCAGGGCCGAGATAGCCCTTGATCGTCTTCGCTTTGGCAGGCGACTCGACGATGACGAGTCGGCGGCCGCCCTTCGCGGTCTCGCTGGTCGGGGACAACTTCGCTCTTCTCTCCGGTCGACACTGGGGCCTCCCCGGGCTCTCCTCCCGGGGTCGGGTCTGCATTCACGGCTCGTGACGCTGCGGAGTGTGACGGTACCTCCCGCCCCCGTGTCAAACGGGAAAAGCCCGCAACGGCCACTCGAACGGTAACCCGACTTGCACCGTTCCTGCCGCCCGGACTGACCAGACCCGGCCCGCTCCTCTGCGGAGCGCGACCTGTCGATTACTCGAATCCCCAGTTCGCCCGCGGTCCTCAGAGGCGGGTGAGACACCACGCGCCGAGGACGAGGGAGATCAACGAGACGAGGCTCGCGACGCCAGCCGATGCGACGGGGTTCACATCCTGGGCCACGGGGTGGCGTCGGCGGACGCGCGTCACGGTCCAGGCCAGCAGCCCGCCCCCGAACAGGCAGAACACCAGCCCCGCGAAGATCGCCGGTCCGCTCTCCATGGTTCCCTGAGCCCCTTCCCCCGGCCGCTGACGCCGGCCCGGGATGAGGCTGACACGCACGAGCGGCGCGCAGGCGAACCGAAGGTGAACGCAGGGACGACGAGGGCGGGTGGGACGGCGGCCGGGCGCGGCCCGGCTCCCGGTGAGGGTGTCCGGAACGACTCGAAAGTTGGCGAACCGAACACTCTTCCGAGCGCCCGCCGGGCACGTTCCCCGCACCGCGCGCGCCGCGCCACCGGTCGCCCGGCGCTCTCGCTACCGCGCCACCGGTCACCCGCCGTCCTCACGGCCGCGGCCCCGTCACCCCACCGGTTCCAGGAACCCCTGTTCCACCAGCAGCCGGATCTGGGCGGGCGTGCGGTCGCGCAGCAGCACCGGGTCCTCGCCGAGGAGCCGGGCGATGGCGTCGAGGATGCGGCCCGCGCTCATCGTGCCGTCGCACACGCCCGCGAAGCCCGCGCCGACCGTGTCCACCCTGGTGGCCCGGCGCATCCCGCGGTTCTGGCGCAGCACCACGTGCTCCGGGTCCTCCGCGCCGGGCAGCCCGACCTGCTCCTGCACGACCTCGCCGGCCAACCGGAAGCTCGCCTCGAGCAGCGCCGCGTCGTCGTGCGTACGGAGGTAGTCGAGCCGCTCGAAGTGGGCCCGCACCGTCTCCCCGAGCGGCTGCTCGACCGGGTGCGGCCACTCCTCCACCGTGACCGACGGCAGGGCGGCGCCCGACTTGCGCAGGGTGATCCAGCCGAAGCCGACGGCCTTCACGTCGCGCGCCTCGAACTCGTCCAGCCAGGCGTCGTAGCGTGCCTGGTAGTCGGCCGCGTCGCCGCGGTGGTCGCCGGCGTCCCGCAGCCACAGCTCGGCGTACTGAGTGACGTCCTGCACCTCGCGCTGCACGATCCAGGCATCGCACCCGCGAGGCACCCATGACCTGAGCCTGTCCTGCCAGTCCTCCCCTTCGACGTGCTGCCAGTTGGCGAGGAACTGCGCGAACCCGCCTTCACGCAGCCGTTCCCCCGCCTCCTGAACGAGCGTGCGGCACAGATCGTCCCCGCCCATCCCGCCGTCGCGGTAGGTGAGCCGCGCGCCCGGCGAGATCACGAAGGGCGGGTTGGACACGATCAGGTCGTACGTCTCGTCCTCCCCGACCGGTGCGAACAGCGACCCCTCGCGCAGATCGGCGGCCGGGGCCCCGGAGAGGGCCAGGGTGAGCGCGGTGATGTGCAGCGCGCGCGGGTTGACGTCCGTCGCCGTCACGCGCGTGGCGTGCCGGGTGGCGTGCAGCGCCTGGATGCCGGAGCCGGTGCCGAGGTCGAGCGCGGAGGCGGCGGGCGTGCGGACGGTGATCCCGGCCAGGGTCATGGACGCCCCGCCGACGCCGAGGACGACTCCCTCCTCCCGGCTGCCGATGCCGCCGGCGCCGCCGACCGCGCACCCCAGGTCGGACACGATGAACCAGTCCTCGCCCGCGGGCCCGCCGTACGGCCGTACGTCCACGGTCGCGGCGAGCTCGTCCGCGCCGACGCGCGCCAGCCACCCGTCCTCCAGACAGGCGTCGACCGGCAGAACGTCGGCCACACGCGCGTGGGGCACGGGTTGCTGCAACAGGAACAGCCGTACGAGTGTCTCCAGCGGTGCGTCCCCGCGCGTCGCCCGGAACGCGGGCACGGTCTCGCTGCGGGCCAGCGCCGCGTACGCGGGAGCGCCGAGCAGTTCGAGCAGTCCGTCGGCGGTGAAGGAGGCTCCGAGCAGCGCGTCGCGGAGACGGGCGGCGGTGTCGGAACGACCGGACGGAGGAGCCGAAGGAGCCGAGGGGGACGAAGGGGCCGAGGGGGACAAGGGCAAGGGCGGCAGGCCGGTGTTACTCACACCCTCCATTGTGGCCGCCGCCCTCACCCCACGCGTTCCGTGACCCCCACGACAGCCGTGCCCGCCGTGCCCGCCGTGACGAGCTCGGCTGTCGCGCCGTCAGCTCTGCGTGGCCTGCCCCGGAGCGGTGGCCGACTTGCAGCTGGGCTGGCGGGCCATCGCCTTGCCGACCTCGCCCTCCTCCAGTGTCTTGAGGGCGTTGTTGCCGTTCTTGCTGAGCTTGTCCAGCTCGGTGGCGATGTCCTTGAGGCCGTCGGCGAACTTCGCCTGGTCGTCCGTGTCGAGCTCGTCGACCTGCTTCTTCAGGGAGGCGTAGGACGCGGAGATGCCGTTGAGTTCCTTGACCGCGTCCGTCTGCTTCTTCTCGCCGTTCTCGACGTCCGGCGCCCCCGCCTTGTTCACGGCCGCGCCGATCGCCTTGTAGGCGTCGGACATGTCCTGGAAGGCCTTCGAGTCGGTCTTCTGGACCTCCTCCGGCGTGCTGTTGTCCGAGGTCTCCTTCTGGATCGCGGCGTTGGCGGCCGCGATCTTCTTCGCCTGCGGCTGCACCGCGTCACAGACCTGGTTCGCCCAGGAATCCAGCTTCTCGTTGCCGTCGTCGCCGCCGCATCCCGTCAGCGCCAGTACCAGTACCGCACCGCCGGACAGTGCGGCCGCGAGCTTCTTGTTCACCGGATTGGCCCCTTCCTTGGCTCCCGGCCCCGGAACATACACGCCAGATGGGCGACATCCCCCCGCCGAACGTCCGCTAAGACAATTTTTGAAGCCATTTGCACCAAGCGAGAGAAGGCTCACGGCAGGGGGGGCGCGCACCGCACGAAGCGGGCGGGCGACGCGTCAACTCGCGCCGCCCGCCCGCGCCTTGAACAGGCCTTCGGTGGCTGAAACGGTGACTTGGCCTACGAGACCACCGCCGGGTCGACCGACTTGTGATCAGGTTCGGAGTTGCCTTCGTCACCCATGGCGATACCGCGCCGTTTGGACACGTACACCGAACCGACGATCACGGCCAGCGCCAGGACCGCGATCAGTACCCGTACGGCGACGCTCTTGTCCGCGCCGTAGGAGAACTGGATGACCGCGGGCGCGATGAGCAGCGCCACCAGGTTCATCACCTTCAGCAGGGGGTTGATGGCCGGCCCCGCGGTGTCCTTGAAGGGGTCGCCGACGGTGTCACCGATGACGGTGGCCTCGTGGGCCTCGCTGCCCTTGCCGCCGTGGTGGCCGTCCTCGACGAGCTTCTTCGCGTTGTCCCACGCGCCACCGGAGTTGGCGAGGAACACCGCCATCAGCGTGCCCGTGCCGATCGCGCCCGCGAGGAAGGCGCCGAGCGCCCCGACACCGAGCGTGAACCCGATGAAGACGGGCGCCATCACGGCCAGCAGACCGGGTGTGGCGAGTTCGCGCAGGGCGTCCCTGGTGCAGATGTCGACGACCTTGCCGTACTCCGGTTTCTCGCTGTGGTCCATGATCCCGGGCTTCTCGCGGAACTGCCGCCGCACCTCGAAGACCACCGAACCCGCCGACCGCGAGACCGCGTTGATCGCCAACCCCGAGAAGAGGAAGACGACCGCCGCGCCAGCGACGAGTCCGACGAGGTTGTTGGGCTGTGAGATGTCCATCATCAGGCTCATCGGTGCGCCCTCGCCGCTGAGCCGTTCGCCCACGTCCCTCGCGCCGGTGGTGATGGCGTCACGGTACGAGCCGAACAGCGCCGCCGCCGCGAGCACGGCCGTGGCGATGGCGATGCCCTTGGTGATGGCCTTGGTGGTGTTGCCGACGGCGTCCAGGTCGGTGAGCACCTGGGCGCCCGCCCCCTTGACGTCGCCGGACATCTCGGCGATGCCCTGCGCGTTGTCGGAGACCGGCCCGAAGGTGTCCATCGCGACGATCACGCCGACCGTGGTGAGCAGGCCGGTGCCGGCCAGCGCCACCGCGAACAGCGCCAGCATGATCGACGTGCCGCCGAGCAGGAAGGCCCCGTACACGCCGAGGCCGATCAACAGGGCGGTGTAGACGGCCGATTCGAGCCCGAGGGAGATACCGGCGAGGACGACGGTGGCCGGGCCGGTGAGCGAGGTCTTGCCGATGTCCTTGACGGGACGCCGGGTGGTCTCGGTGAAGTAACCGGTGAGTTGCTGGATCAGGGCGGCGAGCACGATGCCGATGGCCACCGCGACGAGTGCGAGGATCCGCGGGTCGCCGTCCATGCCCTGGATCGCCTCGTCGGTGACGCCGTCGAGGTCGGCGTACGACGACGGCAGGTAGGTGAACACGGCGATCGCGACCAGGACGAGGGAGATCATCGCGGAGATGAAGAACCCGCGGTTGATCGCGCTCATGCCACTGCGGTCGGAGCGTCTCGGAGCCACCGCGAAGATGCCGACCATCGCGGTGAGGACGCCGATCGCGGGCACCAGCAGCGGGAAGGCCAGTCCGGCGTTGCCGAAGGCCGCCGAGCCCAGGATCAACGCGGCCACCAGCGTCACGGCGTACGACTCGAACAGGTCGGCCGCCATGCCCGCGCAGTCGCCGACGTTGTCGCCCACGTTGTCGGCGATGGTCGCGGCATTGCGCGGATCGTCCTCCGGAATGCCCTTCTCGACCTTGCCGACCAGGTCGGCACCGACGTCGGCGGCCTTGGTGAAGATGCCGCCGCCGACACGCATGAACATCGCGATCAGCGCGGCCCCGAGCCCGAATCCCTCGAGCACCTTCGGAGCGTCGGCCGCGTACACGAGCACCACGCAGGTGGCGCCCAGCAGGCCGAGCCCGACGGTGAACATGCCGACCACGCCGCCCGTGCGAAAAGCGATCTTCATCGCTTTGTGCGAGACGGCGGTGAGATCCTTTTCCGGCTCGCCCTGAGCCGGTGTGGCCTCGCGGGCCGCCGCGGCGACTCGCACGTTGGTGCGCACGGCGAGCCACATACCGATATATCCGGTGGCCGCCGAGAACGCCGCTCCGATCAAGAAGAACACCGATCGTCCGGCACGCTGATTCCAGTCGTCCGCGGGCAGCAGCATGAGCAGGAAGAACACCACGACGGCGAAAACGCCGAGTGTGCGCAGCTGGCGGGCCAGGTAGGCGTTCGCGCCCTCTTGGACCGCTGCGGCGATCTCCTTCATGCTGTCGGTGCCCTCGCCGGCCGCGAGTACCTGGCGCACCAGGACGCCCGCGACCACCAGTGCCGCCAGTGCCACGACCCCGATGACCACCACGAGCACACGGTTGTCGTCGGTCAGCACGGCTGCTGCGAGAGAGATGGGTTGGCCCGACTGATGTGAGATGGAAAGCCCCGCCATTCGTCCTCCTTGACGCTTGGGCTGAGCTCAAGATGTGGACGGGATTCTAGGTACCCGGAACCTGATCGAAACAGAGCGCGTTAAATGTAAATCGCCGCGCATACTCTTCACGCCATGATCACCTGTAATGCCTCTGGAGCATTCACCGATCACCCGATGGATCGTGAATGAATTCACGCGGTGAACCGCACGGGAACGGCGGAACAGAAACCACAGTAAGCGCGGGTGGTGACACCCGCACATGCCGAAGGGCCCCACGGGTGGGGCCCTTCGGAAAAGAAGTCGCTGTTCGGGTGACTCGGGTCGGGTGGTCGGGTGGCCAGCCGGGGCAAGCGGTCGGGCGGGTCAGCCGTGGAAGGTGGCCGGCGGCGTGGTGGACCACCTCATGCGGATCGTTCCGCCGTGCTCCCCGGAACTGACCTCGACGTCGTCGACGAGTCCGCTGATGACCGCGAGGCCCAACTCGTCCTCCTCGATCTCGGCCTCGGCGCCTCCCGGCCCGTCGCCGGGCGTCCGCCCGCCGGGAGCCGGATGGGGCGCCTCGTCACCGACCTCGATGGAGAACTGCTTCTCCTCCTCGGTCAGCAGCACCTTCACGGGGGCCGAGATTCCACCGTTCTGGTGGAGGCCGACGGCCCGGGTGCACGCCTCCCCGACGGCGAGGCGGACCTCGTCGAGGACCGTCTCGTCCACTCCGGCCCTGCGCGCCACCGCCGCCGCCACCAGCCGGGCGGTCCTGACATGCTCGGGCAGCGCGCTGAAGCGGAGCTCAACGGTGGCCATGCATCCCCCTCGCAGACTTCGGGCGTGCGGTGGAGAGGCCGGGCTGTCGAAGAACCCGGCCCTCCTCGTACTTCACTGCTCTGCCCGGACGCGGACGCCCGGACCCGATGATCAGTCGGTGGCCGCCACCGCTTCCTCGACCGAGGTGTGGATCGGGAACACCTTGGTGAGACCGGTGATACGGAAGATCTTGAGAATGCGCTCCTGGTTGCAGACCAGGCGGAGCGAGCCCTCATGGGCACGCACCCGCTTCAGGCCGCCGACCAGCACGCCGAGTCCGGTTGAATCGAGGAAGTCCACACCCTCCATGTCGACGACAAGGTGGAAACTGCCGTCATTCACCAGCTCGACCAGCTGCTCGCGCAGCTTGGGCGCGGTATATACGTCGATTTCGCCACCGACCCTGACGATCGTGCGATCGCCCATGGTCTCGGTCGACAGGGACAGGTCCACGGATCCTCCAGCACCTAGCTATCGAGCGGTCGCCCTTGGGGCATCTCGGCTCAGCCCCCGGGACGGTTCGCCAGCCGCGATGGCATTCAATCACTTACCGGCAGGCGTGCACGACGCCTTGGTCCCATTGTCCGTCATGCCGGTGACACACTCGGTGCCGATGGCCAAGAATCTCCGACCCGATCGGCCCCTGACGGACAGCGCCTCCCAGCCCGCGCCGGGGGTGCTCCTGTCCCGGCTCGCCGCCGGGCCGAGCCGGGCTTCGCGCATCACACATACGGAGCACTTGCCCCCGCGAGCGGGTCGCCATGCCCTCTGGCCGGACCGGATTCGCCCGGAGGTGCTCGCCGCCGTGCGGGCGGCGGGCATCGAACACCCCTGGGCCCACCAGGCACGGGCCGCCGAGCACGCCCTGGACGGCGAGTCGGTCGTGGTCGCCACCGGTACCGCCTCCGGCAAGTCCCTGGCGTACCTCACGCCCGTACTGTCGGCGCTCCTGGACGGCTCCGAGGCCCCGAACGGCCGGGGCGCGACCGCCCTCTACCTCGCCCCCACCAAGGCCCTCGCGGCCGACCAGTGCAGAGCCGTGAAGGAACTTTCACAACCTCTGGGCCATTCGGTGCGCGCGGCGGTCCACGACGGAGACACGCCGTTCGAGGAGCGCGAGTGGATCCGCCAGTACGCCAACTACGTGCTGACCAACCCGGACATGCTGCACCGGGCCATGCTCCCCTCCCACCCTCGCTGGTCCTCCTTCCTGAAGTCGCTGAAGTACGTCGTCATCGACGAGTGCCACACCTACCGGGGTGTCTTCGGCTCGCACGTCGCCCAGGTGCTGCGCCGGCTGCGCCGCCTCTGTGCGCGCTACGGCTCCTCGCCCGTCTTCCTGCTGGCCTCCGCGACCGCCGCCGAGCCCGCGGTCGCCGCCCGCCGGCTCACCGGACTGCCGGTGGTCGAGGTCGCCGACGACGCCTCACCCCGCGGTGAACTGGTGTTCGCCCTCTGGGAGCCCCCGCTGACCGAGCTGCACGGCGAGAAGGGCGCCCCCGTCCGCCGTACGGCCACCGCCGAGGCCGCCGACCTGCTGACCGACCTCACCGTGCAGGGCGTCCGCTCGGTCACCTTCGTACGCTCCCGGCGCGGCGCCGAGCTCATCTCGGTGATCGCGCAGGAACGCCTCGCCGAAGTGGCATCAGCGGCGGGCGCCGCGGGCGACCGCTCACTGGCCCGGCGCGTGGCGGCCTACCGGGGCGGCTATCTCCCCGAGGAGCGCCGTGCCCTCGAACGCGCCCTGCACTCCGGCGAACTCCTCGGACTCGCCGCGACGAACGCCCTGGAACTCGGCGTGGACATCTCCGGTCTGGACGCCGTGGTGATCGCCGGCTACCCGGGCACCCGGGCGTCCCTGTGGCAGCAGGCCGGCCGCGCGGGGCGCTCCGGGCAGGGTGCCCTCGCCGTCCTGGTCGCCCGCGACGATCCCCTGGACACCTTCCTCGTCCACCACCCCGAAGCCCTGTTCGACCGGCCCGTGGAATCCACCGTCCTCGACCCCGACAACCCCTACGTACTCGCCCCGCACCTGTGCGCGGCGGCCGAGGAACTGCCTCTGACGGACGAGGATCTGGAGCTGTTCGGACCGGCCACCGGGGAGCTCCTGCCCCAGTTGGAGGCCGCGAAGCTGCTCCGCCGCCGGACGAAGGCCTGGCACTGGACCCGCCGGGAGCGGGCCGCCGACCTGACCGACATCCGCGGGGAGGGCGGCCGACCGGTCCAGGTCGTCGAGTCCGGCACCGGACGACTGCTCGGCACGGTGGACGCGAGCGCCGCGCACACGGCCGTCCACGAGGGCGCGGTCCACCTCCACCAGGGCCGCACGTATCTCGTCCGCTCCCTCGACCTGGACGACTCCGTCGCCCTGGTCGAGCAGGCCTCCCCGTCCTACACGACGGTCGCCCGCGACACGACGTCCATCTCCGTGCTGGAGACGGACACCGAGATCCCGTGGGGCGACGGCCGCCTGTGCTTCGGCTCCGTCGAGGTCACCAACCAAGTGGTCTCCTTCCTGCGTCGACGGGTCGTCACCGGCGAGGTGCTGGGCGAGACGAAACTCGACCTGCCTCCTCGTACGCTGCGCACCCGTGCGGTGTGGTGGACGGTCACCGAGGACCAACTGGACCGGGCCAGGATCAACCCGGAGATCCTCGGCGGTGCCCTGCACGCCGCCGAGCACGCGTCGATCGGCATGCTGCCCCTCTTCGCGACCTGCGACCGCTGGGACATCGGCGGCGTCTCCGTCCCCCTGCACCCCGACACCCTGCTGCCCACCGTCTTCGTCTACGACGGGCATCCGGGCGGGGCGGGTTTCGCGGAGCGTGCCTTCCACACCGCCGTCGACTGGCTCACCGCCACCCGGCGGGCCATCGCGTCCTGCGAGTGCGAGGCCGGGTGCCCCTCGTGCATCCAGTCCCCCAAGTGCGGCAACGGCAACGACCCTCTGCACAAGCGGGGCGCGGTACGGCTGCTCACGGTGCTGCTGGAGGGGGCCCCGGCGCCGACGGAGGAATCGCCGGCGAAGGAGGCGGACCGGCAGGCCCCGCCCGTGCCCTGACCTCCGCCGCGAACGGCTCTCGTCCCGAGGCCACCGACACGTCCGAGACCTCGCCGTCGACCGCGCACCGCACGAGGCGGGTGTTCTGCGCCCGCGCCACCCGGTCGGCCCGTGCGCAGGCCGCCGCCTCGCCGTCCGTCCACCGGTCCGCCGCCGCCAGCGCGGCGAGGTCCGCGCCCCCGGCCGCCCGGTGCCGGACCACGGCGGCCTGGCCGAGGGCGAGGACGACACCGAAGACGACACACAGCACGGCGATCACCCCGATGCTCCAGACGGTCGCGGACCCGCGGTCACGTCCGCGGCCGCCCCCGGGGAGCCGGCCGTTCAGCCACCGGCGCCGGTCACGGAATCCTCCGCTCTTCATGTGTCCGCCCCCACCGTCTCCTCCACGGCGGCCACCGCCTCCTCCCGTACGTCGAAGGGCAGCCCGCTCAGCACCGGGAGCCTGGCCACGACGACCACACGGACCCGCGACGTCTCCCGGCTCACGGTGACCTCCGCCCCGGACGGCGCCGCCCGGCGGGTCACCTCGACGACCGCGCCGGGGGAATCCTGCCGGGCCGCCGCACGGGCACCCGTGCGGGCCGCGTCCACGCACTGGATCTGCGCCGCCACCACCAGCAGCCCCCACACCAGCACCATCGCGAACATCACCAGCACAGGCAGCACCATCGCCGCCTCCGCCGTCACGAACCCCCGGTCCGCGTGACGCGCACGCCACGCCCAGGGCCCGTCGTCCGCCCGACGCTCACATCCGGCCATCGAGCGCCTGCTCCACGATCCTCGTCAGCGCCGCGTCGACCGGGCCGCTCGTCACCACCTTGTAGAGCACCACGGCGAACGCCACCGCCGCCACGATGCCCATCGCGTACTCGGAAGTGACCATTCCGGTGTCCCTCCGCGCCGCCCGCAACCTGCACACCAGGGCACGCAGCCGCGCCCGTACCACCTGATACATCTCAACTCCCCTACGGATCCCCTGCAGAAAAGCTCTGTTGAACCACTCGACTGTTCGTCCTGCTCACCGCCCCAGCGGCTCACCCCCTCCCAACACCCCGCCGGCGAGCCCGATCACCACGGGCAGCACGCCGACCGCGATGAAGGCGGGCAGAAAGCACAGCCCCACGGGTGCGGTGACCATGACGGCCGCCCGCCGCGCCCGTGCCGTCGCCGCGCGTGCCCACTGCGCACGGGACTCCGCGGCGAGCCTCGCGACGGGCGCGGCCATGGGAAGCCCGGACACGTCGGCCCGTTCCAGCAGCCGGGCCAGGGCAGCGGCTCCCGGCACGGAGGCCAGCCGCCGCCAGGCCGCACCCGGTTCACCGCCGAGCCGGACCTCTGCCGCGCCCCGCGCCAGCGCGTCCCCGACCGGCCCGCCCAGGGCCTCACCGACAGCCTGAGCGGCCGGTACCGGACCGGCGCCCGCCGCGATGCAGGCGGCCAGCAGGTCGGCGGCGAGGGGCAGTTGCCGTGCCGCACCGGCCGCCTCGCGCTCCCGCACGTGCGCTCCGGCTGCCGTCTGCCGCAGTCGCCACCGCCACAGTCCGACAGCGCAGGCCAGCCCCACCAGCGCTCCGGTGAGGCCGCCCACCAGCGCCCATCCCGCGCACGCCACGCCCACCGGGGGCAACCAACGCCGCGCGGTTCCCGGCACGGCGAGGCGCGGCCGGGAGGCCGGCGGTTCCACGGCCGACATCCCGGCCAGCCGTCGCCGCACCCGGCGCTCGCACCGCCTCCGGCGCAGCCACCAGGCAGGCCACCCGACCGCCAGCGCCATCCCCACGAACACCCCCAGCCTGTGGACGACCTCGCCGCTCATGACGATGCCTCCTCGGCTCCCCGCATGATCCGCAGCACCCACCACAGCCCCAGGCCCTCCAGAACCCCGCCGGCCACGAGGCAGCCGAACCCCGACGCGGTGTGCAGCAGGATGTGCAGCGGGTCGGCCCCGAGGGCCGCGCCGAGTCCGAGCCCCAGAACCGGGAGCCCGGCGAGCATCACCGCGGTGGCACGGGCACCGGCCAGCTGGGCACGCAGATCACCGCGCCGGTCCCGCTCGGCACGCAGCGCCGCTTCCAGCCGGTCGAGTCCGGCCGCGAGCCCTGCCCCCTGGTCGACGGCGACCCGCCAGCACGCGGCGAGCCCTCGAAGCCCCTCGGCGCCCGGCTGCCGTGCCGCCGCCGCGAGCCCGTCCGGCACGTCCCCGCCGAGCCGCGCCGCCGCCAGCACCGCGGCCTGCGCCTCGCCGAGCCCGCCGGAATCACGCGCGGCCGGCGACAGCGCCTCACCCGGCTGCCGCCCGGCACGCACCTCACCGGCGAGCGCCCCGCACAGCGCGATCACCGCGTCGGCCCGTTTCTCGCGGTCCCGGCGCTCTCGAGCGGCCAGCCGTACCCGCCGCAGCAACGGCACCCCGGCCGCCCCCGCGACGACCGGCAACACCGACGAACCCAGCAGCGCCAGCACCGCTCCGACGGCCGGCGCCCACCATTCGGCGCGCAGCCGTCCACGGATCCGCCCCCACTCGCGGACCGCCCGGGGCCACCCCGGCGGCCCGCTCCCGACGGCTTTCCCGTCGGCCAGCAGCAGTCGCGCCCGCCTGACTCCGGCCCGGCTGCCGCCCAGCAGCCACGCGGCGCCCCCGAGGCACGCCATGGCCGCCCCGATCGACACCCCGGCAGTCCCGCTCACTCTCGCTCCCCTCTCACCCTCGACCGCTCCCACTCGCTCACCGTCCACCGCCCCCACTCCCGTTCCGGAGCAGCTCCCGCAGCCGCTCCCACCCCGGCTCGTGGGCGAAGGCGTCCGGACCCCACCGCAGCGCGGGCACCGTCCGCACCAGCCCCGATCGGTCCCGTTCCAGCACGTGCACCTCCGCGATCCGCCTCCGGCCGCCCCGGTCACGTACGAGGTGCAGCACCACGGACAGGGCGGCCGCCAGTTGGCTGTGCAGCGCGAACCGGTCGAGCCCGGCCGCCGTGCCGAGCGCCTCCAGCCGGGCGGGCACGTCCGCGGCTGCATTGGCGTGGACGGTCCCCGAGCCTTCGTGTCCCGTGTTGAGGGCGGCCAGGAGGTGGACCACCTCGGGGCCGCGCACCTCCCCCACGACCAGCCGGTCCGGCCGCATCCGCAGTGCCTGGCGCACCAGGTCCTCGAGCGTGACGAGTCCGGCGCCCTCCTGGTTCGCGGGCCTGCTTTCCAGGCGTACGACGTGTGGATGGTCGGGCCGCAGTTCGGCCGAGTCCTCGGCGAGGACGATCCGCTCGTCCGGTCCGGCCAGCCCCAGCAGAGCGCTGAGCAGGGTTGTTTTCCCGAACCTGGGACAGAGACACCACTGCTGGGGCACACTCAGGCCATGAAGAGCACTCCAACGGGGGCCACCCAAACGCGCGCCGTCGTCTATTGCCGGATCTCGCAGGACCGCACCGGGGCCGGTCTCGGTGTCGACCGGCAGCGCCAGGACTGCGAGGCCCTCGCCGAACGGATGGGCTGGGAAGTCCTCGAGGTGTACGTCGATAACGATGTGAGCGCGTACAGCGGGAAGCTCCGCAAGGACTACCGGCGCATGCTCGCCGACCTCGACGAGGGCAAGGCCACCGTCGTCATCGCCTGGCACACCGACCGCTTGCACCGTTCCCCCACCGAGCTGGAGGAGTACATCAACCTGTCCGAGCGCCGCGGGATCTCTACGCACACCGTGCAGGCCGGGACGATCGACCTGTCCACGCCTTCCGGGCGTATGACCGCGCGAATCCTCGGCGCCGTCGCCCGCCAGGAGTCCGAGCACAAGGGCCACCGTGTGGCCAGGGCGCGGCAGCAGAAGGCCATGGCCGGCGAGTGGGCCGGCGGGGTTCGCCCGTTCGGGTGGGGCGTGCCCACCGGCGAGATGCGCAAGAAGGTGGACCAGAAGACCGGCGAAGAGCTCGAGGAGCCTGAGCTCGACATGACCAAGGCCGTCCCGGAGGAAGCCGAGGCGCTCCGCTACTGGACGGATGAGATCCTCTCCGGCGGATCGATCCGGTCCCTGGTGAAGTGGGCCGCCGACAAGGGCTTCCAGACGACGCGGGGGAACTCCATCTCGCACACGGACATGCGGGAGATGCTGCTGCGGCCCAGGAACGCCGGGATCGCCGTCTACCGGGGCGAGGAAGTCGGCAAGGGCAAGTGGGAGCCGATCGTCGACGAAGCGAAGTACAGGGCCGTCTGCGCGATCCTGAAGGACCCCGCCAGGACGACCACCCCGGGCGCCCAACCGAAGTGGCTGGGATCGCTGCTGTACCGGTGCGGCCGCGGCGAGTGCCCCGAGTACGTGTACGTCACCCAGTCCGGCGGGCGCCGCTATCCGTCGTACCGCTGTCAGACCGGGCACGGCGGCGGCCGGCGCGCCGAGATCGTCGACCAGCACGTCGAGGACGCGATCGTCGAACGCCTGTCACGGCCGGACGCTCACGAACTGCTGGAGCCCGCACCGGACGGCGTCGACGTGGTCGGCCTGCAGGCCGAAGGTGAGCAGATCCGGATGCGGCTGCGGAACCTAGCTGGCAAGTACGGCGCGGGCGAGATCGGCGACATGCAGTTCGCCGTGGCCTCGGATACGGCCCGCGCACAGTTGGAGGGCGTGACGCGGCAGCTGGCCCGCGCGGCAACAGCGGATCCGCTGGCCGGCCTGGTCGGGGCGCCGGACGTGCGGGCGGCGTGGAAGGGCATGGACCTCGAGCGGCAGAGGACCGTGCTGCGGGCCCTGGTCGAGGTGACGCTGAAGACGCCGCGGCCAGGCCGGATGCCCGACGGCGGGTACTTCGACTACGACGCCGTCGTGTTCGTGTGGAAGCGGAGCTAGACCGGGGGCAACAGGCTGCTGCGCCGTGCGGCGCCAACCCATTTGGCCGCCGTCGAGTGTGAGACCCCGAAGTAGTTCTGCACGGCGCGAGTGGGTGGCTCGTCGTTGCACTGCGCCTCGTTGTAGATCTTTGCGACCTCTTCCAGGTGTTGCGGCGTGATCTTCCGGCGCCGCTGGACCCCGGGCTCGGGCGCCGGTGCGGCCGTACTGTCGCTGGGCGCCAGCGGGAGCTCGCCGACTGTGTCGGCGAAGGCCTGGCGGACCTCGGGCAGCTGAAGGAACTTGACCACCACGCTCTTGGCGCGCTTGGTCCATTCCGTCGGCGGGAACTGTGCGACGACCTCGCCGAGGTAGTCCAGCCAGCGGGCGCCGATGCCGTAGATCTTCACGAGTCTGACGCCTTCAGACTCTGAGGCCTTGAAGCTGGCGATGATGCCGGTGGGCTCTTGCTCGGCAATCATCTCCGGCGTCTGGATCAGCATGAAGAAGTCATCCGGGTACGTCACGTAGTCGACCGTGACAGGCCTGATGCGCAGCTCGGGCTCGTCGAAGTTCCAGTCAGAGGGGACGGCTAGGGCACGCCAGCCGGCGGGGAGGGGAGAGTCATCAATCACGTACCCAACATGCCCTATCGGCAAAACAATGGCAAGACACTGGCGCCCTGAGGGGCTAGGAAGAGACAGGTCGCGCTGTCACGGTTAGCGGAACTTAGCGGCACTCAGCGGCACTCAGTGGCGCTGACCTGCAAGCTTCCACGCGTTCCTACATGTTCCTACATGTTCCCGCATGTTCCCTTGAGTTCCTCAAGGTTGCATGACGCCACGTCAGCTACTAGCCACAGGCATACGGCGAACAGCAGATCGACTATCCCCACGGAAACACACCTCCCAGGTCGCGACTTCCCTGAAACTCGCAGGTAGTTAGCGAGCAGGCCTACCGGCCGCAACACCCGCGACAGCCGACCCGGCGAAACGCCCGAGCAACCCGGCGGAACGCCCAAGCAACCCGGCGGCATGCCACTTGTGCAACCAAGCCTAGTAAGTCCTAGCCGCAATGGCATAGCGAGTAGCTAGTTACATGGCTTGTCTAACGGCAAGGAGTCGGCTAGCGTTCAATCATGGCTCAGACAGCACAGCTGTTGCGCCTCGCCGAGGTTCGCGCTGCCGTAAGCAGCGGTGAAGCGCGGCGCCTACGCGAAGCAGCAGACCTATCCATCAGCGAGATCGCCGCCGCTTGCGGGGTCGATCAGTCCACCGTCTGGCGCTGGGAACGAGGAGTACGCAAACCCCGCGGGCGACTAGCACTCGCCTACGGAGAGCTCCTCGACTCCCTCCGCAACACGGCTCACGTCTCCATCGGAGACGGCGACGGCGCCGGGTCTAGCCACCCGACGCCGCCTGTCGAGAACGCCCCGATCACTACCAGCGCTAACTAGCAAGACGGCGACGCCCGGGGTCTAGCCACCCCATTAGCGCCGCCGCCGGAAAGAGAACGTCCTCATGGCCATTCAAGCGATCCAGACCGGCCAGCGCAACACGCTCACCGAGGAGCAGGTCTGTGACCTGCCGATGGACGAGCTCCTCGCCCAGGTCGACGTCACCCTCGACACGACGGAGATCAACGAGCCGGGGTTCTTCGGCTACAGCACCGTCCATGCCTCCGGCCGCGCCACCGTCTACATCCCGTCGCAGGCCGGCGACCTCGAGCGCGACATAGCCACCCGCTTCCTCGTCACCAAGTTCCTCGGGCTGCCGACGCACCTCTTCCCCGACGTCCTGCAGGCCACCGTCTACGACGCGAACGGCGAGGAGCAGGCGTGACCAGCGCACGCAACGCGCCGGCGTCCGGGGGTGTCGCTGCACCCCCGGACCGCCCGGTCCGCTTCGCCGACCCTGAGCGCAACCGCCGCTACTGGGAGCGCATCGAGCGCATCGTCGACGCCGCGCCCCCGCTGGACGACACCCAACGCGCGGTCATCCGCACGGCCTTCAGTCAGCCCGCAGCGCGGGAGGCGGCATGACCGAGCGCCCCGGGCAGTGGCCCGTCGACCAGCCCGTCGACCTCGATGCAATCGAGGCGGAGACCGTCGGGGACGCCCCCGACCCCGACGAGTTGTACGTGAAGCGTGCCGCCGAACGAGGACGCCACGAGATCGTCCTCGGTTCGATCCGCGCGCACCTCGAAGAGCAGCCCACTTCCGGCGCCGTCCAGGCCGTCGCCCGCAAGTGGTGCGCCGACGTCACCGCCCTGGGTGACGAGATCGCGAAGGCCAGACGGAAGGCCGCCTGACCGCTGGCGGGCGCCGCCATCCCCCCCGCGGCGCCCGCCAGCACCCCACGAACACCCCCTGACCCGCTCGTAGAAGAGAGCACGTTCGTGAACAGCAGCACCCTCCTCCCGCTCTTCGGGGAGGACACCGAGCAGCCCGAAACGGAGATCCAGCCGCTGGCCGCTCTCGGTATGGCCGCCGCCGCGGCCCGCCTCGTCGCCTACCGCGACACCCAGCACGAAGACGGCGAGCTGCGCGCTCTGCTCGTTGTCGACTGCCCGTTCTGCGGCCACCAGCACATCCACCCCGCCGGCCTTGCCGCCACGCCGCGCGTCTGCCCCAGGCGCTCGCGCTGCGTCAGCCGCCCGACCGGCGTCTACTACTTCCCGGCGGTGAACCCGTGACCCAGGCTCCACCCGCCGAACTGGTCGCCGACCAGCAGCTGGTTCACGCGTCGCTGGCCTACCACTTCCAGGACGTGCCCGGCCTGCTCAGCGTGTGCTCGGACGCAGACCGCTGGGTCGGCCGGCGATTCACCACCGACGAGGCCGGCATCGCCGCGGCGACCGAGTACGTGGCCGCCCTCGACGCGCGCGGGCCGAAGGGCATCTACACCCAGGTCACCACCCTGCGCGAGAACCCGGAGAAGGGGCGCGGCGGCAAGGACCTGGCCCACGGCCTGACGTTCCTCTGGGCAGACGGCGACTTCGGCGACGTCGGACACAAGCCCGGCCTGGACGACCTGCCGCACCCCGCCGACGCCGACCACGTTCGGGAAATCGTCCTCGCCTCCGGGCTGCCCGAGCCGTCCGGCTGGTGGCTGTCCGGCGGCGGCTACAACCCAATCTGGGTCCTCGACCGGCCATACATCATCGCCAGCGACGACGACCGGGCGGCCGTCGAGCAGTTCACCATGGCCCTGCAGGCCGTCCTCGGCGGCTCGGCGTACTCTCACGGCTGCTCGTGGGACACGCAGATCGGCAACCTCGACCGGCTGATGCGGATCCCCGGCACGGTCAACCGCAAGGCCGACGCACGACCGACGGGAAGCTTCCCCGGCACCGGCGAGGTCGTCGACCTGGCCGTGATGCGCGAGGCCGTCCAGCGGCTGGAGCCCGACGCGCGGGCGCTGTTGGAGAAGGCGGCAGCGGAGAAGCGGGCCCGGCACGACGAGCGCACCGGCCGCGCAACCGTGGCCCCGCCCTCGCGCCGCCCTGCTTTCCCCCGTTCCGACGGGGGCACGAGCGTGTTCAACATCCTCGCGTCCGAACTGACGTTCCGGGACATCCTGGAGCCCGCGGGCTGGACGTACCGAGGCACCGCCGCCGACGGCCGGGAGCAGTGGCTCCGCCCCGCCGGCGCCGAAGGCTCAGCCGACAGCGAGTACAGCCTCGTCTGCGACGACCACGTCGCCGTCAACTGGTCCGAGCGGTCCGGCCTGCCAGTCGGGCAGCAGCCCTCCGGCCGCAAGCTCACCATCCCCACCCTGTGGGCGCACATCCACTACGGCGGCAACGAACGCGAGGCCACCCTCGACGTGATCCGCGCCGCGTTCGACCAGGACGCCCAGGCGCCCGCCCGCGCTCTCCCCACCGCGGTGCTCACCCGGGTGCGGCAGCACTGCCGCCCGCCCGCGCAGCGCAACGAGGCCCCTCCCCCGCCACCTGACGACATGTGGGTCGCATTCGAGAAGGCAGCCGAGCCGGACCCGCCCGCCGAGGACAACAACGCGGACGGGCCCGCTCCGATCCCCGGGTTGATCCCGGACGAGTTCTACGCCGCCCGCCCCGAGCTGCAGCACATCCGGACAGCCGGCCACTCCCGGACCCGGTCCGGCGACGTCGCCCTGATGTCGGTACTCACCCGGCTGTCCTCCCTGGTATCGCACCGCATCCGCGCCGACACCGGCATCGCCGGGTACGCATCACTGAACCTGTTCGGCGGGATCATCGGCCCGTCCGGCATCGGCAAGTCCACCGGCGTGGAGGTCGCCGACCGGCTCATGCCCGCCCCGCCCGAGCTGGACTTCCGTGACGGCCTGCCGCTGGGCTCCGGCGAGGGCCTCGCCGAGGTGTTCATGGGCATGGTCGAGGAAGAGACCGGCGAGGTGCGCAAGGGTCGCGGCGGAACGGAGACGCCCGTCACCGTGAACGTCCGCAAGCAGGTGCGGCACAACGCGTTCTTCTACATTGACGAGGGCGCCACCATCACCCGGCTGATGAAGGAACGGTCCGGCTCCACCCTCGGCGAGACGCTCCGCAGTGCTGCCGTGGGTCAGACGCTCGGGCAGACCAACGCCAGCAAGGACACGAGCCGGTACATCCCGAGCGGCTCTTACAGTCTCGGGCTGCTGGTCGGCTTCCAGCCGGAGACCGTGGCCCCGCTGTTCGAAGAGGTCGCTGAGGGCACGCCGCAGCGGTTCGTGTGGGTGCAGGTCATCGACCCGGCCATCCCCGACGACCCGCCCGCGTGGCCCGGGGAGCTGCACGCGTGGCGCGAGGCAGCCACCGTGCCGCCCGGCAGCGAAGCGGACCGCTTCGTGCTGGTCACCTTCGACGAGTCCATCAAGGCCGACCTGCGCGCCGCAGACCTGGCCAAGGTCCGCGGGCAGATGAACCCGTCGGAGATGAACCAACTCGACTCGCAGGCCCCGGTGATGCGCGTGAAGCTCGCGTCGCTGCTGGCCATCCTCGGAGGGCGGCGGCACGTCAACGTCGAGGACTGGCGGCTGGCGCAAATGCTGTGGGAGGCGTCGTGCGCCACCCGGGACGCGGTCCTGGCGTACTGCGCGAGCCAGCGGCGCGCCGAGCAGGAGAAGCGGACCACGGCACGCATCGAGGAAGAGGTGCGCGTCGACCACGCGAAGCAGCTCGCCGAGGACACCCGGACGGAACGGGCCACCGAGCGGCTCGCGCTGCGGATTTCGGCGTATGTCCACGCGAACGGTCCGCTCCCCCGCACGGAGTTGAGGAAGCGTGCCGCCGGCAGGGAGAAGCGGCTGCTGTCCGACGCCTACGGCTACGCCCTGCTTCGGGAGTGGCTCATCGAGGCGGACGGGAAGTTCGCCCCGGGTCCTGTCCCCCCGTCGTGAGGGGGGACAGAGGGGGGGACAGGGACAGCTTTTGTCCCCCCCTCTCCCCGGGGGACACCCCGAACTAGTTCCATCGCGGAACTATTGCAAGCGCAAGCAACCGTCTGGCCAGCACTAATAAGAGATCAAGATCAACTATCTCTCGACTCGCGTACCGCGCGAGGGAGGGGGGGACAAAACCCGTCCCCCCTGTCCCCCCCGTCCCCCTCTGGAGAGCCTCATGAACGTCGACGACATCGTGGCGGAGAAGATCGCCGCCGCCCGCCGCCGGGCCGAAGCAGCCAAGGCCCGGCGCGCCGCCCTCAACGCCGCCCGGCAACGCGGCCTCGCCCACCGCCACGCCCAACGCCTCCGCAACCAGGCTTCCGCCCGCACGACGGACGGATCCGAGGCGAGCAACCCGTCCGCCTCGAACGACACCACCGAGGAGAACCAGTGACCACGACCACAGACATTGCCCGCGCCCACGGCCACACCGGGCCGACCAACTGCCAGGACTGCGGCACCACCGAGAACGTCCACTTCGGCAGCTGGTACAAGCCGGAGACCGGCGAGAGCGGCAACTTCCTGCAGTGCTGCGCCTGCGGGCTCAAGGCCGGCGACGCTCTCGTCGACCACGCCGACTGCGGCTCGCCCATCGTCGAGTTCGTCATTAACGAGCACGGCAATCCCTACAGCGAGCTCGCCTACAAGCGAGTCCACGCCAGGGCAGTTGAGGCATACGGGCGCGGCCAGCACGACGCCACGCAGTACCTGGACCTCGAGGGGCCCGCCGCGCACGAGCACGCGCTGTCCGCTGTGCTCGCCGATGTCGGACGCGCCTACGCCGCCGCCGCCCTCAACCAGGTCATGAAGACCCTCGCGGACAAGCTCGACGAGGGCACCTACATGGCGCTCGGCGACATCGCAGCAACGCTCGACCTGGCCGTGATCGAGGACCTCGACGGCGCCAACGGCACAGGCGACTTCGCCGCTGCGCTGCAGGCGTGCCCGATCCATCACGGCGGCGACGGGTGCTCGTACTTCTGCGAGGGCCACACCAACCCGCCCAGCCAGTCCGCCTGACCCGCACGACACCGGCCGGGCCCGCGGTCATCGGGCCCGGCCTCCCACCCAGCACACCGGAACTTTGCGCAGATGCGCAAGGTTTCCCGACTCCGAAGGAGCCCGCCATGGCAGGCGAGACCGTGATCACCGTCGTTGGCAACCTGGTCGACGACCCCGAACTCCGCTTCACCCCGTCCGGGGCCGCGGTCGCGAAGTTCCGCGTCGCGTCCACGCCGCGCACGTTCGACCGGCAGACGAACGAGTGGAAGGACGGCGAGGCGCTGTTCCTCACCTGCTCGGTGTGGCGGCAGGCCGCCGAGAATGTCGCCGAATCCCTTCAGCGCGGCACCCGGGTCATCGTGCAGGGCCGGCTGAAGCAGCGGTCCTACGAGGACCGTGAGGGCGTCAAGCGGACCGTGTACGAGCTGGACGTCGACGAGGTCGGCGCCTCGCTCGCCTACGCCACGGCGGCCGTCACCAAGAAGACCGGCGGCGGCAACCGTGGGGGAACGCCCACGGATGACGCCTGGGCCGGCGCGAAGCCCGCCAACGGCCAGCAGCAGAGCGGCGGCTGGGGATCCACCCCGCCCGCCCAGCAGCCGCCTGCGCAGCAGGGCGCGGGCTACTCCGACGAACCCCCTTTTTGATCAAGGAGTCGACATGACCATGAACGAGATACAGCTGCTCGCTATCGGCCTGGTCCTCGGCGCCTGGATCGTGGCCGTCTGGCAGGCGTCCCTCAACTTGCGGGACGCGCGCCGCAGCCTCGCCGAGTCCCACCAGGCCCGCCGCCGCGCGGCCGGCGACCACTTCCTGAACAGCCTGGAGCTGTACCGGATCCAGCAGCGCTACGGACTCGTCCCGTGACCGCCTGCGAGATCTGCGGCGAGGAGACCGCCGGCCGGTACCTGTGCCAGCGGCACACGGTCCAGCTCGCCGAGCGCCTGGACGAACTGCCCAAGGTGTACGACGAGGTCGGCCAGTGCCTGGTGCCCCGCGGTCACGGGTGGGGTGAGATCGTCGCGACCCGGGGCGCGGCCGGCCCTCGGTCCCCGCTCGACGAGGACGTCCTCGACACCGTGAACGTGACCCGGGCCGCCGAGGTGATGCGCCTATGGCGGGTGGACGTGCAGCGCGAGCGGTGGCCGCAGCACTCGCCGCCGCCCCCGCCGGCGGACCTGGCCGCAGACTGCCGGTGGTTGGGCATGGAACTGGACTGGATCGTCCAGCACTACCCGGGGACCGGGGACCTGTTCCGCGAGGCGGCCGAGCTGGAGTCGCAGGCTCGGACGATCGTCGGCGATCCGGCACCGCGGCCGCAGCGCCTCGGGACGTGCGTGGCGGTCGACAGTGATGGCGTCGTCTGTGGGGCTGTGATCTCCCGGCTGCCGGGGCAGACCCGGCTGACGTGCCGCTGGTGTAGCTACACCTACGAGTCGGAGGGGGATCTGCTGCTGCTCCTGCACTTCCAGCCGAAGGAGGCAGCGTGAATATCACAGCCCCCCTTGTGCGCAACCCCGCCTGTGATACTCTCGGGGAGATGGAAACGCCCCCATGGCGGGACCGTCTCCGCGCGGAAGACGAGTTGCTGGAACAGCTCGACGCCCAAACGGAGCAGGCCCGCAAACGACGAGCGGAAGCCCTGAAAGAAGGGGCCGACGAACTCGGCAGCGTCTACAAGGTCGCGCAGCAGTTGGGCCTTAGCTGGACCGCTGTCGCGAACGCGATCAAGAAGTACACAACCCAATAGACGAGGGCCGGGCAGCAGCTCTCCCAGGTGCTGGAACACCAGGGAGGCGATCGCACCGCCCGACCCTCTACCGAACGTCCTGACCTAACCAGGAGTCGGCATGACCGATCTTTCCATGTCCGAGCGCGTGGGCGACACCGCCCTGCGCCCCGTCGAACCGAGCGACCTCGAGGTCGCGATCAGCGTCGCCCAGCAGCTGCTGCACAGCGACCAGATCCTCTCCCTCCAGGAGGCCCTCCGCCTCCTGCTCCGCGCCCTCGACACCGGGCCCCGCGAGGTCCGCCACGCGAACGGCCTGACCTTCACGGTCATCCCCGCCGACAGCTACGACGCCCGCATGGCGCGTGACGTCCGCGAGCTGACCATGGAAGACGGCAGCGTGTGGACCGTCGGCACCCGCGGCGCCGGCAGCACCTTCGCCTGGCGGCCCGCCGACGAGCCGCCCGCCCCGCGCTGCCCGACCCCGCACCACGACGAGTACCGGGTGCGAAAGGCCCGCGAGGAACTCGCCACCCCGGTGGACCTGTCGGACGGCCGGGCGGTGGCCCGTCGCGCCGGCCGTCTCGAGGTCGCCCTGGAGCAGCTGCTGGAGATGCTCGCCGAGCGGGGTGAAGGCCAGTGAGCACCGCCCCCCGTAAGCAGAGCCCGCGTTACCGGGACCGCGTCGTCGTCCTCGACACCCTCGACTCCGGCGAGGTCACCGTGCCGGAGCCGGCCTTCTGCATCGGCCACGACGACGACACCGTCGGCTACCTCGCCGACATCACCCACAACGGGCCCACCGTCACGGCCGCCGCGGTCACCGCCCGGTACGGCCACCTGCCGGTCATGGACGCGCGCATCACGCACGCCCCGCACGGCCAGGTCCTGCCGGAGCCGCTGCCGCTCCTCGCGATCCGCGTGGACGTCGACGCCACCGTCGCCATCGAGGACGGCCGCAACCTCGCCCAGGCCCTGCGGTCCGCCGCCGTCCGCATCGACCGCGCCCTCGACGAGGTCGCCCGCCTGCGAGGTGATCGCCGATGAGCGCCCGTACCCTCACCACGGGGCAGGCCTGGGTCCTCGGCACCGCGGCGGCCGTCATGGTCGCGGTCGGTATCGCCGGTGCGGTCGGCACCTTCTCCAACACCCTCGCCGAGTTCGGCCGCAAGGCCACTGCCGCCGGTGTCGTCGCCGCCGGAGAGGGCCTCACCCTCATCCTCGCGCTCACGATGCTCGGGCTGACGCTGCTCAACCAGTCGGCTCCGGTCTGGGTCCGCGTCGGCCTGTGGCTCGCCCCGCTGGGCGCCTGCGGTACCGGCCTCGCCCTCGCCGACAACCTCACCGAGGCGGTTGTCTACGGGGCCACCCCGCTGGGCATGTCCGGCGCCGCCGAGGGCCTGGGCCTGATCGCCCGCCGCGTCGTCATCTACACCACCGGCGTGGACGCCGAAGCCCAGCGCCGCAATGCGGAGACGCTGCAGCGCCTCGCCTACCACCGGGCCCGCTCGGCGAACCACCCAGGCAAGTGGACGCGCCTGCGCTCCGAGCGGATCGCATGGCGGCTGGCCCGGCACGCCGGCCGGGGAGACGCCCACCTTGGCGCGGACCTGGTCGACGTCCAGCGGACACGGCTGACCGAGGCGGGCGACAGCGCCCTGCTCGACATGTTCACCGTGGCGTCCGCCCCGGCCGAACCCGACCTGCCCAAGGTGACCCTGGAGCGCCTCGACGACGACCAGGTGCCCGCCGTCGAGGCTCCGCGCCCGCTGCCCGAGGTGGTCCCGGCCGGCGCCCGCCTGTTGCCGATCGTCGCCCGCCCGGAGCCGGTCGAGATGACCACCCGGCAGAGCTTCCTGCACGTCTGGAAGGACGCACCGAAGTTCCCGCGCGACAGTTCCGCGCCGCGCTGGACGGTCGCCCAACCGGTCATGCCGCCAGTACCTGCGCTGGAGTCCGGCGTGTTCTGGAGCGCCACGAAGGGCTCAGATCTGAACCTCAAGGCGACCGCTTCGGTGCCTGCCGAGAAGCCCCGGCAGGTGGTCACCGCGACGGTCACTCTCACCCCGTCCGACCTGCGGCGACAGGCCCGCAGGCTGAACCGGGAGGCGGTCAGGTCGAACGGCCGGTCGGTGACCATCAAGACGCTTCAGGACGAACTCGGCCTGTCGCGTCGAGAAGCGACGAAGCTGCGGCACGAGGTCGTCGGGGGTGAGCGGTCATGAAGTGGCTGTTCCTCGGTGCCCTGCTCGGGCTGCTGCTGACCACCCCGCAGGTGGCCGACCTGACCACCACCGTGGTCACCGCGCTGGCCTCCCAGTCGCTGCTGGTCGCGTTCGTCCTCGGTGCCGCAGCCCGCCCGTACCTGCCCCTGGTGAAGAGGTGGACTCGATGAGCGACGCCCTCGAGAAGGCCGCCCGCGACGCGGTCGACGCCGCCGACAACTCGGAGATGGTCCGGCAGATCGCCGCGATCCTCGCCGCGCAGCAGCTCCTCGCCCAGCAGCAGCCGCAGCAGCCGGCCCCGGCGCAGCGGCCCGAGTTCAGCGCCACGAAGTGGTTGGTGATCGGCGGCGTCGTCGTCTCGGTCGGCCTGGTCGGCGCGCTGTTCGCGGTCGCCGTCGCCATCGGCGCCGTGTCCGTCGGCATCCTCGCCCTGGTCCTGCGCTCGATCTGGCACGACGTCCAGAAGGGGCGCTGACCATGGGTTTCCTTCGCCGCCGTGAGACCGCCGCCGACGACCAGGCCCGCACCGGCCGTCTCCTGCAGGGCCTCGAGGACGCCTACGCCGCCCGCACCGGCGACCCGGTCGACGGCGGGCCCCTCGACGAGTTCGAGGAGACCGTCATCAACGCCGCTGCCGCCCAGTACGGCACGCCGTACCCGCCCGCCGGCCACGACTACCCCCGCCGCTGACCAGGAGGAATCCATGCCCGCCACGAACCACGACGCACTGACCTGGGGCGAGATCGCCCGGGTCGTCGCCATCGGAGCGCAGATCCAGCGCCGCAAGGCCCGCGGCAAGGGCGTCGCCCGCCTGGAGAGGCAGGCCGAGGAGATCGTCGCCAAGGCCGAGGCCCGCGAGAACGCCCGCCGCACGAAGTAACAGGCCCTGGGGCGGCCGTCAGCTGCCAGGCGAAACCGGCCGCCCCGGGCCTCCCAACCCCAGCAAGAGGCAGGAAACCCCAGCATGACAGTGCACCTGATCAAGGCGCCACACAACGACACCGAGGCGCCCTCCAGCCACCGCGAACGGCGCCGGGCCCGGTTTCGTACCGTTGCCCGCGCCGCCCTGCAGGACGAGCGCATCCGCGCCGCAGGACGCCTCACCGTCCGCCACGGCGCCTACGTGACCGGCGGGGCCCGCATCGTCGCCCGCCGCGCCTGGGACGGCCGCACCGCCTCCCGATACGAGCGCATGATCCGC
>NZ_JAESIF010000060.1:0-40647 GCF_016757295.1 Streptomyces sp. M2CJ-2 | reverse complement strand
GCTTCCTTCGTACTCACCCTCGCGGGTTTTCCTCCGGGCGCTTCCCTTCGGTCTTGCGTTTCCGACTCTATCAGATCTTTCCGATCCGATTTCCTCGGGGTTTCGCCTTCCGGGTGTCCGCTTTTCGCGTTTCCCTTTCCGGCGGCTCCGACTTTATCAGAAGTTTCGCGCCGGATTGACCGGCCGTAGCTTTCCGATTCATCGGGAGGGGCTTCGTCGAAAGTTTGAAGTATCGAGAAGCAGTCAGATGCTCACCGCTGCCGCCGCGGATCCAAGGATCCCGCTCCAGGCAACTGTTCGAATCTACCTCCCCACACGGTCCGTGTCAACGGCTCCTGTGGGGCGAAGAGGAGACTAGCAGCTCAGCCGACCGGTCCGCACATCAGGCGGCCGTGGGCACGACCGCGCTGCGCTCGGCGGCCTCCAGGTCACCGGTGTCCCCGGCACGCGCCGCACGTCCGCCCACGACATAGACGTAGACGAGGAAGAGCAGCTCCGCGACGACTCCGATGCTGATGCGGGCCCAGGTGGGAAGGCCCGAGGGCGTGACGAAGCCTTCGATCGCGCCGGAGACGAAGAGGACCAGCGCGAGGCCTATCGCCATGGCCAGTGCTGCTCGGCCCTCCTCCGCGAGAGCCCTGCGTCGGGGCCGCGGACCGGGGTCGATGAGGGTCCAGCCGAGGCGCAGACCGGTGCCGGCGGCGACGAAGACCGCGGTCAGTTCCAGGAGACCGTGGGGCAGCACGAGACCGAGGAAGGTGTCGAGCCGGCCGGCGGAGGCCATCAGGCCGAAGCCGATGCCCAGGTTGAGCATGTTCTGGAAGAGGATCCAGATCACCGGCAGGCCCAGGAAGACGCCCAGGATCAGACAGAGGGCGGCGGCCCACGCGTTGTTCGTCCAGACCTGGGCGGCGAAGGAAGCCGCGGGGTTGCTGGAGTAGTACGTCTCGTACTGGCCGCCGGGGCGGGTGAGCTCGCGCAGTTCACTGGGGGCGGCGATGGACGCCTGGACCTCGGGGTGGGTACCTATCCACCAGCCGAGGAGGGCCGCGACGGCGGTGGAGAGCAGTGCGGTGGGCACCCACCAGTGGCGCGCTCGGTAGACGGCGGCCGGGAAGCTGTGGGCGAGGAAGTGTGTGACGTCCCGCCAGGATGCGCGGCGGGCTCCTGTCACTGCGCCACGCGCGCGTGCCACCAGCTGGCTGAGCCTGCCGGTGAGCTGCGGGTCGGGAGCCGCGGACTGGATCAGCGACAAGTGGGTGGCCGTGCGCTGGTAGAGCACGACGAGTTCGTCGGCCTCGGCGCCGGTCAGGCGGCGCTGGCGCCGGAGCAGGGTGTCGAGGCGGTCCCACTCCGCGCGGTGGGCGGAGACGAAGACGTCGAGGTCCATCGGTGTGCCTGCTCCTCGGCTGTTCGTCGGCTCTGGGCCGAAGGCTCGTCGTCGGTCGTGCGGGCCGGCCTCATGGGGCGTACGGCATGAGTCGTACGACATGATCAGCTGGTCGCACCGCGGTGCGATGTGTCATCAGCTTGGCAGACTGGCGGTGTTCGGGGCAGGCCAGGGGAAGGACGTGCGGACATGAGTGAGCTGGTGACGGGCGAGGCGGTGGCGCTGGAGTTGCGCCCCGCGAAGGTGCCCAGCAGGGCACTGGCCGTGCTGCTCGACCTGGCCGTGGCCTTGACGGTGTACGTCGTGGCGACGATCGCACTGGTGGCCGCCACGGCCTCCCTGGACGAGGCGGCGCAGACCGCGATCTCCATCGCGATGTTCGTGTTGTTGCTGGTGGGCGGGCCGATCGCGGTCGAGACGCTCAGTCACGGGCGGTCGCTCGGGAAGATGGCGTGCGGGCTGCGGGTCGTACGGGACGACGGTGGGCCGATCCGCTTCCGGCACGCGTTGGTGCGGGGCTTGATCGGTGTGATCGAGATCCTCATGACGATGGGCGTCATCGCGTGCATCGCCTCGCTGGCGTCGTCGCGGGGGCGGCGGCTCGGAGATGTCTTCGCGGGGACCCTGGTCGTGCGGGAAAGACTGCCGGTCGGGCCGATGGGGTTCGTCCCGCCGCCTCCGCCCTGGCTGGCCGGTCGTTTCTCCGGGCTCGACCTGTCCGCGGTGCCCGACGGTCTGTGGCTCGCCGTCCGCCAGTACCTGACGCGGATGCGGCAGCTGGACCCGCAGGTGGGCCGGACGATGGCGGAGCGGTTGGCGGCGGATCTGGCGGACCGGACCGGAGCACCGGTGCCGCAGGGCGTGCCGGCGGCGGCGTATCTGGCGGCGGTGGTACAGGAGCGGCAGGCCCGGGAGGTACGGCGTGCCTTCGGACAGGCCACGGCCGCGGGGGGCGGGCCGGTCGGGGCCGTCGGCCCGGTGGGTGCGTACGGCTCGGTGGGTGCGTACGCACCACCCGCGCACCACGCGGCTCCGCCGTCCCCGTCCCCGTACCCGTACCCGTCCGCTCCCGCCGTGCCCCCCACGCCTGCCTCGCCCGCCTCGCCGCCGGCCGAGGGCCCCTCGACCGGGTTCGTGCCACCGGCGTAGGCCGGTGGCGGCTCGGTCGCTCGCGTCTTCGGTCAGTCGAAGACCGAGGGCGGCGATTCGAGGTCCTCGAGTTCGATGCCGGGGGCCGCTAGGACCACGTCCCCGGCGAGGTGCACGGTGTGCTGCTCGCCGGTGTCCAGGGCTGTGACCTGGTATTCGTCCACGGTCAGGGGTCCGTTGTCAGTGGCGTGTGCTTCTCTTCCCACCAAGGCCCAGGACTGGTCCACGGTGCGCGGGGCGAGCACCGGATCGGTGAGGGCGACGAGGCGTACGCGGGTGGCTGACGCGGAGGGGGTGAGGCGCAGCAGACGGGCGGTGGCGACGAGGAACGCCGGGGACGAGCCGGTGAAGGCGTGGGCGCGCACATTGCCTTCGGTGGCGTGGGTTCCGGTCGGGTCGGTACGGACCCAGGTGACGCCGTCGAGAGCGGCACCGCGGACCTGCCAGCTCGCGGCGTGCAGTTCGAGTCGGACGGGGCGGCCGAGTTCGTCGAGGGCGAGGTCGACCGAGCCCAGGTGATCGCCGGAAGGGGCGGTGAGCTGGGAGACGTAGCGCCAGCCGGAGGGGCCGGTGGCGCACTGGAAGTGCTCTTCGGCGAGAGGGGTGTGATCGTGCGGATCGTGGAGCGAATAACGGCCGCGGGGCATGGAGGTCCTGGATCTTGACGGGCTGGACCGGTCGCCTGCCGGCCCATGGAGCAGGCCCCCGACACGGGGGTGCGGGGGCCTGTCCCGGATGGGTCCGCTGCCGGGGAGCGCGCCGGTGGACCGGTGCGCTCCCCGGGGCGGGTGCGGGGCTCAGTAGCGGTAGTGGTCCGACTTGTACGGGCCCTCGACCGTCACACCGATGTACTCGGCCTGCTCGGGGCGGAGCGTGGTCAGCTTCACGCCGAGCGCGTCGAGGTGCAGGCGGGCGACCTTCTCGTCCAGGTGCTTGGGCAGCACGTAGACGCCGGTCGGGTACGCGTCGGGCTTGGTGAACAGCTCGATCTGGGCCAGGGTCTGGTCCGCGAAGGAGTTGGACATCACGAACGACGGGTGACCGGTGGCGTTGCCCAGGTTCAGCAGGCGGCCCTCGGAGAGGACGATGAGCACCTTCCCGTCGGGGAAGGTCCAGGTGTGGACCTGCGGCTTGACCTCGTCCTTGACGATGCCGGGGATCTGGGCGAGGCCGGCCATGTCGATCTCGTTGTCGAAGTGGCCGATGTTGCCGACGATGGCCTGGTGCTTCATCTTGGCCATGTCGGCGGCCATGATGATGTCCTTGTTGCCGGTCGTGGTGACGAAGATGTCGGCCTTGTCGACGACCTCGTCCAGCGTCGTGACCTGGTAGCCGTCCATCGCCGCCTGCAGGGCGCAGATCGGGTCGATCTCGGTGATGATCACACGGGCGCCCTGGCCCCGGAGGGACTCCGCGCAGCCCTTGCCGACGTCGCCGTAGCCGCAGACGACGGCGGTCTTGCCGCCGATCAGGGTGTCGGTGGCGCGGTTGATGCCGTCGATCAGGGAGTGGCGGCAGCCGTACTTGTTGTCGAACTTCGACTTGGTGACGGCGTCGTTCACGTTGATCGCCGGGAACAGCAGGGTGCCGTCGCGGTGCATCTCGTACAGGCGGTGGACGCCGGTGGTGGTCTCCTCGGTCACGCCGCGGATCTCGGACGCCAGCTGGGTCCACTTCTGCGGCGACTCGGCCACCGTGCGGGTGAGGAGTTCGAGGATGACGCGGTGCTCGTCGGACTCGGCGGTGTCGGGCGAGGGGACCTTGCCGTCCTTCTCGTACTCGACGCCCTTGTGGACCAGGAGGGTGGCGTCACCACCGTCGTCCAGGATCATGTTCGGGCCGCCGGTGGGGGTGTCCGGCCAGGACAGCGCCTGCTCCGTGCACCACCAGTACTCCTCCAGCGTCTCGCCCTTCCAGGCGAAGACCGGGACGCCCTGCGGGTTCTCGGGCGTGCCGTTCGGGCCGACGGCGATGGCGGCCGCGGCGTGGTCCTGGGTGGAGAAGATGTTGCAGGACGCCCAGCGGACCTGGGCGCCGAGGGCGGTCAGGGTCTCGATGAGGACGGCGGTCTGCACCGTCATGTGCAGGGAGCCGGTGACACGGGCGCCGGCCAGGGGCTGCGCCTCGGCGTACTCCTTGCGGATCGCCATCAGACCGGGCATCTCGTGCTCGGCGAGGGTGATCTCCTTGCGGCCGAAAGCGGCCAGGGAGAGGTCGGCGACCTTGAAGTCCTGTCGGTTGTCGACAGTCGTCATGGAGAGCTGCTCCTCGGGGTGTGGGTCGAGGTGGGTACGGCTGGTCTGCGCGGCGGCGGACACAGGAGTGCCCGAGGAGGACACAGGCATGCCCGCGTGCGGCGCAGCGCAGTCCGTCGGAGGCCCTCTCTCCCTCGGCCGGTCCGCAGGGACCGCCCGACCGCCATCAGCAGCGACGTCTGGCTCCGTCCCAAGCTACACCGACGGGCCCGGTCGTCCCCAGTGAGTCACCGAACACATCACGTCGAACGCCGAGCGCGGACGGCCGGGCCGGGATCAGTGGTCCGTCCGGACCGGGCCGCCGGGGGTGGCCTCGGCGTCGGCGCCCTTGGCTGATTCGGCCTCGCTGTAGATGTCGGGCTCCAGGTAGATCACGCGGGCGATCGGGACGGCTTCGCGGATGCGGGACTCGGCGGCGTCGATGGCGGCGGCGACCTCCGCGGCCGTGTCGTCGTGCCGTACGGCGATCTTCGCGGCGACCAGGAGTTCCTCGGGGCCGATGTGGAGGGTGCGCATGTGGATGACGCGGGTGACGGTGGCGCCGTCGACGACGGCTGCCTCGATCTTCCGGGTCTCCTCGGCGCCCGCGGCCTCGCCGAGCAGCAGCGACTTCGTCTCGACGGCGAGGACCAGCGCGATCAGGACGAGCAGGACGCCGATGCAGAGGGTGCCGATGCCGTCCCAGACGCTGTCGCCGGTCAGCAGGGCGAGCCCGACACCGCCGAGGGCGAGGACGAGACCGACGAGGGCGCCAAGGTCCTCCAGCAGGACGACCGGCAGCTCGGGGGCCTTGGCGTGTCGGACGAACTCCTTCCAGGAGCGCTTGCCGCGCAGGGCGTTGGACTCCTTGATGGCGGTGCGGAAGGAGAATGCCTCGGCGATGATCGCGAAGACGAGGACGCCGACCGGCCAGTACCAGTGCTCGAGCTCGTGCGGGTTCTTGATCTTCTCGTAGCCCTCGTAGAGGGCGAACATGCCACCGAGCGAGAACAGCACGATGGAGACGAGGAAGGCGTAGATGTAACGCTCGCGGCCGTAGCCGAAGGGGTGTTGCGGGGTGGCCTGCCGCTGCGCCCGCTTGCCGCCGACCAGCAGCAGGGCCTGGTTGCCGGAGTCGGCCACGGAGTGCACCGATTCGGCGAGCATCGACGAGGAGCCGCTGAAGAGGAACGCCACGAACTTCGCTACCGCGATCGCGGCGTTGGCGGCGAGTGCCGCGACGATCGCCTTGGTGCCGCCTGACGCGCTCATGTGTTCGCGTTGTCCCTTCGTACGCCGTTCACGGGCCCGGGCGGACGTCTTCGTACGCCGCCCGGGGCTCCGACTGCCCTTTGACGGGGGGACATTGTTGCAGCTCGATGGGACGACGGTGGGTCAGAACCTCGTCATCGGGTGGTCAGCCGACTGGTCAGACGACGACAGTCGCCCTGAAAAGGGTTCCGGTACCGGACACTTCGACCTTTTCGCCCGCCGGTACGAACACCGAGGTACCCGGGGACAGCTCGTGCTCACCGGCCCGTACCGAACCGGCCGTGCAGAGCAGGATCTGCGGGGTGGCCAGCGTGAGGTCGTGGGTGGTACCGCCCGCCGGGAGGACGTAGCGGGAGAGCCGGAACTCGTCGGTGGGGGTTTCGTAGAGTTCCTCGCCGTCCGGTGCGGCCTCCGGGCGCAGCACGCCGGGGTCGCGGGGCTCGAAGCGGACGATGCGCAGGAGTTCGGGGACGTCGACGTGCTTGGGGGTCAGCCCGCAGCGCAGGACGTTGTCGGAGTTGGCCATGATCTCGACGCCGAGGCCGTTCAGGTAGGCGTGCGGGACGCCGGCGCCGAGGTAGAGGGCCTCGCCGGGCTGGAGCCGGACGTGGTTGAGGAGCATGGCGGCGATGACGCCGGGGTCGCCCGGGTAGTGGTGGGCGATCTCGGCGTACGGGGCGTGGTCGCCGCCGAGGCGTTCGCAGGCGGCGGCCGCTTCCGTGACGGTGTGGGCCATTTCGTCGCGGTCGGCGGTGAGGATCGCGGTGAGGACCTCACGCAGGGCCTCGTCCTCGGGGCGGGCGCGCAGCAGGTCGACGTACGGCTTGAGGGAGTCCACGCCGAGGGCGTCGAGCAGTTCGGCGGCGTGCCGCGGGTCACGGAAGCCGCACAGGCCGTCGAAGTCGGTGAGGGCGCAGACCAGTTCGGGCTTGTGGTTGGCGTCCTTGTAGTTGCGGTGCGGGGCGGTGACGGGGACGCCGCGTCGCTCCTCGTCCGCGTAGCCCGCCTTCGCCTGGTCCAGGTCGGGGTGGACCTGGAGGGAGAGGGGCGCTCCGGCGGCGAGGAGTTTGAGGAGGAAGGGCAGGCGCGGGCCGAACTTCGCGACCGAGGCCGCGCCGAGTTCCCGCTCCGGGTCGGTGTCGATGACCTCGGCGAGCGTGCCCCGGTCGGTGCGCGAGGGCGCGCCGGGGTGGGCGCCCAGCCACATCTCCGCCTGCGGCTCGCCGGTCGGTTCGACACCGAGCAGCTCGGCGATGGCGGTGGTGGAACCCCAGGCGTAGGGGCGGATGGTGTTGTCGAGGCGATCCATCGGGTTCTCTCTGGGTCCTTCGGCAGGTTCTCGTACGGAGGGCGGGGCGCCCGTGCCGGGCCGCCCGACACGGGTCGCCCGCGTCGGGGTTTGCGCGTCGGGGCTCACGCGTTTGGACGTTCGCTTCCGGACGTCCGGACGGGCCGTCCGGATCAGGCCGTCCCGGGTCGAGTCGCCCCGGGCATGATCAGGCTCCCGAGGTGAGCGCCAGGTAAACGGCGGCGAAATCCGTGACGGCGATCAGTTCGGCGAGGGTCTCCAGCTCGCCGCCCTCCCCCGGTTCCAGTTCGCTGATCGGTGTGTCGTGGCTGAGGGCCAGTTCGCGGGCGGCCGGGGCGGCGGTGAGGCCGCCGATCGGGCGGTCGCGCAGCAGCACCACACGCGCGTGCAGGGCGGGCGGCTCCTCCACGCGGTCGCGGAAGAAGTCGTCCGGGTTGGCGCGGGCGGCGAGCGGGCCGGCCAGCAGGGCGCTGTGCACGCCGAGCGCCTCGGGGAGGTCGGCGACGACGGCGGGGGTGCCGGACAGTTCCGCGAGCGCGGCGGCGAAGCGGCGGCCCGCCGGGCCGGCCGAGGTGCCCTCGGTCCATACGACGGGGAGCGTGTCGGCGAGTTCGGCGGCCAGGGTCTTGGCGGGGTTGTTGTAGATGGCGATGGCCGGGCCGCAGCGTTCGGCGACGCGGTCGAGCCGGTCGGCGACCTTCTCCAGGGCGTCCGGCGGGGCGGTGAGCAGGCCGGTGCGGTCCAGCAGCGCGAGCAGCGGGGTGAGCAGCGCCCACAGGGCTCCGGGGGCGGAGGAGGCGAGCGGTTCCTCCTGCCCGTCCTGCTCGTAGGGCGCGGTCGCCATGGGGACGAACAGGCCGTGGGAGCCGTTGACCGCCTCGGCGAGCGGGGTGCGGGCGGGGGCCACGGCGACGACGGTGCAGCCGCGCCGGTAGGCCTGTTCGGAGAGCAGGGACAGGCCCGGTTCGGTGCCGTCCGGGGTGGCGATCAGGAGCAGGTCCACGGAGCCGGCCCAGCCGGGCAGCTCCCAGCGCAGCGCGCCCGCGGCGGGGGCCACGCCGGTGGGCGCGAGCCGGGTGACGGGGCTGCCGGCGCCGGCGAGGGTGCCGAGGAGGTCGGCGGTCTGGGTGGCGGCGGCGCCGGGGCCCGCGATCAGGACGGCGCGGGGACGGCCGTCGGGCTTGAGGTCGTGGACACCGGCCTCGGCGGCGTACCGGGCGGCGGTGCGGACGCGGGCGCCCGCTTCGGCGGCACCGCGGAGCAGCCCGCGGTGGTCGGCCTCGGCGAGGCCCTCCGGTGAGTCGAGCAGCGATTCGTCGATCATGGGCGGCAGCCTTCGAACGGCGGGGCGTCGGTACGCGGGACGGCGGGTCGTTGATGCGCAGGGTCGCCGGGTCGTCGGTTACGCGGGGCGGCGGGCCTCGTCGACAAGGAGGACGGGGATGCCGTCGCGGATCGGGTACGCCAGGCCGCACTCCTGGCCGGTGCAGATCAGCTCACTGTCCTGCTCCTTGAGGGGGGAGTGACAGGCCGGGCAGGCGAGGATCTCCAGGAGGCCGGTTTCCAGCGGCATGGGGGTTCCCTTCGGGGCGGGCGTATGCGGATGTGCCTGGTCAGGGTACCGCCGGTGGCGCCGGTGCGGGCGGACAGCGGCTGTCGGGCCGACGCCCGGCCCGCCCGGACGCCCCGAGGACGCCGGGCGGCCATCCGCGCGGGACGGGCGTCGTGGGGCTTCAGCCTCGGATGATGTCCAGGGCCTCGTCGCGGATCCTGGTCATAGTGGCCTCGTCGCGGGCCTCGGCGTTCAGGCGCAGGAGGGGTTCCGTGTTGGAGGGGCGGACGTTGAACCACCAGTCGGCTGCGGTGACGGTGAGGCCGTCCAGTTCGTCCAGGGTGATGCCCTCGCGGCCCTCGTACGCGGCCCTGATCGCGGCGAGGCGGGCCGTCTGGTCGTCGACCGTGGAGTTGATCTCGCCCGATCCGGCGTAGCGGTCGTACTGGGCGACCAGGTCGGACAGGGCGCCCTGCTGGCCGCCGAGGGCGGCGAGGACGTGCAGGGCGGCCAGCATGCCCGTGTCGGCGTTCCAGAAGTCGCGGAAGTAGTAGTGCGCCGAGTGCTCCCCGCCGAAGATCGCGCCGTGCGTGGCCATCTCGGCCTTGATGAAGGAGTGGCCCACGCGCGTGCGCACCGGTGTGCCGCCGTTCTCCTCGACGACCTCCGGCACCGACCAGGAGGTGATCAGGTTGTGGATGATCGTGCCCTTGCCGCCGTTGCGGGCCAGTTCGCGGGCGGCGACCAGGGCGGTGATCGCGGACGGGGAGACCGGTTCGCCCCGCTCGTCGACGACGAAGCAGCGGTCGGCGTCGCCGTCGAAGGCGAGGCCGAGGTCGGCGCCCTCCTCGCGGACCCGCTGCCGCAGATCGACGAGGTTGGCCGGGTCGAGCGGGTTGGCCTCGTGGTTGGGGAAGGTGCCGTCGAGTTCGAAGTACATCGGGACGACGGTGAGCGGCAGGTCCGCCAGCACCGTGGGAACGGTGTGCCCGCCCATGCCGTTGCCCGCGTCGACGACGACCTTCAGGGGGCGGCCGGCGGTCAGGTCGACGAGGGAGCGCAGATGGGCCGCGTAGTCGCCCAGCGTGTCCCGCCGGGTGATCGTTCCCACCGGACCGACCGGCTCGGGGGCACCCGACTCGCTCCATTTCTCGACGAGTTCGCGGATCTCCGTCAGCCCGGTGTCCTGGCCGACCGGGGCGGCGCCCGCGCGGCACAGCTTGATGCCGTTGTACCGGGCCGGGTTGTGCGAGGCGGTGAACATCGCGCCGGGCAGGTCCAGCGCGCCCGAGGCGTAGTAGAGCTGGTCCGTGGAGCAGAGGCCGATCTCGGTCACGTCGACGCCGTGGGCCGCGGCCCCGCGGGCGAAGGCGCCCGACAGGCCGGGCGAGGAGGGCCGCATGTCGTGGCCGGTGACGATGGCGCTCGCGTCGGTCACCCGGGCGAAGGCCGCGCCGAAGAGTTCGGCCAGGGGCTCGTCCCACTGGTCGGGGACGATCCCACGTACGTCGTACGCCTTCACGATCTGTGACAGATCAGCAGCCACGGCCAACCCTTCCGAAAGTCCTGTGGTCACCACAAACTACCCGCAGCGGATGACACTCCGCTGCGGGCGGTTCGATGTGGTCCGATCGGGCTCACGGGACGTCGTCCCGGGTGTCCTCTCCGGTGTCGTTCCGGGTGTCGTTCCAGTCGGGTGTCGTTCCGGTCGGGTCTCGGGTCAGGGCAGCATCCACCCCAGCACCGCGGTGCTCTGGCCCACCACGACCAGGCACATCACCAGCAGCAGGCCGAGGCTCCAGGGCAGCACCTTGCGCAGCAGGTCTCCCTCCCTGCCCGCCAGCCCGACGGCGGCGCAGGCGATGGTGAGGTTCTGCGGTGAGATCATCTTGCCGAGGACACCGCCCGAACTGTTCGCGGCCGCCAGCAGGTCGGGCGACAGCCCGGACTCCTGGGCGGCGGTCACCTGGAGAGCGCCGAAGAGGGCGTTGGCCGAGGTGTCCGACCCGGTGACGGCGACGCCGAACCAGCCCAGCACGGGCGACAGGAAGGCCAGTCCGGCACCGGCGGCGGCCACGAAGTAGCCGATCGTCGCCGCCTGGCCGGAGAGGTTCATGACGTAGGCGAGCGCCAGCACGGAGGTCACCGTGAGGATGGCGAAGCGCAGTTCGTACACGGTCGCCGCCCATTCCCTGACCGCCACACGCGCGTGCACACCGAGCACGACCGCGGTGGCCACCCCGGCGAACAGGACGAGGGTGCCGCCGGTCGAGACGATCGGCCAGGTGAACACGTTGGCGCCGACCGGCTCCCCGTTCGGCGCGGCGACGTCGAGGAAGGGCCAGTCGGTCTTCCGGGTCGCCCCGGCCAGCCAGTCCTTGATCACCGGGATCTGCGCGACGGAGAAGACCACCACGATCAGCGCGTACGGGGCGTACGCCCGCAGGACCTCGCCGCGCGGGTCCTCCTCGTCCAGTTCCTCGCTGCGCACGCCGGTCAGTACGGAGGTGCGCACGGCCTCGGAGGCCGGCACGCGCGAATGCGGTACGGCGACCAGGGCTCCCGCGCCCGCCATGGCCGCGGCGATGTCGGCGAGTTGTGCGGAGACGTAGTTGGACGCGACGAACTGGGCGATGGCGAAGGCGACCCCGCACACCACCGCGGGCACCCAGGTGTCCCGCAGCCCGCGCCGCCCGTCCACCAGCCAGACCAGCACCAGCGGCACCACGAGGGCCAGCAGCGGGGTCTGGCGTCCGACGACGGACGCCACCGAGTCCAGCGGCAGCCCGGTGACCTGGGCGAGCGTGACCACCGGGGTGCCCATGGCGCCGAACGCCACCGGCGCGGTGTTGGCGACCAGCGCGACGATCGCGGCGCGCACCGGATCGAAGCCGAGCGCCACGAGCATCACGGCGGAGATCGCGACGGGGGCGCCGAAACCGGCGAGCGCCTCCAGCAGCGCCCCGAAGCAGAAGGCGACGACCAGGGCCTGGATCCGCGGGTCGTCGGAGAGTCGGCCGAAGGAGCGGCGCAGGATGTCGAAGTGCCGGGTGCGGACCGTCATCCGGTACACCCACAGCGCGTTGACGACGATCCACATGATGGGGAAGAGGCCGAAGACGGCTCCCTGGACGGCGCTGGAGGCCGCCTGGCCCCACGGCATGCCGTACGCCAGGCAGGCCACCAGTACGGCGCCCAGCAGCCCGATCAGGCCCGCCAGGTGCGCCTTCATGCGGAAGCCGCCGAGCAGGACGAGGACGATCACGAGGGGTAATGCCGCCACGAGGGCGGAGAGACCGAGTGAGCCGGCGACTGGTTCCAGTTCCTGGACGTACACGGACGCGCCTCCTGAATTCCGCAATGCGAAAGAGGTTTCTCGCTACGTGCCCGGAATGGTCGTGTCCCCGACAAGTGCGCGTCAATGGGCGTGCGGCACCTTACTGACGGGACAGGTGGGGCGAGAGGGAAAGAGAGGGCAGAGGAGGGGAGAGGCGGGGGAGAGCGGAGAAAGCCGCGAGGAGAAAGCGGGGGAGAGCGGAGAAAGCCGCGAGGAGAAAGCGGGGGAGGCGGGGAAAAGCGGGGAGAGCGGCGAGGGCAGGAAGCGGCGAAGCGCGACCGCGGTCAGTTGTCGGGAGAGCGGAGCACGCGCAGATGGCCGCGGCGTGCGACCTCCATCGGGTCCGCGCCGCGCCCCGCGTTGCCGACCGCTCGCTCCTGGGGGCGGGCGGCTTCGCGCACCGCGTCCGCGAGCGCTTCCAGATCGTCCCCGCTGGGCTGCGCGGGAGCCGAACCGTCGAGCAGGCGGACGACCTCCCAACCGCGCGGCGCGGTGAGGCGCTCGGAGTGCTCGGCGCACAGGTCGTAGCAGTGGGGTTCGGCGTAGGTGGCGAGCGGGCCGAGGACCGCGGTCGAGTCGGCGTAGACGTACGTCAGCGTCGCGACGGCGGGACGGCCGCAAGCGGTGCGCGAACAGCGACGTACAGGGCTCACGATGTTGGACGGTACCGCACTCTTGAGCGGGTCGCGAAGACTCCCCACCCTGGTGTTCCCTCGTGTCGTGGCCTGAAACACCTCACCGGCCCCCTCGGACACACGTCGTTGACCTGCCCTGACGCCCGTGTTCGAGACATCCGCGCCCCCTGTTCCGGTCATCAGTTGGTACAAACACCGTCAAATACCTTGAGATCACCGGCCCGCGAAAGATATCGAATCGAGCCGAACCTTGGCCGGAATGGTCATGTGACGACATGCCGTTCCGGGCGGACCGGCACCGCGCCGCGACGCCATGCGGGTGTCGCGGCCCCGAGGCCGTGTGGGGGCCGGGCACGCCGGACCGGCGGAGACTACCCTTCAGCCTGATGGACACCCCTGTGACTCCCCGTGCCGCCGACCGCGGGCCCCGCCGCCGTGATCGCCACGGCCGGGGCATGCGCGGGCCGATCGCACCGCCCCAGGTGCCGCTCGCCGCCAGCCGCGCGGAGACCTTCGCCGATCTCGTGCAGGACTCCGTGGAGCGGCTGGAGCGACGCTGGCCGCAGCTGACCGACATCGATTTCCTCGTCCTGGAGGTGCCGCGGCTGGACGGGCCCGGACTTCAGTGGAGCGACGAGCCGGTGCCGCTGGGCGGCACCGTGCCGGGCCGGGAGGGGAACCCCGCGCGGGTCGTGATCTATCGCCGGCCGGTGGAGATCCGCACCAAGGGACGCGACGAGCGGGCGGCGCTGGTCCACGAGGTCGTCGTGGAGCAGGTCGCCGAACTGCTGGGGCTGACGCCGGAGACCGTCGATCCCCGGTACGGGGAGGACTGAGCGGCGGCTCCGGCGCCCGCTCCGCCGAAGGGCCCCTACCTCTGCAGGACCGACAGGTTCTCCTCCGCCTTCGGCACCGCCACCAGGCCCCGGTCGTCGGGAAGGGTCTGGACGGTGAAGGCCGGAAGGCCGTCTTCGGTGACGGAGAGGGTCCGTGACGCGTACACGGGGGTGCCGTCCGACTCGGGTTCGACCGTCAGGGCGTACGTGCCCTTGACACCGTCGGGGGCCGGGAGCTCGATGTGCTGGGTGGTACCGGCCTTGATCGTGTACGTCTCGGACACCGGGTCACCGCCCTCGCTGCCCGCGGACGCGGTGACCTTGACCTTGGCGGCGCCCTCGGGCGCGGTCACGGCGAGGGTGCTGCCCTTGGCCGTGTTGCCGGCGGCCGTGGCGCGCAGGCCGACCGGGCGGGCTGCCGGGACGAAGGCCGACTCCTGGTCGTCGCCCTTGCCGCGCAGCACCCGGACCGCCGCCACGACCGGCACCGAACGGCCCGTCGGCGTGAGGACCAGGGAGCCCGCCTCGCCGCGCGTGACGTCGCCGAGGTCGACGGCGGTCGTCATGCCGCCCTTCACATGCACCGTTTCGTTGCCGGCCGGTGTGATCAGCCCGGAGGGCGAGGCGAGCCGCACCTTCAGGTCGGCGTCCACACCACCGGGGGTGAAGGCGACCAGGCGCACGGCGGTGGCGTCCTCGGGGATGCCGGGCAGGACCAGGCTGCCCGCGGGGTCGGCCGACGCGGTCAGCCAGTCCCCGCCGAGCGTGTCGTCCAGGGCCTGCACGGCCGCGCCGATCCGCCCGCTGCGGACGACGACGTGCACGGTCACATCCGTCTGCTCCTCGTCGGTGAGCGTGGACAGCAGCACCGGCTCGGCGGAGTGCGGCTGGACCGTGATGCCCTCTCCCGCCTCGGTCTCGAGGGCGCCGTCCTTGCCGTAGATCTCGATGTCCACGACGGCCGCGGAGTCGTCCGGGTTGGTGAGGTGGACGTAGTCGGTGCGCTCGGTCGCGGTGCTCGCGCCGGGGAACCAGAACTCCGTGTCGGGGGCGGAGCAGTTGACGCCCTGCAGGCCCCGGCCGATGCCCGCGGCGACCTCGGTCGTCTGCTGCACGGTCCACCCCGGGGCGAGGCGGCCCTCGGCGGTGCCGACGAGCGCCGGCTCCTCGCCTCCGGAGACGTCCGCGACGACCGGCTTGCCGGGCTCCTCGGGCTCGAGAACCGGCTTCTCGGCCTTCTCCCCGTCGGCGGCCTTCTCGCCGTCGGTGTCCTTCTCTCCGTCCTCGGCAGGCTCCTCGCCGTCGGCGGCCTTCTCGCCGTCGCCGTCCTTCGCGTCCTCCGCCGCGGACCGGCCCCCGGCGGCCGACCGGAGTTCGGCCCTGCCCTCGCTCTCCGCGCCCTTCGTGACGGGCGTGAAGGACGTGTACGTCGTCTCGGCGAGGTCGGAGGTGCTGGGCGTCGGGCACAGCAGGCTGGTGCGTTCCACGGGCAGGTGCGCCGCAGCGGCCTCGACGCCGTCCTCCGCGGCCGTGGGGTCCGGCGCGGACAGCACCGCGAAGCCGGTGACGGCGGCGAGTGCGGTGGCTCCCGCGATCAGGGACAGGGTGGTGCGGTTCACTGCTGGCTCCCGTCGGAACGCTCACTGCCCGGCTGAGGACGGTGCGGCTGCTCGGGGTCGTACGACGTGTCGTAGCCCCGCGCGTAGGTCTGGTCGTAGCCCTCGTGGCCCTCGTAGCTCTGCCCGTACGTCGCGGGGTCGTACTGCGGCTGCTGCTGGGGCGTGCCGTCGTAGGCGTACGGGTCGTACTGGCCGCCCTGGTACTGATCCGCGGGGTACGTCCGGCCGTAGTCGTCCGTCACGTACTGCTGTTGCTGTTGGTACTGCTCGGCGGGGTGGGCGCCGTCGTACTCGGGGGCCGGGTAGCTCGCCGCGTCCCACTCGTCGTAGGACCGCTGTTGCGGGACGGCCCCGGGGGCCGGCTCCGGCGGGGTGTCGAACCCGTCGTCCTCCGTGCCCGTCTCCTCGCCCGTTTCCCCGTGCGGACCCGCCTCCTCGGCGGCGGCCTCCGCCTCCGCCTGGGCGCGCAGACGGCGGGCGCGGCGGCCGTCACCGGCGAGCGCCTCGGCGGCGACGGCCGGTTCCTCGGGCAGGTCGTCGTCGATGTCCCGGCGCCGGCCGGGCAGGGCGAGGACGACGAGGACGACGGCGAGCAGGCCCTGTGCCCACAGCCACGCGGTGTGGGTGAACGGGTCGTCGTAGGTGACGTCCAGTTGTCCGCCGGCGGCGGGCAGTTCGAAGCCCTGGGCCCAGCCGTCGACCGTGGTGGGGGTCAGCGGCTTGCCGTCGAGGGTGGCGGTCCAGCCCTCGGCCGCGGAGTCGGCCAGGCGCAGGACGCGCCCCTCGGAGCCGTTCGGGATCTTCGTGTGGATCTCGACGGGTCCCGCGGCCACGGGCTGCGACTCGCCCTCGCTCCCCTTGCCGGGGACGATGCTCGCGCGGGCCACGTCCTGGTCGACGCGCCACAGCGCGCCGCCCGCCTGCTGGCTGAGCCGGGTCAGGCCGGGGGTGGAGTCCAGGACGCGGGTCACGTCGCGGGGGGCGCCCGGGTGGACGAGGACGTAGCGCACCGCGAATCCGTCGAGCTGGTCGGCCTGGTCGGCGCCCGAACCGGCGACGAGGTTGGCGACGACCTTGTCGAGCCCGCTGTTCCCGCTGTCCGAGGCGGCGATCTCGGCGTCCCCCATACGGGCGCCGGAGCCGCGGACCAGCACGTAGTCGACGCGGGCGGCGGAGTCGCTGTCGAGGACGAGGGTGCGGGCCTGGTCGCGGGTGCCGCTCTCCTCGGCGACGAACGCGGGCACCTGCACGGGGTCGCGGCGCTGCAACGGTCCGTCGGCGCCGCGGATCACCCAGCCGGCGGCGGCCAGCAGCGGGCCGATCGCGCAGGCGAGGGCGATCAGGACGGCGACCGGCTGCCGCCAGCCGAAGCTCTGCTCGGCGACCCGCGCGCGTGCCCCGTCGGCGCCGAGGGCGGCGGCGGCCAGCAGGGCGATGCCGTGGACGAGGGTCGCGGGCCCCGCCCAGGTGGAGCCGTTGGACAGGACCGCGAAGACGAGTCCCACCAGGGCGGCCGTCCAGGCGGCGCGGATGGCGAGAGTCCGCTCGGAGCGGAGCAGGGCGGCGAGGGCCGCGAGCACGATGCCGATGAGCACCGCCCCGCCGACCGCGCCGGACCCGCCGGGGCTCGCGCCGAGCAGGTCGAGGGCGGAGGCGGCGGAGGGGCCGTACTCCAGGCCGGCCTCCTGGAAGAAGCCGAACGGGAGCAGTGACAGCGACCAGGGCGCCAGCACCAGCAGCGGCGTGCCGAGCTGGGCGAGGAAGCGGAGCCCGTACGCCGGGAGGTCGGACCTGCGCAGGGCGAGGACGCCGAGGCCGAGGACCAGGGCGATGGGCCACACGATCGGGGTGAACGCGGTGGTGACGGTGAGCAGCAGCGCGTACGTCCAGGTCGCGCGCCAACTGCCGCGGACGTCCGGGGGGTTCGTGAGTCCGCTCGCGGCGATGCCCGCGCGGGCGATCAGCGGCAGCAGCACGGCGAGGACGGCGGTGCCGATCCGGCCGCCGGCCAGGGCGCCGGCGACGGCGGGCAGGAAGGCGTAGGCGACGGCGGCCCACGCGCGCAGCAGCCGGGACTCGACGAGCGGGCGGGAGGCGAAGTACGCGCTGAAGCCGGCCAGGGGCACCGAGCCGACGAGCAGGACCGTTACGGCAACCCCGGGGGAGCCGAGCAACAGGGTGCCCAGGGCCGCCACGACGGCGAGGTAGGGCGGCGCGGACCCGGTACCGCCGGCGCCCACCGCGTGCCAGGTGTCGGTGTACCGCGCCCAGAGGTCGGCGGAGTCGGCGGGGACGGGGAGCAGGGCGCCGCCCGCGAGCGCGCCGCCGCCGAGGAGTTCGCGGCAGGCCGCGAGGGAGATGAACAGCAGGGCCAGGAAGAGCACCGGGCCGGGCTTGCGGGCGATCCGCTTGAGCCGGGCGAACTGCTCGACCTGCAGGAAGTCGGCGTCGTCCCCGCCGGGTCCGGACTCGACGGCGCCGCCGTGCCGTCCGGCGCCGGAGGTGGCTTCGGGGTCGGAGCGGCCGACGAAGCTGCTCGTGGCCTGCTCGACGGTCACGCGGACGGTCGCGCCGGGGGGCGGGAACAGCGGCCGCAGTTCGCCCTTGTCGACCTGCGGGCTGCCGCGGCGGCGCCGTCCGGCGAGGATGCGCTCGGGCCGCAGCAGGGTGCCCATGAGACCGCGGATCTCGTCGACGGCCTGCCCGGGGACCTTGCCGACGAGGTAGGCGAGGGTCCGCAGCAGGGTGCCGAGGACGATCCTCAGCAGCACCCAGGGCAGGGCCGCGGTACGGGTGTTGACGAGCAGGGTGTGGACGGCACCCGCCTTGTCCACCTTGTGCGGGGAGGCGGCGGTACGGCCCACGCAGTCGACGGCGCGGCGCTCGCGGGAGGCCGCCTCGGCGTGCCGCACGACCGCGTCGGGGGCTATGAGCACCCGGTACCCCGCCGTGTGCGCGCGCCAGCACAGGTCGACGTCGTCACGCATCAGGGGCAGGTGCCGGTCGAAACCGCCGAGTTGTTCGAAGACGTCGCGGCGGACCAGCATGCCGGCGGTGGACACCGACAGCACGGACCGGACCTGGTCGTGCTGGCCCTGGTCCTGTTCGCGGCGGTCCAGGCCGGTCCAGCGGCGGCCGGAGTTGGCGATGGAGACGCCGACCTCCAGCAGTTGCCGGCGGTCGTACCAGCCGCGCAGCTTGGGGCCGACGACGGCGACGTCGTCACGGCCGAGCTCGTACTCGTTGTCCACGACGCTCAGCAGCCGGGCCAACGCGTCGGGTTCGGGGGCGCAGTCGTCGTGCAGCAGCCACAGCCACTGCACCGGCTCTCCGTGCGGGAGGTCGGGCAGGTCGTAGGCGTCGTCGTGCCAGCTGCGCGTGACCGGGTCCCAGCCGCTCGGCCGCTTCAGGTAGGGCAGGTCGTCCGGGGTGAGGTGCGGCGCGGCGTGGTTGCACTCCTCGACGGCCTGACCGAAGCCGGTGCGCCGGGCGAGGTGCAGGACGTGGTCGTCGCCGAGGGCTTCGGAGACCAGTCGGGCGGAGTCGTCACCGCTGCCGGTGTCGGCACCCACGGCGAACTGGACGGGGCGTTCCTGGCCGAGTAGCCCGGCGAGCGCGTCGGGCAGCCAGCGTGCTCCGTCGTGGGAGACGAGGACCGCGGTCACCACATGACGCGGGAACTCTGGAGCGGCAGCTACGTCTTGACGGGCTGCCGGGTGACTGTGCACGGACATCGAGGTACGGGCCCCGGTTCGGTGGACTGTGGGGGACGCCCGTGCCCGGTGGGGGCGGCGTGACGTCTCGGACGAGCGCCCACACTATCGGCTGGGCGGCAGGGCGGCCCGCCGCCTGTGGACAACCCGCCCGCGACGGGCCGCACTCGACACATGAACACATATGCGACAACCGACGCATGCGCGGACATGGCGCGCATAGGGATGTGACGTCCTGGAGGGGGCGCACCGGATATGACGCACCGTTCGCCGGCGGCGCCCTCAGACCACTGCCTTCTTCAGTCTGCGCCGCTCCCGCTCGGACAGGCCGCCCCAGATACCGAAGCGCTCATCGTTGGCGAGGGCGTATTCGAGGCACTCGGAGCGGACCTCACAGGCGAGACAGACCTTCTTGGCCTCACGGGTCGAACCGCCCTTCTCGGGAAAGAACGACTCGGGGTCGGTCTGGGCGCACAGCGCGCGCTCCTGCCAGCCGAGTTCCTCGTCCGCGTCATCGACCAGCAGTTGCTGCACCAGCTCCGTCATGTGCGCCCCTCGTCCGTCTTTCGTGTCCCCGTGACGCTGCCGTTACCTGTCTCGGCCAAACGACACGAGTGAAATTACAAGTGTGCTGCTCCGGGCGAGTCAAGCTGAGATCTGCTATTGGCGCCCTTATTCACTCTGCGGAACCAAGCCCACATCGAAAGTGTTCAAATCGCCTTAAACCTTGACACACCGACGACCTCGACGGAGCCTCCCACCCCGCGTGGGCCCTCCACCAAGGAGGACGCCCTGTCGGTCGACCTCGTTGTGGCACCGGCACCACAGCGAGCCGGATCACATTCGGATCACAGGATCGCAACGGCACTTGCGTGCCCGGCCGTGCGCACCTTGTGTCCCCGGAATCACATGAACAAACCTTTCGCCCCGCAGGTGAACCGGATGGAGTGAACCGCGTCCCACGATCCGGGCGTCGAGTTGACACTGGAGGTGTGAACCGCTGTCCTTGTGGGCATGCTCGCGAACTTGGCACTCGCCTCGACCCGCTCCGCCGGGTCCCTCGGTGCTGCCCGCGCTCGCTGTAGCTGTCACTGTTCCGGTTGTTGAGCCCAACGCGCTCCGACCCTTCGAGTCACCCTCGACTCGAGACTTCTTTCATCGGCTTCCCTCCGCTCCCACCGGGGCCCCCTCGCCGCCGTCCGCGACCCGGACGCACGCGACAGCACACGCTGTAACCCCCTCTTCTCCTTCCTCCCGCTCCCCGACCGCTTCTCCGCCGAGGAACACCGCATCCCATGAACAGCGACAGCGACCTCCAGATCGCCGGCGACATCCTCGAAGTCCCCCACCTGCTGCAGACCCCGCGCGAGCACCCGGCGACCGTCGCCGAGTTCGTCGGGCTGGCCCGTTCCCTCGCCGCCGACCGCTCCTCGTGGGAGCACCTGGTGCGGTACGACGCAACGACGCGCTGGTACCACCGGCTGCGCACGGGGCCGGGCTACGAGGTGTGGCTGCTGTCCTGGGTTCCCGGCCAGGGCAGCGGACCGCACGGCCACGGCCCCTCCTCCGGAGTCATGACCGTCCTGGACGGCACCCTCACCGAGCGCACCGGGCGCGGCACGCGCACGGTGACGGCGGGCACGGAGCAGGTCTTCCCACCCGGCTATGTGCACGAGGTCGTCAACGACACGCTGGAGTCGGCGGTCAGCCTGCACGTGTACTACCCGGGCCTGACCGAGATGCCGATGCGCCCCCTCGCCCCGCACTGCGAGGCACGCCCGGTGCCCGGGACCCTGACCGTCTGAGTCGGTGCCACGGCCGACCCGGCGGCTGAGACACTGTTCCCCATGCGCATTGTGGTTCTGGCAGGCGGCATCGGCGGTGCCCGTTTCCTGCGCGGTCTGAAGCGGGCCGTGCCGGACGCGGACATCACGGTCATCGGCAACACCGGGGACGACATCCACCTCTTCGGGCTGAAGGTCTGCCCGGACCTCGACACGGTGATGTACACGCTCGGCGGCGGCATCGACGAGGAGCGGGGCTGGGGGCGGACCGACGAGAGCTTCCGTCTCAAGGAGGAGCTCGCGGCGTACGGCGTCGGCCCGGGGTGGTTCGGGCTCGGTGACCGGGACTTCGCCACCCACATCGTGCGGACGCAGATGCTCGCCGCCGGATATCCGCTGAGCGCGGTGACCGAGGCGCTCTGCGACCGCTGGCAGCCGGGCGTCCGGCTGATCCCGATGACCGACGACCGTGTCGAGACCCATGTCGCCGTCACCCTGCCCGCCGACGGGTCGACCGCCTCGACGGCGGGGCCGGCGGCGGAATCCGAGTCGGGAACCGCGGGACCCGGCGAGCGCAGGGCGATCCACTTCCAGGAGTACTGGGTACGGCTGCGGGCGTCGGTCCCGGCCGAGGCGGTCGTGCCGGTCGGCGCGGAGCAGGCCAAGCCGGCGCCGGGCGTGCTGGAGGCGATCGCCGGGGCGGACGTGATCCTCTTCCCGCCGTCCAACCCGGTCGTCTCCATCGGCACGATCCTCGCCGTCCCCGGCATCCGTGAGGCGATCGCCGACGCGGGCGTGCCGGTGGTCGGCCTGTCGCCGATCGTCGGGGACGCGCCCGTGCGCGGCATGGCCGACAAGGTGCTCGCGGCGGTCGGCGTCGAGTCCACCGCACCGGCGGTGGCCGAGCACTACGGCTCGGGCCTGCTGGACGGCTGGCTGGTCGACACGGTCGACGCGGCCTGTGTGGAGCGTGTCGAGGAGGCCGGGATCCGCTGCCGGGCGGTGCCGCTGATGATGACCGACGTCGACGCGACCACGCAGATGGCTCGGGAGGCGCTGGCGCTGGCGGAGGAGGTGCGGTCGGTTTGAACAACATGAACGACGTGAACGACGTGAACGCCGCCCGCGTGCACGACGACCCGCACGCGGGCGGCGCGGCGTCCGCGGGGTACCGGGTGTGGGCCGTCGCGGGCCTGCCCGAGGTCCGGCGGGGGGACGACCTGGCCAAGCTGATCGCGGCCGCGGAGCCGGGGCTGGCCGACGGCGATGTGCTGCTCGTCACCTCCAAGATCGTCTCCAAGGCGGAGGGCCGGATGCTGGAGGCGTCCGACCGGGAGGCCGCGATCGACGCGGAGACGGTACGGGTGGTGGCCCGGCGCGGCGCCCTGCGCATCGTGGAGAACCGGCAGGGCCTCGTCATGGCCGCGGCCGGGGTCGACGCGTCCAACACCCCGGCCGGTACGGTGCTGTTGCTGCCCGAGGACCCGGACGGGTCCGCGCGGGCGATCCGCGAGGGCCTGCGCGACGCCCTGGGGGTCACGGTCGGCGTGCTGGTCACCGACACCTTCGGGCGCCCCTGGCGCGCGGGGCTGACGGACGTCGCGATCGGCGCCGCGGGCGTTCACGTACTGGACGACCTGCGCGGCGGCACGGACGCGTACGGCAACCCGCTCGATGCCACCGTCGTCGCCTCCGCCGACGAACTCGCCGCGGCGGGCGACCTGGTCAAGGGCAAGGCCGCCGGCCTGCCGGTGGCCGTCGTCCGCGGGCTGCCCGGCCTGGTCACGGCCGACGACGACCACGGCGACGGCGCACGGGCCCTGGTCCGCGACTCCCGCGACGACATGTTCCGGCTCGGCACGTCGGAGGCGATACGGCAGGCGGTGACCCGGCGCCGTACGGTGCGGGCCTTCACCGACGAGCCCGTCGACCCGGGGTCGGTGCGCCGTGCGGTGGCCGCGGCCGTGACGGCTCCGGCACCGCACCACACCACACCGTGGCGTTTCGTCCTGCTGGAATCCCCCACGTCCCGTGTCCGTCTGCTGGACGCCATGCGGGACGCCTGGATCGCGGACCTGCGCCGGGACGGAAAGACGGAGGAGTCCATCGCCAAGCGCGTCCGCCGCGGCGACGTCCTGCGCAACGCGCCCTGTCTGGTCGTGCCCTGCCTGGTCATGGACGGCTCGCACACCTACGGGGACGCGCGGCGGGACGCCGCCGAGCGGGAGATGTTCGTGGTCGCGACGGGCGCCGGCGTGCAGAACTTCCTGGTCGCCCTGGCCGGTGAGCGGCTGGGCTCGGCCTGGGTGTCGTCGACGATGTTCTGTCGGGACGTGGTCCGCGAGGTCCTGGACCTGCCCGCGGACTGGGACCCGATGGGCGCGGTGGCGGTCGGCCATCCCGCCGAGGACCCCCGGCCCCGGCCGGAGCGGGACGCGGGCGCGTTCATCGAGGTGCGGTGAGCCGGACGCGCGGGGCGCCTACCCTCGTAGGAGCCCCCGCCCACCGGCCGGGCGGAGCCCCGCTCCGGTAGGGCTTCCCGCGCTCTCCCCTCTCTCTTCTCCCGCATCTCCCGTTTCCCCACTCCCCGGAATCCTCTCTGTGGCAGGACGTTTCGCTCCCCGGCCCGCCCGCACGACCGTGCGAGGCGGACGGACCGCCGTACCCGCGGGGGTGCCGCGCCAGACACCGGTCCCGGCCCTGGTGCGGACCTGGGTGCCGGACGGGCCGCTGGACCTCGGTCTGGTCCTCGCGCCACTGCGGCGCGGGCCCGGGGACCCGACGTTCCGCTCGCTGCCGGACGGCTCCGTCTGGCGGGCGAGCCTGACGCCCGCCGGGCCGGGGACGCTGCGGGTGACGCGGCACGGGGGCGAGGTACGGGGCGAGGCCTGGGGCCCCGGCGCCGGCTGGCTCCTGGAGCGGCTGCCGGACCTGCTCGGGGCCACGGACGACCCGGCGGCGTTCGTCCCCCGGCACAAGGTGCTGGCGCTCACCCGGCACCGGCGTCCGGGACTGCGACTGCTGCGGACCGGGCTGGTGCTGGAGTCGTTGATCCCGTCGGTCCTGGAGCAGAAGGTCACCACGGACGAGGCGTACCGGGCGTGGCGGCTGCTGGTACGGAAGTACGGGGAGCCGGCACCCGGGCCCGCGCCCGAACGGATGTCGGTGATGCCGTCGCCCCGGACCTGGGCGCTGATCCCTTCCTGGGAGTGGCACCGGGCCGGCGTCGACACCAAGCGGGCGTCCACGGTCCTGCGGGCGGTGCGCGTCGCCACGCGGCTGGAGGAGGCGGCCGGGATGGCTCCGGCGACGGCACGGGCGCGGCTGGAGCTGGTGCCGGGCATCGGTCCGTGGACGTCTGCGGAGACGGTGCAGCGCAGTCATGGCGCGGCGGACGAGGTGACCGTGGGGGACCTGCACCTGCCGGGCATCGTGGGGTGGGCCCTCGCCGGGGACCGGAACGCGGACGACGCGGTGATGCTCGAACTGCTGGAGCCGTATGCCGGGCAGCGGCACCGGGCGGCGCGGCTGATCCTGCTGAGCGGAAGAACGCCGGCTCGGCGGGCTCCGAAGAGGCCGCACTGGGACATCGGGCGGCTGTGAGGCCCGGGCCCCACCCGCCCGGGCCCCGGTCGTTCCAAGCCTTCAACCGCCCGAGCCCTCAGTCCTCCCGGCCCCGCACCGGTCGGTACGCGGCCGGTTTCCCCCCGGCTACTCGTCCGAGGAGAACCGCACCGCCCCCGCCGGGATCCGTGCGTCGCACCACACCCGCACCCCGTCCCGGAGCTCGTTGCGGGCGCCGATGACCGCGCCGTCGCCTATGACCGTCCCGGTGAGGACCGACCGCTCCCCCACCCTCGCGCGTGTGCCGATCAGCGAGTCGGTGACGACCGCGCCGGGTTCGATGACCGCACCCGGCAGGATCGTGCTGCCGAAGACGCGCGCGCCCTCCGCCACGAACGCGCCCTCGCCCACCACCGTCCCGCCCGCCAGCTTGGCGTCCGGTGCCACTCTCGCCGTCGGCAGGACCAGCCGGTCGCCGCAGCGGCCGGGGACCGCCGGGGAGGGGGCGCGGCCCAGCACCAGGTCCGCGGAGCCGCGGACGAAGGCGGCCGGGGTGCCGAGGTCCAGCCAGTACGCGGAGTCGACCAGCCCTTGGAGGTGGGCCCCCGCCGACAGCAGGTCCGGGAACGTCTCCCGCTCCACCGACACCGGCCGGCCCGTCGGGATCGTGTCGATGACCGAGCGGCGGAACACGTACGCCCCCGCGTTGATCTGGTCGGTGACGATCTCCTCGGGCGTCTGCGGCTTCTCCAGGAACGCCAGGACCCTGCCCGTGTCGTCCGTGGGGACCAGTCCGTACGCCCGTGGGTCGGTCACCTTCGTCAGGTGCAGCGAGACGTCCGCGCCCGTCGTCTCGTGGGTGCGCACCAGCGCCCGGATGTCCAGGCCCGTGAGGATGTCGCCGTTGAAGATCAGCACGGGTTCGTCCGGGCCGGAGTGCAGCCGGGAGGCGACGTTGCGGATCGCGCCGCCCGTGCCGAGCGGCTCCGCCTCCGTCACGTACTCGATGTGGAGCCCCAGCGACGACCCGTCGCCGAAGTACGGTTCGAAGACCTCGGCCAGATAGGACGTGGCCAGGACGATGTGCTCGACGCCCGCCGCTTTCGCTCTCGCCAGTTGGTGCGTGAGGAAGGGCACCCCGGCGGCCCGGACCATGGGCTTCGGTGTGTGCACCGTGAGCGGGCGCAACCGCGTGCCCTTGCCGCCGACCAGGAGGATCGCTTCTGTCACCTGTCGTCTCTGCTTCCTGCCGGGACCGGCCGAACTGTCTTTCGGCCGGCCAGTTTATGCAGACCGTTCCACAGCGCTTTCGACGGTGTGTCTCCGGCAGGAAGGGACCGGCCCGACGGCTCCGCGCGGTTCAGCGGCCCTGGTAACCGGCCGCCGTGGAGCGGGTGGTGCCGAGCTGGTCGTAGAGCTTCCCCCCTGGGCACACGGTGTTGAACCCGTCCCGGTGACCGGAGATCACGTTCAGTCGTACCTTCGTGCCTTTTGCGTAGAGATTGCCACCGTCGGACGTCAGATATGTCTTCGCGCTCGGATCCACGCCGTACAGCCCGAGCTTCCACGCGGCGAGCCGGGCGATGCCCTTCACCGCCGAGTCCGACGGTTCCGTGGAACCGTACGTGCCGAGAACCGCCACCCCCATGCTGTTGGAGTTGAACCCCAGAGTGTGGGCGCCCAGGACCGGCTCCGCCACTCCCCCGGCGCGGCCCTCGTAGACCTTCCCGCACTTGTCGACGAGGAAGTTGTAGCCGATGTCCCGCCAGCCCATGCTCTCCGTGTGGTAGCGGTGGATACCGCGGATGAGCGAAGGCGCCTCCTCGCACGTGTAGTCGTTGCCGGAGGCGGTGTGGTGCACGAAGACCGCACCGACCTCGTCCGTGTAGACGGACCCCTCCGCCCCCAGGCTCTCGTCCGCCCCCCAGCCGGCCCGTGTGACGATGTCGGGGCGCGGGGCGGTGTACGGATTCGCCCGCTGCCGCGCGACCGCGCCCTTCCGCCGCGCGCCCTCACCACCGTCCGCCGTGCCGTCCGCGGTGCCGCCCGCCGGCTCGGCGCCCTCGCCGGGGTCGACGAGTTCGAGGCGCATCCCGGACGGCAGCGGCAGCACGGTGTTCTCGACGCCCTCGGCATCCTCGGCAGCCGTGCCGGTGTGCCCCGGACCTCCGGACTCCGCCAGGACCCTGATCTCCACGCCGTCCGAGTCGCCCACCCACAGCGGTGCGGTGGCGCCGCGGACCCGGCCCGAGGCGCGTTCCCCGTTGCCGGAGGCGCCGGGGTCGGCCGTGTGGTCGGCGTTGTGGGCCTCGACGTCCCGCCAGTCGGACCAGGAGCCGGTGCGGGCCGCGCGGGTGCGGACCTGGACCTGGCCGTGGAGTTCGGCGGCGGGGTCGTCCCAGACGACGCCGAGGAGGGAGAAGTTCCGTACGGACCGGGGGGCCAGGCCGAACGTGGCGGCGCCGGAGGCACGGTCGGGGTCGAGGGGTTGCAGGGGCAGCGACTCGGTGCCGCCCGTGGCACCGGACGCGGCCGTCACCGCCGCACGCGGAGCAGCCCGGACCGGCTGCCCCGGCCCGGCGCTCGCCGCGGCGGCGGACGGCGCGAGGGGGAGCGCGAGAGCGGTCGCGCAGATGACACCGATGGCGGAAGCAGGAAGTCTACGCATGCCCCTGATCTTGAACATAGTCATACAAATCTGTCCATCGGGGAATTGACGGGACATCGAAACCCCTTCCACCGAACCGGTGCCCCCGCCACCCGGTGCGCACAGCCGCGTCCGCGTACGCTTGCGCGGGTGAACGCCACCGACCGCACCCCCGCCGACCTGCTGGGTTCCGCGCTCGCCGCGGACCCGGGCCGCCCCCTGGTGACCTTCTACGACGACGCCACGGGCGAACGCGTCGAATTGTCCGTGGCCACCTTCGCCAACTGGGTGGCCAAGACCGCGAACCTGCTCCAGGACGAACTGTCCGCCGAGCCGGGCGACCGCGTGTCCCTCCTGCTGCCCGCGCACTGGCAGACGGCCGTGTGGCTGCTGGCGTGCGCGTCGGTGGGCGCGGTCGCGGACGTGTCCGGCGACCCGGCGGCCGCCGACGTCGTGGTGAGCGGGCCGGACTCGCTGGAGGCCGCGCGAGCGTGCTCGGGCGCGCGGATCGCGCTGGCGCTCAGGCCGCTCGGGGGACGCTTCCCGCAGCCCCCGGAGGGCTTCGCCGACTACGCCGTGGAGGTGCCGGGGCAGGGCGACCGGTTCACGCCGTACGCGCCGGTCGACCCCGAGGCTCCGGCGCTGATCGCGGCGGGGCGGGAGTTCACCGGGGCCGAGGTGGTGGAACGGGCCCGCGCGGAGGCGACGGACCTCGGGCTGACCGGACCGGGCTCGCGCATCCTGTCGGGTCTGCCGTACGACACGTGGGAGGGCCTGCACGCGGGTCTGTACGGACCGCTGGCGACCGGCGGTTCGGTGGTGCTGTGCCGCAACCTGGACCGGCTCGGGGACGAGGCCCTGGACAAGCGCGTCGAGAGCGAACGGGTCACGGTCATCTCCCGCTAGAGCCCCTCCGGCGGCTTCGCCGCGGCCCGGCCCGGTCCCGCCCGGCGCGGACGGACTCGCCCGAGCCGGGCCCGCCGGGCCGTACCCCGTTCGCCGCGCCCCGTCCCCCGTACGGCTCAGCAGTGCCCGCCTCCGCCCCGCATCCGGGTCATCGTCGTGTCAGCGGCACGCACGGCACGTACGGCCTCCACCGCACGCCGTACGCAGTGAGGGGTGGACCGGTCATGAGCGACACCGCAGGCCCGCCCCCCGCAGGCACGGGGGGCGGGCGCACCCTCGGGCCGGGGGCGGGAGCCTCGGCGAGCGGGACGGGGCAGGCGCGGCGCAGACGGCGACGGTGGGCGCGGGGCACCGGGCTCGCTCTCGCCGTGCTGCTCGTCCTGGCCGCCGGGGCCGGGTGGGCGGTGTACGTGAAGCTCGACGGGAACATCACGCCGGACGAGGCGGCCGCGGCCGAACTCGCGCGGTTCGAGGAGGAACGGCCCACCGCGCTGGTCAAGGAGGCCCGGAACATCCTGCTGATCGGCTCGGACTCGCGCTCCGGGGACGACAACCGCCGCTACGGCCGGGACTCGGGGACACAGCGGTCCGACACCGCGATCCTGCTGCACCTGTCGGCGGGCCGGCGCAGCGCCACCGCCGTGTCCCTGCCCCGTGACCTGATGGTGGCCGTGCCGGGCTGCCTGCGCGAGGACGGCACCCGCGTCGAGCCCGTGTTCACGATGTTCAACCAGGCCTTCCAGCGGGGCGGTTCGGCCTGCGCCATCCGCACCGTCGAGAAACTCACCGGCATTCGTGTGGACCATCACATCGTCGTGGACTTCCACGGTTTCAAGGAGATGGTCGAGGCGGTCGACGGCGTCGAGGTGTGCCTGCGCGAACCCATCGACGACAAGGCGGCGAAACTGAGACTGCCCGCGGGCCGGGTGACGCTGAACGGGGAACAGGCCCTCGGTTATGTCCGCGCCCGCAAGTCACTCGGTGACGGTAGCGACACACACCGTATGGAACGCCAGCAGCGGTTCCTCGGGGCACTCGTCAACAAGGTGCGCGGGAATGACGTTCTGCTGAATCCGGTGAAGCTGTATCCCGTTCTGGACGCGGCCACTTCGGCGCTGACGACCGACCCGGAACTGGCCAGTCTGCGCGGTTTGTACGAACTCGTCCGCGGGCTGCGCGAGATTCCGACGGAACATGTGCAATTCCTCACCGTCCCACGGAAGCCGTATGCCACCGACGTCAATCGAGACCAACTCTCCCAGCCCGGGGCGGAGGCACTGTTCGAGCGGTTGCGCAGGGACGCTTCGGTGTCGGTCGCACAGGAGGCGAGGCGGGGCCCCGGCACCGGCACCGACTCCGGCACACCGTCCGGGAATTCGGACGGCGACGGCACGGACAGTGACGGAAAGGTCACTCGGGGGGAATCCGCGGAGTCGTCCGGGTCCCCTTCCCCCACGCCCACATTCTCCGGGAACACGGCGGCCGAGGAAGGCTGCACGTAAAGCCGGCACACAGCCGACTCCAAGATTGTGAAGTCATGTCAAGGGATATGCACGAATTGCCCAGTTGTAGGGACATGGAATGTGCCACCGGCGTCGCCGGAAGTCATTCCGTGCCGTTAGTGTGAGCGCTCCGGTGCGCGCGCACCCGAGGTTCGTCCTGCAGTCGCGCACTGCGTGACCGACCGGGCGCCCAGGAGGGGAAGGGCGCCGCGTGGCACCGACGGAGGACAAACGACCGTGGACGCGCAGGGCCGTGAGCGGGGCCACGACATGGACCCCGCAGACCAGTGGGTGCTCAACCCGGACACCGGTGATTACGAACTGCGGCTGAACGATTCCGCACCGCAGTCACCGATCCCTTCTCCCCGTAGACCGCGCCCCGCCGGCGTGGGTGCGGGCAAGGGCGCGAGCGCACCGCGTGGTCGCGGCGACGCGTCCGGGCGCGCGCCGGAACGGCCTCCCGGCCGCAGGGCGGCCGAACGGAGGGCGCCCGAACCCGAGGCTGCTGAAAGTGAGGCACCGCCGCGCAGGCGCCGGGGCGCGCCGGAGGAGCCGCCGCCGGGCCGACGCGGGCGCCGGCCGGTGAAGAAGAAGTCGAAGGTGAAGAAGGTCCTGCTCTGGACGGGCGGGACGATGGCGTTCGTGGTGCTCGCCACCGGCGTGGGCGGCTACCTGTATCTGGAGCACCTCAACGACAACATCGACTCCATCTCCGACGACGGCGCGAGCACCGGTGGCTTCCAGAAGGACAAGGCCATCAACATCCTGCTGATCGGCACCGACAAGCGCACCGGCGCCGGCAACGACGGCTACGGCGACGCGGGCAGTGCCGGACACGCGGACACCACGCTCCTGCTGCACGTCTCCAAGGACCGCACCAACGCCACCGCGCTCAGCATCCCGCGCGACCTCATCGTCGACATCCCCGACTGCCCCACCACGCTGGAGGACGGGACGGAGAAGGTGATCCCGGGCACCAGGGGTCGCTTCAACACCAGTCTCGGCCAGAACGAACGCACGCCGAGCTGCACCATGCGGACCGTCACCGAACTGACCGGGATCACACCGGACAACTTCATGGTGGCCGACTTCAACGCGGTCAAGACCCTCACCACGGCGGTCGAGGGCGTGGAGGTCTGTGTGGCGAAGGACATCGACGACCCGAAATCCCACCTGAAGCTGAGCAAGGGCACGCACACCATCGAGGGTGAGCAGGCGCTGGCGTACGTGCGCACCCGGCACTCCGTCGGCACCGGCGGCGACCTGAGCCGGATCGGTCTGCAACAGCAGTTCCTCAGCGCGCTGATGAGGAGGCTGAAGTCCAACGACACCCTCACCAGCCCCTCGAAGATGCTCAAGCTGGCGGAAGCGGGCACCAAGGCCCTCACCGTCGACACCCAGTTGAACGACATCAACAAGCTGAAGGACCTCGGCCTGGAGCTGGGCAAGCTCAACGTCAAGAACCTGACCTTCACCACGGTGCCGGTGGTCGACAACCCTGCGGAGACGGTGAAGGCGACCGTCGTCCTCGACGAGGCCAAGGCACCGCAGGTGTTCGCGGCGATCGCGAACGACGTGTCGTTCACCCAGGTCAAGCAACAGGAGAAGAAGGAGAAGGCCGCCGTCGCCGCCCGCCTCAAGGGCACCAAGGCACCGGCCTCCGAGGTCCGGGTGCGGGTCTTCAACGGCGGCGCCCCGTCGGGCAGCGCCCAGGACACCCTCACCTGGCTCCAGCTCAAGGAGGGCGTCAGCAAGTCGGAGAACGCCGGCAACGCCCCGAAGACGCTGAAGAAGACCACTCTCGAGTACGCGCCCGACCAGGCCGACCAGGCCCGCCGCCTCGCCGACATCCTCGGCCTGTCCGGATCCGGGATGAAGCCCGGCGAGAGCGCCACCAACTCCCAGGGCCTGCCCGCGATGACCCTGACCCTCGGCGAGGACTTCAAGGGCGCGGGCGTCTCCCTGACGGTTCCCACCAAGGCTCCGGACGTGAAGAAGTCGACGGCCGACAAGGTCGAGTGCGCGCAGTGACCTGCCGGGCAGGGCACCGGGTGGTCTGCCGGGCGGGCCCTGCCGCAGGCAGGCGCCGGCGGCGCCATTTCCCCACCCAATAGGGCGGTTTGCCCCGTTTCGGAGGCGAGGAATTCGTCACTGAAGCCACTTCTCGCTCAGGCGGGCGGCTAATGTGAACGCTCCAGTGCCCCGGCTGCGAGGACCGTTCTGGCGTCGCGCACGGTGGTGACCAGTACGCGCGGACACCCTCTGGAGGGGGAGGGCGCCGCGTGGCCCGGACGGAGGATTCGGACGAGCGTGGACGCGCAGAGCCGTGGGCGGGCGGACAACGTCGACCCCGCAGACCAGTGGATACTCAACCCGGCCACCGGTGAATACGAACTGCGACTGGGCCCCTCCGCACCGCAGTCACCCGTCCCGGGCCCCCGCCGCAGCGGCCACCCCGCGTACGATGCCGTGCCCGGCCGTACCCGGGCGCCCGGCCGTGAGGTCCCGCCGCCGCGGCGGCGCGGCGCCCCCGAGGTACTGCCCGGACGGCGCGGCAACCGGCCGGCGCAGCGGGGGCCGAGGGCGAGGAAGGCCCTGCTGTGGGCGGGCGGGACGATGGCGTTCGTGGTGCTCGCCACCGGAACGGCCGGCTACGTCTATCTGAAACACCTCGAGGGCAACGTCCACACGACCGACGTCGGCGACGCGGGCTCGGGGAACTTCAGCAAGGACGAGGCCTTCAACATCCTGGTCCTCGGCACCGACAAGCGCACCGGCGCCGGCAACGAGGGCTACGGCGACAAGAACAGCGTCGGGCACGCCGACACCACGATCCTGCTGCACGTCTCCAAGGACCGCACCAACGCCACCGCGCTCAGCATCCCGCGCGACCTCATCGTCGACATCCCCGACTGCCCCACCACGCTGGAGGACGGGACCCAGAAGGTGATCCCGGGGCTGCAGGGCGCCCGGTTCAACCGCAGCCTCGGCGAGGGCGGCCGGGACCCGGGCTGCACGATGCGCACCGTGGAGGAGGCCACCGGCATCCCCGTCGACCATTTCATGATGGCCGACTTCAACGCGGTCAAGACCCTCACCACGGCGGTCGACGGCGTCAAGGTGTGCCTGGAACACCCGGTCGACGACAAGCAGTCGAAGCTGAGGCTGCCGGCGGGCGAGTCGACGGTGGCGGGCGAGGACGCCCTCGCCTTCGTCCGTACCCGGCACAGCTTCGGCAACGAGGGCGACCTCGACCGGATCAAGGTGCAGCAGCACTTCCTGGCCTCGCTGATGCGCAAGATGTCCTCCAGCGACACCCTCACCAGTCCCACCCGGCTGGTGAAGCTGGCCGAGGCCGCCACCAAGGCGCTGACCGTGGACACCGGTATCGGCAAGGTGAGCACGCTCAAGGACGTCGCCCTGGAGCTGAAGAAGGTACCGCCGAAGAACATCTCCTTCACCACGGTGCCGGTGAAGGACAACCCCGCGGAGACGGTGAAGGCGACCGTCGTCCTCAACGAGGCCAAGGCGCCCCAGCTCTTCGCGGCGATCGCGAACGACGTGTCGCTGACCGAGGTCGAGCAGCGGAAGAAGCAGGAGAAGACCGCCGTCGCCGCCCGCCTCAAGGGCACCAAGGCACCGGCCTCCGAGGTCCGGGTGCAGGTCTTCAACGGCGGCGCCCCGTCGGGCAGCGCCCAGCAGATGCTCAACCGGCTCCAGCTCGAGGAGGGCGTCAGCAAGTCGGAGAACGCCGGCAACGCCCCGAAGACGCTGAAGAGGACCACTCTCGAGTACGCGCCCGACCAGGCCGACCAGGCCCGCCGCCTCGCCGACATCCTCGGCCTGTCCGGATCCGGGATGAAGCCCGGCGAGAGCGCCACCAACTCCCAGGGCCTGCCCGCGATGACCCTGACCCTCGGCGAGGACTTCACCAACGCCGGGGCACAGCTCGACGGCTCCACGGCCGGGGCTCCGGACGTGGAGAAGTCCACGGCTGACAAGGTGGAGTGCGCGAGCTGACGCTCAGCCGAGCGAGTGCGGAACCCTCACCAAAAGTTGTTGAATCGGTTGCGTTCCGCGCGCAACTGACGGGCCCTTCGTGCGTCTAACACAACGCAGGACGGGCCTTGTTCCATGACGCGAGGAGTTTCAGGGGTGGGGAGGACGGCGGCGGTGACGCAGAGCGCCGCGCGGAGGACACTCCGCGACGACCGGCGTGAACCGGACGACGGCACGGCCGGCGGCGCGGCCGACGGGCCGGCCGACAAAGCGTCCGACGGCGACGGTGGGGACATACCGGCGTCCGGTGCGGACGGCGGTCACCGCCCGCGGCGCCGGATGCTCAGGTGGTTCGCGGCGGTCCTCGCATTGCTCCTCGTCGGCTCGGCCGGAGCCGGCTACGTCTACTACCGGCACCTGAACGACAACATCAAGCAGAACCCGCTGAACCTGGGCGACCACAAGGTCGCCGAGCCGACGCCGAACGCCGCCGGACAGACCCCGCTGAACATCCTGCTGATCGGCTCCGACGCCCGGGACAGCGAGGAGAACCAGCAACTCGGCGGCGCCCGCGAGACGTTCGGCTCGACACCGCTGGCCGATGTGCAGATGCTGCTGCACCTGTCCGCCGACCGGACCAACATGTCCGTGATCAGCATGCCCCGCGACACCCTCGTCCAGATCCCCAAGTGCACCGACCCCGAAGACGGGACCGTGTACGAGGCGAGCAACGGGCGGACCATGACCAACCAGAGCCTCGGGCACGGCGGCCCGGGCTGCACCGTGGCCACCTGGCAGGAGCTCACCGGCATCCACATCGACCACTTCGTCATGGTCGACTTCGCCGGCGTGGTCGCCATGGCGGACGCCGTCGGCGGCGTCCCGGTGTGCGTGGACGCCAACATCCTCTCCCGCGACAGCAAGGGCCACGGCTCCGGGCTGAAGCTGCGCGAGGGCACCCACCCGGTCAAGGGCGAGCAGGCCCTGCAGTGGCTGCGTACGCGCTACGGCTTCGAGGACGGCAGCGACCTCGCCCGCGCCAAGGCCCAGCACATGTACATGAACTCACTGGTCCGCGAGCTGCGCGAGAACGCCACCCTGAGCAGCCCCAACAAGCTGCGCAGGCTGGCCGAGGAGGCCACCCGGGCGCTCACCGTCGACCCCGGCCTCGACACCGTCAAGAAGCTGTACGACCTCAGCAACGAGCTGCGCAAGGTGAAGCCGGAACGCGTCACCATGACCACGATGCCGAACCGGTACGTGGGCGCCCGTGTGGAACCGACCGAGGACGCCGAGCAGCTCTTCCGGCTGGTCCGCGAGGACATCGCGCTGGACGGCAAGGACGCGAAGCCGGCGGAGGCCGAGGAGAAGGCGACGTCCACCGAACCGGCCGCCCCCGACGCCGAGATCGCGGTCCAGGTCGTCAACGGCACCCGCACCGACACCCTGGCCTCGGCGTCCGGCCGCGCGAGCACCGTGACCGGAATCCTGCGGGAGAAGGGCTTCACCGGTGCGTTCGCCGACACCGCCGGTTCCCTCAGCAGGGAGCGGACGGTGGTGCGGTACCCGAGCGCCGACCTGGAGGGCGACGCGCATCGCGTCGCCGAGTCCCTGGGGATTCCGGAGAGTTCGGTTCGGCGGTCCACCGACGTCTCCGGAGTCACGCTCGTCGTGGGCGCCGACTGGCGTGAGGGGACGACGTACGAGGCCCCCGAGCAGGACGACACCACCCCCGAGTCGGCCGAGGCCCTCAACGGCGCGGACGACACGGCCTGCATGAAGGTCAACCCGGCCTTCACCTGGTCCTGACACGGCAGGGCCCCCTCCCTAACCCGGGGAGGGGGCCCTGCCGTGTCCGCGGTGTCTACGGTGAAGGCGGGTCAGGCAGCCGGGGCGTCCGCGTGCACCGCGGGCCGCCGGGAGGCGATGACCTTCTTCGCGAGCGAACGCGGGCTGGTCAGGAAGCCCCAGCCCCACGACATGTGCATGGTGCCCAGCGCCACCGGTATCCGCAGCCGCGCCTTCAGCGGCAGCCCCTTGCCGGCGGGTACGGAGCCCAGCACGATCGCCGCGAGGTACCCGCCGGGCACCACGAAGCCCCACGGCGTGAGTGCCGCGCCCACCACGGTTCCGGCCGCGATCGCGCACACCGCGGCCGGCGGGGCCAGATACCGCAGGTTGATGGAACCGGAGTGGTAGCGGGCGACGACGTGCCGCCAACGGCCGTAGTCCTTGTACTGCTTGGCCAGCGCCCGCACGCTCGGCCGGGGCCGGTACGACACCTTCAGCTCCGGCGAGAACCAGACCAGCCCGCCGGCCTCGCGGATACGGAAGTTCAGCTCCCAGTCCTGGGCGCGGATGAACTCGACGTTGTAGCCGCCCTGCCGCTCCAGCGCCTCGCGCCGGAACACCCCGAGGTAGACGGTCTCGGCGGGGCCCGCCGTGCCACCGGTGTGGAAGGCCGCGTTGCCGACGCCTATCCGCGAGGTCATCGCGGCGGCGACCGCGTGCTCCCAGTCGTTCTCCCCCTCGGCGTGCATGATGCCGCCGACGTTCTGCGCGCCGGTCTCCTCGAGGAGCCGTACCGCGGTGGTGATGTAGCCCGGCGAGAGCATCCCGTGCCCGTCGACGCGGACCACGATCGGATGGCGCGAGGCCTTGATCGCCGCGTTGAGGGCGGCCGGGGTGCGGCCGGTCGGGTTGGGCACGGTACGCACCCGCGGGTCCTCGGCCACGAGTTCGGCGGCGATCTCGTCCGTGCGGTCCGTGGACGGACCGAGGGCGATCACGACCTCCATCTCGCCGGCGTACTCCTGGGCGAGGATCGCGTGGACGGCGCCACGCAGATACCTTTCCTCATTGAGGACGGGCATGATCACGGAAACGGCGGGGTGCCGCACGTCGGGATTGGCGTTCATAGGGGCCTCACGTTACCGCGAACGGGGGACAGCGGTGTGCGCGCCGGGTGCGGCTGCGCCGGGCCGCAGATCGTATCGGCCTACGGTGCTCGGGATCCCGGGCACGGCTCCGTACGGCCCCGTACGGTCCCGCGGCCCTCGTACGGCCCTCGTCCGGAGGTGTCCTCCTGTTGCCCCCGCAGCCACCGTCCCCCCGCCCTCACCCCCACCCCCGCCCCCGGCCGCAGCGCCGCCCGCGACCGCCCGGCCGGGGCGGTCCGAGACCGGCGGGGCGCCGGAAACCTCACTGGGGCATGCGGACGGTGACCACGCTGTCGGTCGTGGTGCTCGCCTCCGCCGGGATCGGGCACGCGGTGGTCACCAGCCTCGACTCGGGGATCGACCGGGTCGACCCGTTCCGGGACATGAAGAACCGTCCCGAGGCCGGCCACGGCATGAACGTCCTGCTCGTCGGCACGGACGGCCGCGAGAAGCTCGACAAGGAGCAGCGGCGGAAGTACCGGCTCGGCGGGGCGCCCTGCAACTGCACCGACACCATCATGATCGTGCACATCTCGGAGGACCGGGAGCGGGCCAGCGTCGTCAGCCTGCCGCGCGACTCGTACGCCATGACTCCCCCGCACACCGACCGGGTGAGCGGCGAGGAGCACGAGGGGCACCCCGTCAAACTGAACGCGGCGTACGCGGAGGGCGGGCCGCAGCTGACCGTGCGCACGGTGGAGAAGATGACCCGGGTGAAGATCGACCACTACCTGGAGCTCGATTTCACCAGCTTCATGAAGACCGTCGACGTGGTCGGCGGCGTCGAGCTGTGCACCACCGAACCGCTGAAGGACAGCCACACCGGCCTCGACCTGCCCGCCGGCCGACACACCCTGCGGGGCGGCGAGGCCCTGCAGTACGTACGCGCCCGGTACGTCGACGGCGCCTCCGACCTCGGCCGGATGAAACGCCAGCAGCGCTTCATGGCGGCGCTGGTGGACCGGGCCACGTCCTCCGGGATCCTGCTGAACCCGATGAAGTTCCGGGACGTGACCCGCGCGGTGCTCGGTTCGGTCCGCGCCGACGAGGGCTTCGGCACCGACGAACTGCTGGACCTGGGGCGGGCGATGCGGAGCTTCTCGCCCTCCTCCTCCGAGTTCACCACCGTGCCGCTCGCGAGGAGGGGAGTCACGGTCAAGGGCCTCGGCTCGACCCTGAAGTGGCATCCCGAGAAGTCGAAGCACATCTTCGAGGCGCTGCGCGAGGACAAGCCGCTCTCCACGCGCTCCTCGCCCGACGCGGCGCTGCGCGTCCCGGTGGACCCCCGGCAGATCCGCGTCCAGGTCGAGAACGGCACCGGGATCCAGGGGCTCGGCCGCCGCGTGGACGCGGCCCTCTCGGCGACCGGCTTCAACACCACCCGCGCCCCCGTCAACGCGGCGGACCGCTCCGTACGGCGGACCGTCGTCGCCCACGACCCCCGATGGGACCGCTCCGCGAAGTCCCTCGCCGCCGCCCTGCCGGGCAGTGAACTGCGTGCGGTGAAGGGCCAGGGCGCCACCCTGAAGGTGATCGCCGGCAGCGACTTCGAGAAGGTCCGCAAGGTCCGGGCCGAGGACCCCGGGAAGGACGAGTTCGGAGTGGTGCGGGGCGACGAGGTGGGGTGCTCGTAGGCCCGCGACGGGGTGCGTGGCGGAGATGCGCGCCGCTCCTCCGCACGGGACGGGGCCCAGCCGGGTCGGTCGGGTCAGTCCTCGATCCCCTCCGCCGCCCGCTTCTCGCGCAGCTCCATGATGGCGCGGCGGCGGGCCAGGCGGTGGGTGCGGCGGATCTGGGCCTCCTGGCTGCGGCGCCGGTCCCGCTCGGTCTCCGGTATCACCGGCGGCACCCGGCGCGGCTTGCCGTCGGCGTCGACGGCCGCGAAGACGAGGTAGGCGGAGCCGACTTGAGTGGGCGGGGCGGACTCGTTCCAGCGCTCGGCCAGGACCCGCACGCCGACCTCCATGGAGGTCCGGCCGGTCCAGTTGACCTGGGCCTTCACATGGACCAGGTCGCCGACGCGGACCGGCTCCAGGAAGGCCATCTCGTCCATGGAGGCGGTGACTGCGGGTCCTCCGGAGTGGCGGCCGGCGACGGCGCCCGCCGCGTCGTCGACCAGTTTCATGATCACGCCGCCGTGCACCGTACCCAGCAGGTTGGTGTCGTTGTGGGTCATGATGTGGCTGAGGGTCGTCCGCGATGCCGAGGTGGGCTTGCCCGGGATGTCGGGACTCTCCGTGGGTGCGGCTGGAGCCTGATCTGTCATGGCCTCCACCTTATGCCGAGGTCGCATCCGGGAAATTTGTGTCAGCTTGGCAACAGCGCTGCTGTTATTTTCCGGTGACCGGTACGGCACGCGGCCCGGACCTGCACACTGTTGCGCATGACTAACTGGCCCGAGGCATGGCCCCAGGACGACGGCGCCCGCTACGGACGCGGAAGCGGGAGCGCACAGCCCGAGAGCGCCCGCGTCATGCGGCAGGTCCGCCGCGGCCCGGCGGCCCCGCCCGGCCAGGGGGCGTACGGCGGCGGAATGCCGCAGCAGGCGTCGTACGTGGACGGCCGCGGGCACGGCGGCCACAGCGACTATGACGGCGGTTACAACACCGGCCGGGTCTACGGGTCCCCCGCCGGGGGCGGCTACGGCGGACCGGGCGACGACGGCCGTCACTCGCGCGGTCCCGCGCCGGACTGGCGCCGTCGCGTCAAGCTGACGGCGATCACGGTCACGACGCTGCTGGTCGTGACGGCCGTCGGCACCTACTTCTGGGCCGACTCCAAGCTCAACCGCGAGGTCGACCTGTCCATCGTCCTCGACCGGCCGGAGGCGGGCGAGGGCACGAACTACCTGATCGTCGGCTCCGACAGCCGGGCCGGACTGACCGACGAGCAGAAGAAGAAGCTGCGCACCGGGTCCGCCGAGGGCAAGCGCACGGACTCGATGATGATCCTGCACACCGGCAGCAACGGCCCCACCCTGATCTCGCTGCCCCGCGACTCGAACGTGGAGATACCCACCTTCAAGGGCTCCGAGTCCGGCAAGACGTTCCAGGGCACGGGCCGGCAGGTGAAGCTGAACGCCGCGTACGCGGAGGACGGGCCCGAACTCCTGGTCCGCACGGTCGAGTTCAACACAGGCCTGCACATCGACCACTATGTGGAGATCGGCTTCGCCGGCTTCGCGAACATCGTGGACGCGGTCGGCGGCGTGGAGATGGACATACCGCAGGACATCAAGGACACCAAGTCCGGCGCCGACTTCAAGAAGGGCAAGCAGACCCTGAACGGCGAGGAGGCCCTCGCCTTCGTCCGCACCCGGTACGCGCTGGCCGGCTCCGACCTGGACCGCACGAAGAACCAGCAGAAGTTCCTCTCCGCCCTCTCGAGCCAGGTGGCGACGCCGAGCACGGTCCTGAACCCGTTCAAGCTGTACCCGACCATGGGGGCGGGCCTGGACTCCCTGATCGTCGACAAGGAGATGGGCCTGTTCGACCTGGCCGGCATGTTCTGGGCGATGAAGGGCGTCAGCGGCGGCGACGGCACCTCCATGAACATGCCCATCGCGGGTTCCTCCGGCGGCAACCTGCTCTGGGACAAGGCGAAGGTCAAGCAGCTGGTGACCCAGCTGAACAACGACGAGAAGGTCACCGTCAAGGGCGACTGACCCCGCGACGGGCCGGGGGCGCCGGCGAACGGCGCCCCCGGCCGTGTCGGACGGCGGTGTCACATCGTGGCGCCCGCCATGGCACGGCAGGACTCGGCGCAACGGCGACAGGACTCCGCACAGCGCGTCATCCGCTCGTCGTCCGGCATGGACATGCACGCCTCGGCGCACAGGTCACAGGCCCTGGCGCACATCGCGCACATCTCGGCGGCGAGCGGCGAGCGGCGCATCATCATGTCGGCGCACATGCGGGTCGTCTCGGAGCAGTCCATGAGCGCCCGCATGATCTGCGTGGGGGCCTGGTCGGTCATCTGCAGACAGGAGCTCATGGTCTCCTCGCAGACGCTGTGGCAGGACATGCACGCGTTGACGCAGTCCTGCATCTCCTTGCTCATCGGGGTCGTGGCGGCAGACTGCTGGGGCATGATTCCTCCCGGGGGCGGCGAGAGCCGGTTTTCTCCCCCGCCCCTCCGTCCTACGCCCGCCGCCCCATGAGCACCACAGGAGGGGCGAGACCCGCCGTCACGGCAGGTTGCGCGCCATCACGATCCGCTGGACCTGGTTCGTGCCCTCGTAGATCTGCGTGATCTTCGCGT
>NZ_JAESIF010000006.1:0-204210 GCF_016757295.1 Streptomyces sp. M2CJ-2 | reverse complement strand
GGGCGCGGTCGGCCGCCGTGGCCGCGTCCGCCGCGCGGGCGGCGGCGACCGCCGGGCGGTCCAGGGCGGCGGCGGCCTCGCGCGCGTGCTCGGTCGCCCGGCGGGCCGCCTCGCGGGCCGAGTCCCAGGCGGCGACCGCGGTCTTCTCCGCGTCGCTGGCCGCGAGGGCGGCGCGGGCCGGGTCGGCGTCGGGGGTGCTGTCGTCGAGCCAACCGGCCCGGACGGCTTCGGTGGTCTCCTGCTCGACCTCGGTGAGGCGCTGCCTGAGGTGGCCGATCTCGCTGCGGGCCCGCTGTGCCTCGGTGGCGGCGGCGGTGGCGTCGCGGTGGGCGGCGTCGCTGACCTCCTGGAGGGCGGCGGACCGCTCCTCCTCCTCGTTGGCGAGGTTCTCGGCGTTCTGCGCGGCGGTGTGCAGGGCTCGTACGAGGTCGACGGCGGCCTGCGCTCGGGCGGCCAGCGCGGGTGCCGCGTCCCGCTCGGCCTCCTGGATCGCGGCCGAGACCCTGGCTGCCCGGTCGGCGGCGGCGCGGTGGCGCAGCGCCGCCTCGGCGGCCTGCCATGCCGAGTACAGGGTGCGCGCGTCGGCGAGTTCCCGTTTCTGGGCGGCGGCGGACTTCTCTGCCACGGTGAGCGCCAGGGAGGCGTGCCGGTAGGCGATCTCCGCCGAGATCAGTGCGCTGTGTTCACGTGCCGTTCCGGCCTGGGTGACGGCGTGGGCGGCGGCGGTGACGCGCTGCGCGAGGTCGGCGGCGCGGACGCGTTCCTGGTTGCCGCGCGCGGAGAGCCTGCGGGCCAGGGTGCGGGTGCGGCGTTCGGCCGCGGTGTGGATCTCCCGCGCCTGGGTACGGGCACCGGCCGCTTCGACGATCCTGCCGAGCAGTTCGACGGAACCGGCGGTGAAGTCCCGTTCGGCGATCAGCTCGGCGCGTCGGCCCAGCTTGTTGCCGAAGCCGCCGACCAGGTCGGCGAGTCCGTCGGTGTCACGGGTGTCCGTGACGGCCCGCAGCAGCAGATCGGTGAAGTCCGAGTCCTTCTTGACCGCGAAGAGGCCGGCTGCCTCGCCCTCGTCGGCGTTCATTTCCCGCTGGTAGCGGAAGAGTTCGGGGTCAAGGCCCAGGTCGCCGAGGTGCTCGGTCCAGCGCTCGTGGGTCTCCTCCCAGTGCACCTCCAGGTGCGGATACGTCCTGCCCGCCTCCGTGAGGGCGTCCCGGAAGCCCTTCATGGTGCGGCGGCGGCCCTTCGCTCCGGACTGGCCGTCGGCGGGCGGCCGTACGGCGGTGGCCTCGGCGACGGGAAGGTTGTCCAGGCTGAGTCCCGGGCCTGGCCGCAGCGAGTACCAGGCCTCGGCGAACTTCCTCGGGTCGTTGGAGACCTGGCGGCCACGCCATTCACTGGCCTTGCCGACGACGACGCACTCGCCGGTCAGTACGTGCTGCCACTCCAGCGCCACGTGTCCGCAGTCGTCGGCCAACAGGAACTTGCGCAGCACGCCGGAGCTCGCGCCGCCGAGGGTGTTGCGGTGGCCCGGGAGCATCACGGAGAAGATCAGCTTCAGCAGGACGGACTTGCCGCCGCCGTTCTCCAGGAAGAGCACCCCGGCGGGCGCGGGCCGACGGGGCGGGCCCACCGGCTCCTCCGCGAAGAACTCCGCCTGCGTCGGCGCGGGTTCGGGCACGGTCTCGCCGACACCGCGCAGGTCGAGCACGGTGTCGGCGTAGCGCGCGCCGGCGGGCCCGATGGAGTAGAGGCGGACCCGGGACAGCTCGTACATGGCGGACTCTCGAAGTCTTCGGCAGGTCGGGGTGGTTCGGGGACAGGAACGTGGGTGGAGACGGAGACGGGAACGTGCGGTGGCGGGGGACGGCTCAGGCGGAATGGAACGGCAGACCGGCGCCGGCCACCAGTTCCAGGTCCTCACCGCTGTCCGCGGGCAGCAGGGTCGGGGTGCCGTCGGTGACCGGGACGATGCCCAGCTCCAGCAGTTCGGCCATGGCCGCACCGCCTGCCAGGTCGCGCACCTGGAGCTGGTAGCGGGCCGTCGTGCGGTAGGTGCCGCCGTGGTCGTCGCCGGTGCGCTGCAGGAACCCGGAGTCGGTGAGGAACGTGACGGCCTTGGCGACGATGCCGGTGGTCGAACCCGCGAGCCGACGTGCGTCCTTGGTCGCGCCGGTCGCGCTGCGTCTCGCCCAGATCCGCCAGGCCGTCTCCAGCCCCGGGGCGTCGCTGGCCGGGTCGGTGTTCTCGCCCTGTTCCGCGGCCCGCTCCTCCAGCCGGTGGCAGGCCTGGCGTACGAAGGCGTCGACGCCGTTGACGGTGACCCGCCCGATGTAGGCGTCGTCGGCGAGGTCCTCGGGACGCGGGAACGCCATGACGGCGACGGCGAGGTGTGCGAGCCCGTGCAGGAACCGGTCGCCGCCGTCGGCGGAGGTCCGCCGCGCGTAGTCGCCCATACGGACGGCGAACACCGAGTCCTCGGCGGCGGTCACGGCCATCCCCGCGCGCGGGGACACCTCGAGCACGATCAGGCCGAGGCCGGTGGCCACGGCGTCGGCGAGGCGCGCGAACGGCGGGTCCTCGCGGTAGCGGCGCAGCAGGTCCGCGTACTCCTGGTCGCGGGCCGGCTGCAGCTTGGGCTGGAGGCCGAAGGCGACGAGCCGCGCCGCGTCGGCGGCGTCGGCGGGTGTGACGGCGGCGCCGGCCGGTGCGGTGGAAGGCTCCGCCTCGCTCCACTCGGCATGCTCGCTCACGGACACGGTTCCTCCTCGCGCTGGCGAACGACGGTGACGGCGGCAACGACGGTACCGGCGGCCGGCCCGGAGCCTGCGGCCACCGCCGACTCCCCGAGGTCCGGCGGAACGCCCATCAGGCCGCCTCCGTCCGGTCCGCCGCCATCCCCGCCGCGTCCAGCAGAGCCGTACCGACGATGAGATCGGCACCGCCGAACTCGGGGTCGTCCAGTTCCACACCGTCGTCCACCGCGAAGAGCAGGCGCCGCTCGCCCTGGCGGTAGGCGGTGCCGACCGGCGGGCTGGCCGCGTGGACCGCCAGCAGGGCCACCAGGTACGGAAGTTCGGAGTCCTGGCCGCGGGCCTCGGCGAGCAGTCCGGACAGCCGTCGGGGCGCGTCGGCCGGCAGTTCCAGCAGGGTGGTCGCGGCCGCCAGCTGCTCCTCGCTGAAGCGGCTGTCGTCGGGGGTGGCGATCAGGTCGGGTTCCGGCATCTCGGCGCCCAGGTGCTCCCGCTCCACCGCCGGGGTCAGCAGGATGTCGACGAGGTCGGCGACACGGACGGACACCGGTGTACGCAGCCCGGTGCCGCGGGCGAAGAAGGCGTCGGTGACCCGGACCGCCTGCTCCAGGGGCAGCGGGAGCAGGGGGGAGAGGAGGTGTCCGTAGAGGTCCGTGCCCGAGGTCGAAGCCGGCGTGGCGAAGGCCTGCCTGTCCTGTTCGGCCCGGAACAGCGGGCCGGCCTCCAGCAACCGGGACTGCAACTGGGTGTGCCGACGGATGCAGTCCTTGACGATGTCCACCAGCTCGGCGGCCCTGCGTTTGTGCTCGGGGTCCTCCGATTCGTCACGGGCCTTGCGGATGTTGGTGAGGATCGCGTTCTCGTGGCGGTACCGGTCCGCGACGTGGTCCAGGGCCTCGGCGATCATGTCGGGAACGGCGCTCAGCCAGTCCACCGCGCGTACGTTGCGCCGGGTGGCGTCCAGGGCGCGGCGCAGCGATTCGGAGTACTGCACGGTCCGGTAGCGGGCCTGTTCGGCGGCGAGCTGGGCGTCGGCGAGCCTGCCCCGGCTGATCAGCACCTCGAGTTTGACCTCGGCGGCGATCTGGGCACTGGTGACATCGGTGTCCAGGGCGCCGACCAGGACGTTGACCGCCTCGTCCGTGGTCCGCAGGTAGACGGTGCCGCCGGGGCCGGGGACCTCCTCGATCAGCTTGAAGTCGTAGTCGCGGCGGACATAGCTGCCGTCCGCGCCGAACACCCCGTACACCGCGCGGAAGCCGCGGTCGACACTGCCGACGTTGATCAGGTTCTCCAGGACCCAGCGGGCCACCCGCTCGTGCTCGGCGGCCGGTCGGCTGGGTGCCTGGGCGGCGATGCGCGGGACGAGCCGGGCGACTATCTGGTCGTGGTCGGCACCGGTGTCGAAGTCCATGTTCAGTGTGACCAGGTCGATGGCCGCCAGGGCGACCTCCGCCATGCCGTACACCGAGTACTCGCCGGCCAGATTGACCTTGCGGGCGTCCAGGTCGTGCAGCGGCGCGGTGCAGGCGAGTGCGCGCAGCCGCCGGGCCAGCCCCTCGTCGGCCGCCGGGCCCGGCGCGGGCCGCGGGCCCGCGCTGAGCTGGGGCGGAGCACTGTCCGTCGATGCAGGTGAAGTCACGGTGCACAGACTAGGTCCTCGGTCTGACAACGACCCAAACGACGCAGATGCGCCCCGGTGTCACGGTTGTCACACCGCTTCGAACCCACGGGGACCGCCGGGGCCCGCTGACGACCGGTTCGCTCCGGACGCGGTACGCGTCGGGCCGCACACGGCCGGACCCGCACCGGAAGGGCCCGGCCCACCTCATCGCCGTACGGCGCCCCTCACCGCCGTGCGGCGCCCCTGAAGCCCGGGGGCTCCTCCGCCGTCAGCGCGGCCAGTGCCGCCGACACCGCGGCGGAGGTCCGCAGGTCGAGCCGGACGCTCGTCCCCCGCGCGCGGTGCCGCAGGTCGTCGGCGGCGAGCGCGAGGAGCTGGGGCAGCAAATCGGTGCACCGACGGGCCACCCATCCGGTGCCGGCGGTGGCCAGCCACCACAGGCTCGCCGTCAGGGTGGGTGCCGCGGACTCCGGCTCGGGCGAGGGCGCGGGTCCGGGGGCGAGACCGCGTTCCGCCAGCAGCGCGTGGAACCTGACGGCCAGTTGGCGGTGTCCCCGCTCGCCCGGGTGCATCCGGTCCGCGCTCCACATCGTACGGTCGGTGGCCCAGTCACCGTCGCTCGCGTGCAGGTGCACCGCGCCGTACCGGTCGGACAGCGCGTGGACGACGGTGTTGACCGCGCGCTGTCGGCGGGCGAGCGGCCTGGCCAGCGCTCCGGGCAGGCCCATGGTGCCACCGGGGTCGGGCAGGCACGCGGTGAGCAGCACGGCGCCCTGGGCCGCGCAGGCCGCGTACACCTGGTCCAGCCGCCTGGTCACGGCGTAGAGGTCGAAGCCCTGCCGCAGGGTGTCGTTGACCCCGACGACGACCGACACGAGGTCGGGCCGCAGGGCCAGTGCCCCGGGGAGCTGGCCTTCGAGCACGTCTCGCGTCTGCGCCCCGCTCTTCGCCAGGTTGGTGAACCGTACGGGCTGCTCGCCCAGCGACTCGGCGAGCAGTGCGGCCCAGCCCCGCCACCCGTCACCGGCGCGGTCCCCGACGCCCTCGGTCAGCGAGTCGCCGAGGGCCACGAACCGCACGGGTCTCATCTCGGGCCTCCCGGTACCGCGGACACGGGCCGGACCGGCGCCGTGTCCTCCCGCGCGGCCGTCCGCGGGGCCTCGTGGGCGTCGAGGAACGCCGTCACGGCCGCTCCCCACCCGAAGCCCTCCGCACGCGCGCGTGCCGCCGCGCGCCGCTCCGTCTCCGGCCGTCCCAGCAGGAGTTCGACGGCGTCCGCGAACGACTCCCCCCGGTCCCCCGCGACCGCCCCGGCGGAGCCGATCACCTCCGGCAGCGCGGACGAGGTGCTCGCCACCACGGGGGTGCCGCACGCCATCGCCTCCAGCGCGGCGAGCCCGAAGGTCTCCGCGGGTCCCGGCGCCAGGCACACGTCCGCGGAGGCCTGGAGCGCGCCGAGGAGCGCACGGTCGAGGACGTGGCCCAGGAAGACGACAGGCAGTCCGCGTTCCCGGGCACGCTGTTCGAGCCGCGGCCGCAGCGGTCCGTCCCCCGCCACCACCAGCACCGCCCGCCTCCCGCGCCGCAGCAGTGCCTCCAGCGCGTCCAGCGCCGTCCCGGGCCGCTTCTCCACGGACAGCCGGGTGCACGTCACCAGCAGTGTTTCCGCCCCGCGCGCGTGGCGAGCCCGCAGCCCGGGGTCGTGCAGCGAGGGATGCCGCTCCGTCAGGTCGACGCCGAGCGGTGCCCGTACGACGTTGCGGGCACCGATCCTGGCGAACTCCCGCTCGGCGAACTCGGTGGTGCACACGACACGCGCATAGGTGTGGGCGGTGCGGACGTTGAGGGCGTCGGCGGTGCGCCGCGCAACCCCCTCCGGCAGCCCCCAGGTGCGCAGCACGCCGTCGGCGGTCTCGTGGGAGACCATGACCGCGGGCACCCGGGCCCGCCGCGCCCATCTGCCGGTCCAGCGCAGGGTCGTACGGTCGGACACCTCCAGCCGGTCGGGAGCGAGTTCCTCCAGCAGGGCGGCGATCCGCCGCTTGTCGGTGAGGACGCGGTAGCCGCCGGTGCCGGGCAGGAGCGGGCCCGGCAGGGTGAGCACCCGCCCCTGCTCGGTCTCCTGGTCGCTCTCCCGCTCGCCGGGAACGATGAGCACGGACTCGTGCCCCGCCGCCCGGTAGCCCCTGCCGAGCTCCCGCAACGCGGTGCGCAGCCCGCCGGAGGCCGGCGCGACGAAGTTCGCGAGCCGTACGATCCGCAGCGAGCCGTCCACGCCCTGCGGGCACCCGACGCCCTGCGCGCCGTCGGCACCCGGCACACCGGTCGGCAGGGTCCCCGTTCCCAACGGCCCGTTCACGCCGCCACCGCCGTCCTGCGCCCGGCGAGCACATCCGTGTAGTGGCCGATCAGCCGGTCCCCGACGGCCGCCCAGGTACGGCCCTCGACCGTCGCGCGCCCCGCTGCCCCGTAGGCGGCCCGCAGCCGGGGGTCGGCGGCCAGGGACCACACCGCGTCCCGTACCGCGGCTGCGTCGCGCGGCGGCACCAGAAACCCGGTGCGCCCGTGCGCGACCAGGTCCAGCGGGCCGCCCACGGCGGGCGCGACCACGGGCACGCCGCTCGCCATGGCCTCCTGCACGGTCTGGCAGAAGGTCTCGAACGGTCCCGTGTGGGCGAAGACGTCCAGCGAGGCGAAGATCCTCGCGAGTTCGTCACCGGTCCGTCGTCCCAGGAAGACCGCGCCGGGCATGGCCTGCTCCAGACCCGGCCGGCTGGGGCCGTCGCCCACGACGACGACCCGCACTCCCGGCAGGGCGCTCGTTTCGGCCAGCAGCTCGACCTGCTTCTCGGGGGCGAGCCGGCCGACGTAGCCGACGATCAGCTCGCCGTTCGGGGCGAGTTCCCGGCGCAGTGCCTCGTCCCGCAGTTCGGGCCGGAAACGGACGGTGTCCACGCCGCGCGGCCACAGTTCGACCCTGGGGATGCCGTGCTCCCGAAGGTCGCTCCGCGCGGCGCCGGACGGGGCGAGGGTGAGGTCGGCGGCCGAGTGCACGGACCGGATCCGACGCCAGGCCGCGGCCTCGCCCGCGCCCATGTACGTGCGGGCGTACCCGGCGAGGTCGGTCTGGTAGACGGCCACGGCCGGCAGGCCGAGACGCGAGGCCGCCGCCATGCCGCGCGCACCGAGCACGAAGGGGCTGGCCAGATGGACGAGATCGGCCCGGTGCCCGGTGATCGCAGCGGTGACGCGTCGGCTGGGGAGGGCGACGCGGACCTGCGGGTAGCCCGGGAGCGGGAGGGAGGGGATCCGGACGACGGGGCACGGGGCCCGGTCGTCGGGTTCGTCGCCCGCGGCGGTGGGGGCGGCGGGGGCGACGACAACAGGGCTGTGACCGCGGTCCACGAGGTGTCGTGCGGTCTGGAGCGCGCAGTGAGCCACGCCGTTCACGTCAGGGGGAAAGGATTCGGTCACGATGACGACTCGCATACGGGTGTTCTCGCCGCGCCGGACGTGGCCACGTCAACGTGGATCTTTCCGGCCGGGGAACGTCCCATGAGCGTTGCGTCGCACACCCCCAGGGGGCGAACGCCGGCCATGTGCTCCTGTCCCGCGGGTCGTCCGGCGTTCACACCGCGCGCCCCGGGCGGGTCACACGACGGTCTCCCCGGGACCTATCCGGCTGCGCACGGCGGTCTGCACCTCGGCCTCCTCGGCCGGGTCGACGGCGAGCCGGCGCAGGCGCTCGAAGACTCGGGCGTCGCCGGTCTCGGCGTGCCGCGCGGCGATCTCGCGAGTGGACTCCTCGCAGTCCCAGAGGCACTCGACGGCGAAGCCGCTGCCGAAGGAGGGATCGGTGGCCGCGAGTGCGCGGGCGGCCCGGCCGCGCAGATGGGAGGAGGCGGTCTCCCGGTAGACGTGGCGGAGCACGGGAGCGGCACAGGCGATGCCCAGGCGTCCGGCGCCGTCGACGAGGGTCCACAGGGCCGGCGCGTCGGGGCCCTCGCCCCGTACCGCCTCGCGCAGCGCGGCGAGGACCAGGTCCCGGTCCTGTGCGCCGCCCCGAAGGGCGAGGACACGGCCGGCGGCGGCGCCCAGGGCGTCGGGCCGGTGGGCCCAGCGGCGCGCACGGTCGACGGCGGCGAGACTGCGCATGCGTTCGAACGCGTCGACGGCGGTCTCCACGACGGGCGCCGACCCGGTGGCCACGGCGCCCTCGATCAGGGTGAGGGCGTCCGGATCATTGCCGTCGGCGAGATAGCGCAAGGCGGTGCAGCGGGCCCCCTCGGTGCCGTCCTCGGCGGCCCGGACGATCTCCGGCCGGTCCTCCGGGCCTGCCACGGCGCTCAGGCAGCGGGCGGCCGGGACATGCAGGGCGGCGCCACGCTCGATTCCCTGCTGGGCCCATTCGAAGACGGCCCGCACGCTCCACCCGGGGCGGGGACCGGTGGGACGCATCTGCCGCTGCCAGCGGTCGAAGCAGCCGGTCTCCTGGGCGCCGCGCACGCGCGTGGCGACGGATTCGCGTGGATCGTCGGCCCACAGGCGCCAGGGCCGCGGCTCGAAGGCGTCGCGGACGGTGGCGGCCAATTCGGCCTCACCCTCGGCATCGGTGGTGAACCGCGCGAGCACCGGGACGGCGAGTGCGCGCAGACCCGCGTCGTCGTCCCGGAGGGCGAGTTCGTCCAGGGCCCAGGCCCAGTTGGAGCCCTGGGCGGCGTACCTGCGCAGCAGGACGAGCGCATCCCGCCTGCCGTAGGAGGCGAGGTGCCCGAGGACCGCGAGGGCGAGCCCGGTGCGTGACTCCTCGGTGTCGAGGATGTCCTCGGCCTCGAAGAGGTGCGCCTCGATCGCGTCCAGTTCGCCGTGCAGATCGAGATAGAGGCGGGCGTAGTAGAGGGAGCGGTTCTCCACCTGCCAGTCGTGGCGCGGATCGTGCAGCACGCAGTGGTTCAGTGCCGCGAGCGTTTCGGAGCGCGGGGCGGTGAGCGCGTGCAGCGTGCCGTCGCCGCGGCCACGCTGAAGCAGGCCGAGCAGCGTACCGCTGGGCGCTATGACCGGATCGAACATGGGAAACAGCCTCACATCAAGCGTCGACGCAACCGGGGACGTGCATTACCTGGCCGCGTGCCAACACGTCGGGGCGCCCGCCGTTTCCTGCTTGCTGTAGACCATCTTCCTCTGCCTCTCGTCGGTGGCCCGTGCGGACCGCGTCACGGCCCGCGCGGTGCGGCAACACCTGCCCAGCCATCGCGTCCGTGAATCACGTCGTCATGATGACCCGGCGGTCACATCTGCCGCGACCGAATTCCGGCGGCCTCGTACCGCCTACTCCGTTTCCCGCAGATTCCCGCAGATTCTCGCGGTTCCCCGCGGTTTCCCGCGGTTTCCCGCGGTTCCCCCGTGTCCTCGCCGGTCGGAGTGCTCGGCGCGACGTCCGGTTCAGCGCTCGGTCCGGCTTCGGCCCCATGCACGGTTCAGCGTTCGTCGAACAGTTCGAGCAGTTCCGCGCGGTCGAACATCCGGGCCGTGTCGACGGCCGAGGGAGTGCCTGCGGCAGGGTCGGCACCACCGTGCAGAAGGGCCTTGACCACCTCGATCTCGCCCTTGAAGGCGGCCCCGGCGAGCGGGGTCTGTCCCCGGTCGTTGATCCGGTCGGCGTCGGCACCGCGCTCCAGCAGCGCGCGGACCGTCTCGGCATGACCGTGGTAGGCGGCGAGCATCACGAGCGAGTCGCCCCGGTCGTTGGTGAGGTCGGCAGGCACACCCGCGTCGACGTAGGCCACGAGTTCCCCGGTCCGGCCGCGCCGGGCCAGATCGAAGATCTTGGTCGCCAGCTCCACGACCTCGGGGTCGGGGGCTTCAGTCATATCGGCCGGACCGCCTCTCACCACGGATCACTCCGCACATCGGGGACAGGGCGTACGTCTGCGAGCGGTGCAGAGCCGTACGGGTGAATCGCCAGGGTACTGGCTCGTGCGGCACATGAGCAGACGCGTCCGAGGTAAAGATCACGGGGCACCCGGCCGGATGCAGCCGGATGCGACAGCCCACGTCCGCCGGGTCGGGAACGGTCCGCAACGGTCCGCCGACCGGGCGAAACATGAGCCGATTAACCCAGTTGCACCTTTTGTCGTATAGATACATTCTGTGAGCCTGGAAGTACTCATGGTGACTGTCCCCGCGAACCAGGAGAACTCACATGATCCTCTCGATCTCAGGCGTGGTCCTGCTCGGCGTCGTCCTCTTCATCTTCTGCCGCAAGGACGGCCTGAAGCCGTTGCACGCCGTGGTAGCCCTGCTGTTCGGCTTCTATCTGGCCAGTACGGCCATCGCGCCGAGCATCAAGGCGGGCGGCGAAAGCCTGGCCGGCCTCCTCGGTGGAATCAGGTTCTGACCCACCGCGCCCCATCTCCCGACGTACCCGCCCACCCGCACACACTGGAGGCAGCAGTGGCCCGGCGCCCCCTTCCCCACATCCTGAGGAACGGCGGCATCCAGCTCGCCCGGAGCCGGGAGCTGGCCCGGACGGCGGCCGACAGCGCCACGGACGTCCTCCATCCGCTCATCACGATCACGCGCGGACTGCGCCGGCTCGCCTCGGCCGGACGGCGCAGGTGGCTCGCCACCCCCAAGGAGCGGCGCGGAGCTCTGCTCTTCCTGGTGGCATCGGTGGTCCTGGTCGTGGCGCTCCTCCCCTACGGCCCCCTGCTCGCCGTCATCATCCTGATGGCGGCGGCGGCCTGGCAGGGCCGGGACCGTGCCCCAGCCACGCCCGACGGGCCCGACGAGTCGCAGGTCAAGCGCCTGAGGTCGCTGTACCACGCCCTGGTGCCGTACTTCTCGTCCGCCGAGGACCCGGATCCCCTCTACACCCACGGCGGCGCGTGGGAGAACGCCTTCCCCGCGTACGAGTTCGACGGCACCGGCCGCATCACCCACCTGCTGATCAGCTATCCCGCGTACTACACCGACGGCGAACCGGAGTCCCGCGCCCGGATCGAGCGCCTGCTCGCCGCCAAGTCGGGGCGCGGCCGCGAATACCACTTCGCCTGGGACGAGGAGGGCAACCAGCTCACGGTCCGCGTCCTCGCCCCGCTGCCCACCGACATCGCCGCCCAGCGCTTCGTCACGTCCCCCGGCGAGACGGTCCTCGGTTTCACCGATCCCACCCGGGTGCGGCGGACCCTGCCACTCACCCACGGTGAGAAGCAGCGCGACGTTCCCCCCGTCGTCTGGCGCACCGGCATCCGCTCCACCGAGCCCCATCTGCTGGCGGTCGGTCACCCCGGCAGCGGTACCTCCACGCTGCTGCGCTCCGTCGCCCTGCAGGCACTGGTCCACGGCGATGTGATGATCATCGACGGCGGCGACACCGGTGAGTACGCGTGCCTCACCGGCCGGGACGGCGTGCTCTCCGTCGAGTGCGGCCTGGCGGGGGCTCTGGCCAGTCTCCAGTGGGCCGCGCACGAGACGGAGCGCCGTCTGATCGCCGCCAACCGGGCCCACCAGGCGGGCGATCCGCCGCCCGCGGACACCAGGCGGCCGCTCTGGATCCTGCTGGACCGCCCGAGCACGTTCACGCACCTCGCCGCCGCGGACGACCGCGAGGACCCCCAGTCGCTGCTCCAGGTCCCGCTGCGGCACGGCCGCCCGGTGAACGTCACGGTGGTCGTCGCCGATCAGCTCGACAGCATGGAGACCCTCACCGACGCGGTACGGCAGCACACCCGCGCGCGTGTCGTCCTCGGACCCGCGACACAGGAACAGGTGGCGGCCGTCCTGGGCGCTCCCCCGCACACCACACCCGTCGAACACGTCCCCCCGGGTCGCGGCTACGCCCGTCTGGGCACGGGCCCGGTCCACCGGCTCCAGGTGCCGGCCACGCCGAACCCGTACGACGACGCGACCAGCGACGCCCACCGGCAGGCGGTGCTGGACCTGCTCCCGGCCCGGACGACTCCGGCGGAAACGGAGGCGCGGGCGCCCGAGCGCACACGGCCGGTACCCGGCCTCCTGTCCAAGGTCCCTGTCGACGAGACCTCCGTGGACACGGCCCCCACGATGGCCGACCAGCGCACCGAGGACAACGTGCCCGCGGAGGCGGCCGTCGCCGAATCCTCCTGACCGCACACCGCCTGCCGCCGCCCCCCCCTCGGGCACCGCGCGCAGGCGCCGCCCGTCCGCCGTGGCTACGCCACGAAGGAGCGCGGCACCTCCACCCCCGACGTCCCGCCGGTCTCGACGATCCGTGCCGCCGCGGCCAGCCGTACCGCCGCCTCCTCGGCCACCGCGCCGCCCACGGTGAACGGCAGTCGCACATATCCCTCGAACGCCCCGTCGACCCCGAAGCGCGGCCCCGACGGCGCCCGTACCCCGACCCGCTCCCCCGCCTCGGCGATCCGCGACCCCGAGAGCCCACCGGTACGCACCCACAGGGTGAGCCCGCCGCGCGGGACCTCGAACTCCCAGTCGGGCAGTTCCCGGCGCACCGCGCCGACCAGCGCGTCCCGGTTCTCCCGGGCCTGCGCGCGCCGGATCTCCACGGCCCGCTCCCAGCCGTCCGTGCCGAACAGCCAGTTCACCGCGAGCTGCTCCAGTACGGGCGTGCCCAGATCGGCATACGCGCGCGCGGCGACGAGACCGCGGATCACGTCGGGGGCCGCCCGCACCCAGCCGATACGCAGGCCGGCCCAGAACGCCTTGCTCGCCGAGCCGACCGTGACCACCGTGGATCCGGCCGGGTCGAAGGCGCAGACGGGGCGCGGCATCTCCACATCCGGATCGAGCCAGAGTTCGCTCATGGTCTCGTCGGCGACCAGGACGGTCCCCGCCGAGCGCGCCGCGTCCACCAGTCGGCGGCGCTGGTCCTCGTCGGCGAGCGCACCGGTCGGGTTGTGGAAGTCCGCGACGACGTACGCGATGCGCGGCGCCGCTTCCCGCAGCACCTGCCGCCAGCGGTCCAGGTCCCAGCCGGTCAGCCCCTCCGCCATGGCGACGGGGACCAGCCGGGCCCCGGCCTCCCGCATCAGCTGGAGGATGTTGGCGTAGGACGGCGACTCGACGGCGATGCGCTCGCCGCGGCCTCCGAAACGGTGGCAGATGGCGTCGATGGCGCCCATCGCCCCGGTCGTCACCATGATCTGCTCGGGCATGGTCGGGATGCCCCGCGCGGTGTACCGGTCGGCGATCGTCGAGCGCAGCGCCGGCAGTCCGGCCGGGTAGTCGCCGTGGGTGTGCGCGTAGGGCGGCAGTTCCTCGAGGGCGCCCTGTACGGCGCGGGTGAGCCAGGGTTCGGGCGCGGGCAGGGCGGCGCAGCCGAGGTCGATCATCGAGCCGAGGGCCTCGGGGGGCAGCGGTTCCAGTCCCCGCGCGGGCACCGGGTTCCCGGCCGGCACGGCGGTCCAGCTGCCGGCGCCGCGTCGTGACTCCAGGAACCCTTCGCCGCGCAGCTCCTCGTAGGCGGCGGCGACGGTGGTGCGGCTGACGGACAGGGCCAGGGCCAGTTCCCGCTCGGCGGGCAGCCGGGCGGCCACCGGGACGCGCCCCTCGAGCACCAGCAGCCGGATCCCGTCGGCCAGGGCCCGATAGGCGGGCGGGCGGCGGGTGCCCGGGCCGGTCGGCCGGTTCTGCTGGGAATGGAGCAGCCGGGCGAGCTGCGCTGCACCCACCGCCGAGGTCCACTGCGCCATCTGAATCAGTCCACCTTCCTCGAATTGGCCATGGATGACATCCCCCTCCCCGCCACAGGGTGTCACGGGTCAGTCCACTTCCACCACGGGGGGCATGCCTTGTCCAGCCGATCGCCCCGGCACGGGTATCTCGCACGGCGTCTGTTCCAGCTCTACACCGGACTGGCGCTGTACGGCGCGAGCTCGGCCCTGCTGGTCAGGTCCGGACTCGGCCTGGAGCCGTGGAACGTGCTGCACCAGGGCCTGTCCGAGCGGACGGGCCTGTCGATGGGCCTGGTGGTGACCGTCCTGGGCACGGCGGTGCTGCTGCTGTGGATCCCCCTGCGCCAGCGCCCGGGGCTCGGCACGGTCTCCAACGTCCTGGTGATCGGCGCCGCCATGGACGCGACCCTGACCGTGGTGCCCGAGGCGCACGGCACGGCCCTCCGCGCGCTGATGACGGTGGCCGGCATCGTGCTGAACGGCGCGGCGACCGGGCTGTACATCGCGGCGCGCTTCGGACCGGGCCCGCGCGACGGGCTGATGACGGGCCTGAATCAGCGCACGGGGGTGTCGATCCGGCTGGTGCGCACGGCCATCGAGGTCACGGTGGTCGCCACGGGCTTCGTCCTCGGCGGCACCGTGGGCGTGGCGACCCTCCTGTACGCGGTGGCGATCGGCCCGCTCGCCCAGCTCTTCCTGCGGGTGTTCGCCGTCCCCTCGGCATCCGTCGGCCCCACGGCCGTTGCCACCGGTCAACCGCACGGGGTGATACTGCGTCCGTGACCTCACGGATACGCCACCCCTACCTCGACCATCCCGGCCCGATCGCGTTCGCCCACCGCGGCGGGGCGGCGAACGGACTGGAGAACACCGTGCGCCAGTTCCGGTGCGCTGTCGAGGCCGGTTACCGCTACATCGAGACGGACGTCCATGTCACGCGGGACGGCCGGCTCGTCGCGTTCCACGACGCGACCCTGGACCGGGTGACGGACGGGGCGGGCCGGATCGCCGACCTGCCCTGGCGGGACGTGCAGCACGCACGCGTGGCGGGCCAGGAGCCGGTGCCCCTCTTCGAGGAACTGCTGGCCGCCTTCCCCGAGGTGCGGTGGAACGTCGACGTCAAGGCCGAGCCCGCTCTCCTGCCCTTCCTGGACCTGATCGAGCGGACGGACGCCTGGGACCGGGTCTGTCTCGGCTCCTTCTCCGAGGCCCGTGTGGTACGCGCCCAGCGGCTGGCCGGGCCCCGCCTGGCGACGTCGTACGGCACGCGGGGGGTGCTGAATCTGCGGCTGCGCTCGTGGGGGCTGCCGACCGTGGTGCGCCGGTCGGCCGTCGCCGCCCAGGTTCCGGAGGCCCAGTCCGGCGTCCCGGTGGTGGACCACCGCTTCGTGCGCACCGCCCATGCGCACGGGCTCCAGGTGCACGTGTGGACGGTCAACGAACCCGAGCGGATGCACCGGCTCCTGGACCTGGGCGTGGATGGCATCATGACCGATCACATCGACGTACTGCGCACGGTCATGGAGGACCGCGGCCTGTGGGTCTGAGACCCCGCCCGGCCAGTGAGCGCGTTCACGGGGAAGCGAGGGCACGGGTGGGCGACGACACCGTGCGATCACCGGCAGCGGACGAGGCGGCCGGCCGACGGTACGAGCAGCGCGGCTGGTACTTCTACGACTGGGCGTGCTCCGTGTACTCCACGAGCGTCCTCACGGTGTTCCTCGGCCCCTATCTGACGTCGGTCGCCGAGGCCGCGGCGGACGCGAACGGGTTCGTGCACCCGTTCGGCGTTCCGGTGCGCGCCGGGTCGTTCTTCGCGTACTCGGTGTCCCTGTCGGTGATACTGGCAGTACTCGTGATGCCGCTGGTGGGTGCCGCCGCCGACCGCACCGGCCGCAAGAAGCCGCTCCTCGCGGCCGCCGCCTACACGGGTGCCGCCGCCACGGCGTGCATGTTCCTCCTCGACGGCGAGCGCTATCTGCTGGGCGGCGCCCTGCTGGTCGTGGCGAACGCGGCGCAGTCCGTGGCGATGATGCTCTACAACTCCTACCTGCCGCAGATCGCCACTCCCCAGGAACGCGACGCGGTCTCCTCGCGGGGTTGGGCCTTCGGCTACGCGGCGGGCGCCCTGGTCCTCGTCGCCAACCTGATCCTCTACTCCGCCCATGACGGTTTCGGACTCTCCGAGGGCACGGCGGTCCGTATCTGCCTGGCGTCGGCGGGTCTGTGGTGGGGCGCCTTCACCCTGGTGCCGCTGCGGCGGCTGCGCGACCGCCGTGCCCCCGCGCGGGAGGCGTCGTCCGCCCTGTCCGGTTTCCGGCAGCTCGCGGCGACCGTCCGCGACATGCGGCACCACCCCCTCACGCTCGCCTTCCTGCTGGCGTACCTGGTCTACAACGACGGCATCCAGACGGTGATCTCGCAGGCCTCGGTCTACGGCTCGAAGGAGCTGGGGCTCGGGCAGTCCACGCTCATCGTCGCCGTGCTGCTGGTCCAGGTACTGGCGGTGGTCGGCGCGCTGGCGCTGGGCCGGCTGGCCCGGATCCACGGGGCGAAGCGCACGATCCTCGGCTCACTGGTCGCCTGGACGCTGACGCTGGCCGCCGGGTACTTCCTGCCCGCCGGGGAGCCGGTGTGGTTCTTCGTTCTGGCCGCCGGGATCGGCTTGGTCCTCGGCGGCAGCCAGGCCCTGTCCCGGTCGCTGTTCTCCCACCTCGTGCCGCCCGGCAAGGAGGCCGAGTACTTCTCGGCGTACGAGCTCAGCGATCGCGGGATGAGCTGGCTCGGTCCGCTGCTGTTCGGGCTCACCTACCAGCTGACGGGAAGTTACCGGGACGCGATCATCTCGCTGGTGGCCTTCTTCGCCCTCGGTTTCGCGCTGCTCGCGCGGGTTCCGGTGCGCCGGGCGGTCGCCGCCGCGGGGAATCCCGTTCCGGAGAAGATTTAGTACTCGGCGCGAAAGGGCTGTAGTGTACGCGTTTGGCCTGCCAGGTGTACCGTTACTGCGCGTCAAAGATGCCGAAACGCCGTGTTGCATCTGTCATTAGATGTGACAAACCGGGCGCCGGTGGGTACTGCACTGGTTGACAAGGCTGCGGCTACGACGGCGACACATGGCCCGGAACGGGAATCTTTACCGCCGACCGGACGTTGACCGGATGACGACGACAGCGACACCTGTCCTGTGGGCGACAAGCCCGGGAGGCACGATTCATGAGTGAGCGAGCTCTTCGCGGCACGCGCCTCGTGGTGACCAGCTACGAGACGGACCGCGGCATCGACCTGGCACCACGCCAGGCCGTGGAGTACGCATGCGAGAAGGGGCACCGCTTCGAGATGCCCTTCTCGGTCGAGGCGGAGATCCCGCCGGAGTGGGAGTGCAAGGTCTGCGGTGCCCAGGCACTCCTGGTTGACGGCGACGGCCCCGAGGAGAAGAAGGCCAAGCCCGCGCGTACGCATTGGGACATGCTGATGGAACGACGGACCCGTGAGGAACTCGAAGAGGTCCTCGAGGAGCGTCTCGCCGTTCTGCGCTCCGGCGCGATGAACATCGCGGTTCACCCCCGGGACAGCCGAAAGTCGGCTTGATCCCGACGGAGGATCGGACGGGAGCACAGCGCACAGCAGCACACAGGACCGCGGGCGCCGTACCAGCTGGTACGGCGCCCGCGGTCCTGTGTGCGTTCGGCTCGGCCCTCAGCGCGGGAGCGGCGGCCGGGGCTCCTGCGGGAAGTCGCCCGGCGAGGTACCGCGCTCGTCCCTGATCACCTCGCCCTGGACCACCTTGCCGTCGGGCCGGTGGATACGCGCCTGCTGGAAGGCACCGCCCAGGGAGCCCTGGGCGGCCTCGCGCAGCTTGCGCTCGAAGGTGCGCTCGGCGCGGCGGCTCACGGCCTTCTGGACCGGGGGCACCAGCAGGAGCAGACCGGCCGCGTCGGAGACCAGACCCGGGAGGATCAGCAACAGCCCGCCCAGCATCACCAGGCCGTTGCCCTCACTGTTCGGCCGGGGCTCGGGCAGCACGCCGCTCTGTTGCTGCTGCAGCGTCTCGGTGAGGTTCTTGAAGGCGCGTCGGCCGGCTCGCTTGATCACCACCGAGCCGAGGACCAGGCCGGCCAGCAGCACCAGGAAGACCACCAGCCCGTTCGACGCCCCGGCGAGGACCGTGAGCAGCCAGATCTCCAGCACCAGCCACACTGCTACGCCGAGCGGCAGGACGGTGCGCAGCCGGGAGCGCCGGGGCCGGGCGGGGTTCGAGGTCTGAGCGCCAGTCGTCATGCTCCCAGTGTGCCTGGCCCCTGCTCAGCACGGGATAAGCGGGACCGGCGGGCCTCTCTCGGCACGGCGAAACGCACGCACGGCCCGCTCCCCCGCCCGGCGGGCCCTTCCGGCTACCCGCCCTGCTTCGTCCGCTCGCTCCGCTGCGACTGCCCGGTCCGTTTGGCGTCCTCACGTCCCAGGACCTTGCCGATCCTGTCCCCCACGCCCCACGCGGTGACCCGCCACAACGCCTCGACGACGATGTCGCGGCTCATCTTCGAGTCGCCGAGTTCCCGCTCGACGAAGGTGATGGGCACCTCGACGACGTGATAGCCGGCCTTGACCGCGCGACGGGCGAGGTCGACCTGGAAGCAGTAGCCCTGGGAGGCGACGTCGTCCAGACCGAGGCCCTCCAGGGTCTCGCGGCGGAACGCGCGGAAGCCGCCGGTGATGTCACGCAGCGGCAGATCGAGCGCCACCCGCGAGTAGAGGCTGCCCCCGCGCGAGATGTACTCACGGGACTTGGGCCAGTTGACCACCCGGCCGCCGGGCACCCAGCGCGAACCGAGCACCAGGTCGGCGCCCTTGAGGGCGGTCAGCAGACGGGGCAGTTCCTCGGGCTGGTGAGAACCGTCGGCGTCCATCTCGACGAGTACGCCGTAGTCGCGCTCCGCGCCCCAGCGGAAGCCCGCGAGGTACGCGGCGCCCAGGCCTTCCTTGCCCTTACGGTGCAGGACCTGGACGTGGTCGTCCGTGGCGGCCAGTTCGTCGGCGAGCCTGCCGGTGCCGTCGGGGCTGTTGTCGTCGGCCACGAGAACGTGGGCCTCGGGAACGGCCTTGCGCACCCGGCCGACGATCGCCTTGATGTTCTCCGCCTCGTTGTAGGTCGGAATGATCACCAAGGCCGTGCCGAGCGGGCCGAAAGTCCTTCCCTGGGCTTCCGCCGCGCGGGTCCCGTCGCCGTCGTCCACAACTGCCCCTTCATGTCATGTTCAGGGTCCCACCATAGTGGTCACAGCCTGCACTGACATGGCATGACGTTCATATGATGGCGTTAATTTCCGAAGATCGGGTAGAAGTGGGCCTTCCCCCGTACGGGGAGGGCCCGGGCGCGGTGTACGGCGGATGGGGGCCCGGCGCCCTTCGGTCCGACCTGGGACCCGCCGGCTGCGAGTCGACCTGAAGCCGTTGTCTACTGAGCGCCCGGCCCCACCCGGGGCCACACCTTCCCGACCCACCGGAACGTTCCCTCGCGCCGCGCCGACGCTGAGCCTGGCTCCCGGTGACGGTGCCCGGTGCGGCACACCGTCCCTGACCCAGCGGCGCTGCCTCGAGTGGGCGGAACTTCCCCGGCCGGGCGTCCGATGGTGGACCCCGCCGAACCTAGCTTTCCCCCCGCCGCTTCCTGCCAACAGACGTTTGACCTGCGCAATGCGGTTCAGGTGGCCGGCCGGCGGGGAGGATGCGCAGGTCGCGAGACGGGGGCTCGGCACGTGCTCGTCACCGGGCGGTCCGCGTAGATCACTCTCCCGGCCGTACGAAGACCGTGCGTCCGCCGACCACCGTGCGCCGACAGACGGGCAGGTCGCCACCCGGGGTCAGGTCCGGCAGCCCGGGGGTGCCGGAGCGTGGGTCGGTGGACCAGCGCGCCACCCGGTCGTCGGGTGCCTGTACGACGAGGTCACCGGTGTGCCACACGGCGTAGTCGGCGGGAGCCCCCGGCACCAGGGCACCCGCGTCGTCACGACCGATCGCCCGCCAGCCGCCCCGCGTGTGCGCGGTGAACGCGGCCCGCACGGAGACCCGGTGTTCGGGCGTGCGGTGGAAGGCGGCGGCCCGGACGGTGCCCCACGGGTCGAGGGGCGTGACCGGGCTGTCCGAGCCGAAGGCGAGCGGGACGCCGGCGCGCAGCAGGGCCGCGAAGGGGTTCAGGGAGCGGGCCCGCGCCACGCCCAGGCGCCGGGCGTACATGCCGTCCTCGCCGCCCCACAGGGCGTCGAAGGCGGGCTGGACGGAGGCGGTCAGGCCGAGTTCGGCGAACGCGGCGACGGTCTCGGGGGTGAGCATCTCGGCGTGCTCGACCCGGTGCCGGGCGGCCCGCACACGCGCGATGCCCACCTCCTCAGCGGCGGCGCGCATTCCGTCGACCACCGCGCCGTTGGCGGCGTCACCGATGGCGTGGAAGCCCGCCTGGAGGCCCGCCTCGGTGCAGTCGACGACATGGGCGGCGACGGCGGCGGCGTCCAGATGGGCGGTGCCCGTGTGGCCGACGTCGGCGTACGGCTCGTACAGGCAGGCGGTGTGCGAGCCGAGGGCCCCGTCGGCGAACAGGTCGCCCGCGGCGCCGGTCGCGCCCAGTTCGCGGGCCTTGGCGACGTCCCGCTCGGCCCAGTAACCGACGACGCGCGGGCCGCTGCCCTCGGCGGCGAGCCGCAGCAGGCCGGTGAAGTCGTCCTCGGAGGAGATCTCCGGGCCGCCGCACTCGTGGACGGTGCCGATGCCCACTGAGACGGCGTGGGCCAGGGCCGCACGCTGCGCCTCGGTGCGCTGGGCGGGCGTGACGGCGCCCAGGGCGGCGGCGCGTACGACGTGGTGGGCGTCACCGGTGAGCGGCCGGGCCTCGCCGGGTGCCTCGCGGGCGATCTCGCCGGTGACGAGGTCGAGCAGCGCGGTGGTGACGACCGCGGAGTGGACGTCGATCCGGCTGAGGTAGAGGGGGCGCCCGCCGGTGGCCGCGTCGAGTTCGGCGCGGGTCGGGGGGCGGCCGTCCGGCCAGCGGGACGCGTCCCAGCCATGGCCGAGCAGGACCCGGTCGGCCGGGCGGGCCGCGGCGAACTCCCGCACCCGGGCCAGCGCGGCCTCCAGGGAGGGGGCGTCGGACAGGTCGAGGCCGGTGAGGGCCAGGCCGGTGGCCGTGGTGTGCACGTGCGCGTCGGTGAACGCCGGGGTGACCAGTGCCCCGTCGAGGTCGATCACCTCGTCCACGCCGTCCGCGAAGGAGTCGGCGGCGCCCTCGGAGCCGACCCAGGCGATCTGGCCGCCTTCGACGACCATCGCGGTGGCGAAGGGGTCGGCGGGGCTGTGGACCTCGCCGCGGCGGAGCAGGACGGTGTGCGGCGGGGCGGTGCGTTCACTCATGACCCACAGTGTCGCCCCTCGCGGGGCCGGGCCCGCACCCAGGGCCGCTCTTCGCGTCACGTCCGCACCGCTGCGCCCGCGCGCCGCACGTCCGGTCGCGCCGCGCCCGCGCGGCGCACTCCCCGCGCGGGTGCGGGTCAGACGCGCGGCGGACGGGCCTCGTACGGAGTGGACAGGACCACCGTCGTCCGGGTGGAGACGCCCGCCAGCGAGCGCACGCGTGCGAGCAGTTCCTCCAGTTGGCGCGGAGTGGCCACCCGCACCTTGAGGATGTAGTTCTCGTCGCCCGCGACACTGTGGCAGGCCTCGATCTCGGGCACGCCCGCGAGGCGGTCCGCGATGTCGTCGGGGGCACTGGGGTCGAACGGCTTGACCGAGATGAAGGCGGTCATGGGCAGACCGACGGCATCCGGGTCGACGACCGCGGCATAGCCGCGGATGACACCACGCTGTTCCAGTCTGCGCACCCGCTGGTGCACGGCCGACGTGGACAGGCCCGTGGCCTTGCCCAGGTCTGTGTAGCTCATCCGCCCGTCCTTGACGAGCAGCTGCACGATCTGTCGGTCCAGCTCCTCCATGGCGCAAGAACCTACAGTGCCGTCGATCTCCTCGGATACCCGAGCTGTCCAGGTCATGCCCGGTTCGTGATGTGCCGGGCACCCCACCCGGGTCGGGCGGAGGACGAAACCGTCCGCGGGCCGCACCCCCGGACGGCATGTGACGAATACCACACCCCTCGAACAGTCTTCGTGATGTTCTCGTGATTACCCCCGATGGGGGACGGGAAGTGCTTGCTGTGGTCGAGGCCGCAGCGCCTTCACGGCCCAGCCCGAGGGGGAGAACCCATGCAGAGTCTTAAGCGCCCTGGTCGCACCACGCCCAAGCGGCAGCAGCCCGTCGTCGAGCTCGTCCCCGAGTACGTCGACCCCGACGCTCTCGACGACGAACTCGACGCGTACGACACCTTCGAGATGTACCGGGTCGTCTGCCCGGACTGCGCGCAGCCGATCGCACTGCTCGCGGACGAGGAGGTCCTGCCGGAGCACGCGCTGTGCGCCTCGCCGTGGAACCCGTTCGGGCTCACGGTCTGCACCGGCACCGGCCGCAGTGCCGACGAGGCCCGGCCGGCGGACGAGTCCGCCACGCTCCAGGAGCAGGACACCGCCCTGCTGTTGACGCTCCCTCAGGGGCTCGACTGGCGGACCCAGCCCTTCTCGCACGTCGGCGGTCCGGCTTCGCGCCCGATCAGGGTGCCCGTCATACGGCGCCACGCCGCCTGAGCCGCCCCGGCCCGGCCGGGGCGGCCCGCCGAGCGCACCGCGACGGGATTCCGTGCGCGGTGCGTCGCCCGGCACGGGCGGCCGGACCGGACGTCCGCGAACGCACGCCCTATTCGGGCGGTCGGTGACCTGCCCGGTCGTTCCCGCGTTGCCCAGGCATGACGACCCCCACGCGCTCGACGACCGGGCGTCAATGCCGTGCCCTCGCTCCGTCGCCCGTACCGCAGCCCGCCGGGCACACCACCTCCCCGCCGCCGCTCCCGGATCCGCCGATCTACCGCGATCTGATGCGGGCCTGGGCCGACAAGGGCCGCGCCCTGCCGGGCCGGCACGACCCGGAGTGGGCGCGGCTCGCGGCGCCCTGGCGAGGAAGCCGGGTCAGCTCGTCGGCGGCCCCGCGAGATGGCGGGCGATGACCATGCGCTGAATCTGGTTCGTCCCCTCGACGATCTGGAGCACCTTGGCCTCGCGCATGTAGCGTTCGGCCGGGAAGTCCGCGGTGTAGCCGTAGCCGCCGAGGATCTGGACGGCGTCGGTGGTGACCCGCATCGCCGTGTCGGTGCAGTGCAGTTTGGCCATGGCCGCCTGCTTGGCGAACGGCCGCCCGGCGTCCCGCAGTCGGGCCGCCGCGAGGTACAGCGCGCGTCCCGCCTCGATCTGCGTGGCCATGTCGGCGAGCATGAACCGCAGTCCCTGGAAGTCGGCGATGGGCCGTCCGAACTGCCGCCGCCCGGCCGCGTACCCCAGCGCCTCGTCGAGCGCCGCCTGGGCCAGGCCGATCGCGCAGGCCGCTATGCCGAGGCGTCCGCCGTCCAGCGCGGACAGGGCGATCGCGAAGCCCTGGCCCTCCTCGCCGATCCGCCGGTCGTCCCCGACCCGTACGCCGTCGAAGTGGACCTGCGCGGTGGGCGAGCCCTTCATGCCCATCTTCTTCTCGGGAGCGGCGGCGCTCAGCCCCTCGGCGTCGCCGGGCACCAGGAACGCGGTGATCCCGCGCGGGCCGTCCTCACCGGTGCGGGTCATGGCGGTGTAGAAGTCGGCGATGCCGCCGTGCGTGATCCATGCCTTGGTACCGGTGATCGCCCAGTCTCCCCCCGCCTCGCGCACCGCCTTGGTGCGCAGCGAGGCCGCGTCCGACCCGGAGGACGGCTCGGAGAGGCAGTAGGCGCCGAGCAGGCCACCGCCGAGCATCGCCGGCAGGTGCTCGGCCTGCTGCTCCTTGGTGCCGTGGGTGGCGAGCGCGTAGGAGGCGAGGGTGTGCACGCTGACGCCGAGGCCGACGGTCAGGCGTGCCATGGCGAGCTCTTCGAGAACCTGGAGGTAGACCTCGTACGGCTGGTCTCCGCCGCCGTACGCCGAGTCGTAGGGCAGTCCGAGCAGTCCGGACTCGGAAAGCAGGGTGAAGACCTCGCGCGGGAAACGGCCCGCGTCCTCCTCCTCGGCCGCCTTCGGAGCGACCTCGCGCTGCGCGATGTCGCGGACGAGCGAGATCAGGTCCCGCGCCTCGTCCGTGGGCAGTTGCCGGTCCACCGGCTGCGGGGCGTGGTCGGACATGGCGACGCTCTCCTCCCTGTTCGGGCACATCGGCGGGTGTGCGCCTTGGATGGGGGCGGCTCCGCCGGGTGGTTCCGGTGCCTGGCCGATGCCGTCGCCCCCGGGTCTCGGGAGCTGCTGACCAGCCGCTGTGAGCTGTGAGTATGCCCGATCAACCCGGGCACGTCACTTGTTAACGACCGCTTACTGCAAGAATTTCCCGGAGGTCGAAATCGGTCCGCACCATTGATCTCATCGGCCCGGTCCCCCCTGCCGTTCCGCTCCGACAAAGTCGCCACGCTCATGCCGATCCGCTTCCGGGTCCCTTCCCCTACCAGGAGACCCGCCGGACTCGATCCCCACCGCATCGCGATCGCGGACGTCGGCGTCCCGGGCGTCGAGCCCGCGGACGCCGCCGCGTCAGCCGTCGCGGCGGGCGGGCTCCGGGGCCGGGTGCGCGGGGTCCAGTTCCTCGATGGCGCGCATGGCCCCGCCGAGCATCTTCACCAGCAGCTCGCGCATGGTCCCGCGGGGCAGTCCGGGACGGTCGATCCAGTCGAGAGTGGCGCCCTCGACGCTGCACACCCAGGACAACAGACCCATCCGCGCCAGCGGTGTGATGTCACTGGTCCCGTAGGCGCCTTCGGCGATGGTCTCGACGATCACCTCGCGCACCCCGTCCCGGATGGCATGGACCTCGGCGTCGAAGCCGACACCGCCGCTGACGATCGTGCGGTACGCGGCCTGGTTGTGCTCGGCGTAGCGCAGATAGCTGTCGACGGTGCGGTGCACCCGCTCCGCGGGCGGCAGTTCGACGCCGCCCGCCGCGAAGGTGACCAGGCCGGCCACCGAGTCCTGGATGATGGAAAGGTAGTAGCCCCGCTTGGAGTGGAAGTAGTAGTAGATCAGCCCCTTGGCGACATGCGCCTGGCGTGCGATGTCGTCCATCGAGAGCGCGTCGTACGACGTGTCGGCGAACAGTTTTCGCCCGATGGCGATGAGTTCGGCACGGCGTGCCAGCGAACGCTCGGTACTGCGCGCGCCGGGGCGCGCGGCAGGCTGCTGACTGATGTTCAATCTTGACCCAGGTTTCCTGCGGGGGCGGACCCCCGCAGTATGTCAGGTTGTCTCCCGGGTCAGGTCAGAGCATTCCGAGCCGGGTCACGAGCATCGCGACGACCACCACGAGAACCCATCCCATGATGTGCTCGAGGATGTCCGGGCCGTCCTCCCGGGGGCCGCCGGTGCGAACACCGGGGGCGGCGACAGGAGCGGTGACGGTGGCTGCGTTCGCGGTCATGGCTTCTCGCTGATCTCGGATCTCGGTGGTGTGCGCTGGACCTCCGCGCGACGTTGTCCACCTTGCCACCGTCGGCGGCTTTTGCGGCCGAGAGCTCGGTCACACGGCGGGGGCGGCCCCGTGCGGCGGACGGAGCCCGCCGCACGGACCGGTTCAGCGCACGCCGACGGCCGCGAGCGCCTTGCGCATGCGCGGGGTGGGACGCGCCGGAAAGTACAGGTAACAGACGCCGCCGGTGCCGGAGACGACCTTGCCCGAGGCGTTGTACCGCTTGGTCCTGAGCCAGATGTTCTCCCACTCGCGCCGCCGGTAGACACGCCGGACGGCCACGTTGTCCGGGGAGGCCGGGTCGTTGGCGATCACGTCGCCGTCCTCGGTGAACCCGATCACGGTCATCAGGTGCCCGGACGTCCCGTACCCCGCTCCGGTCAGTTCCTCCTCGCGGAAGGACTGGGACGTGATGGCCGGGATGCCCGCCCCGATCAGGGTCTCCAGGTCGCTCAGCGAGCCGAGCCGGGTGACGACGCCCTGCAGGCCCTCGAAGGTGGCCGCGTAGGCCGCGTTGAACGGCCAGTTGCCGCAGCCGGCGTACTGGTGGTCGTAGGTGTGGCGGGCCGCGTGGCACACCTGCGGGTCGGCGTAGGACGGGTCGACCCAGGCCAGTTGCTCCTCGGTGAGCCGGCCGCCCCAGTATTCGATGATCATCTGTGAGGAGGTCGGGCTGCACCAGGCCTCGCCGCCGTTGTCGTACTCCGGGTACCGGCCCTTGTGGATCTCCTGCGAGTAGCGCGGGACGATCAGCTCCCGGGCCCGGCCGGGCGTGGAGGCCGGTACGGTGAAGCGGTCGGGGACGTCGGAGCCCATCGCGCCGAGTCGCCACACGATCGGGGTGAGTGCCGTCCCGGGGCGGCGGTGGAGGGTCAGCCGCAGCCGGTACGAGACCAGGCGCAGCCCCGAAGCGGAGTCGTCGACGGCGAGGGTGTCGGTCCACACCGTGCTCCGGCCGTCGCTCTGGTCGTCCACCGAGGTGCGCCGGATGTCCTGGTCGCCGGCCGCCCAGCGGCCCATCACGTACCAGGGTGTGTCGGTGCCGTCCGTGTAGGTGCCCTTCAACTCGACCTGGATCCAGGTGCCGTCGGGGGTGCGCGCGTTCCAGGAGACGATCGCCTCCGTCGCCGGCACGGTGAGCCGGTGGACGGGGGAGGTCCAGGTCGCGTACTCCCAGGCGGCGGTGTCGCCGGTGTGCGGGTCGGTGTGATCGGTGGTGCCCGCGGCCTTCGCGACCACCAGGCCGGGACGGACGCCCGCGACGGCCCGGGTCCCCTCGGCGGTGCCGCCACGCCAGTCGCTGTAGGAGGTCCAGGCCCTGTTGTCCACGGGGCGGACCCCCGCGGCCCGTTCGGGGTCCGCGGAGCCGCCTGCCGGGCCGGCGGCGGACCGGCCGGTCGCGGTGCCGGCGAACGCCGGGCCGGCGTTCGACACGACGGCGGCGACGGCCGCTGCGGCCAGAAGGGTTCTGCGGGACGGCTGTTCGGCTCTGCTCATGGGTGGGGGACCCCCAGGTGTCGGAGTCGGTGCAGGTCCGGAGCGCGGCGGGCCGTACGGCGTACGTCCACCGGGTGGAGCGGGTGCCCGCCCACTATGAACACACCGGGGCCGACCCCGCCAGCACCCGGGACCGTGCCGCGCCGACCAATATGGGACTCGACCAATGGCACACACGCCGACGGGCCGAGGGGCCGGCGGATCGCTCCGGGGCGCGGGCGCCGGCCGCCGGGTCCCGGCCAGGTTCTAGAGTGCTCGTGTCACCGTCTCTCCGTACGCCGTCCCGTCCCTCCCCCCAGGAATCAGCCATTCACGATCTCGTCTCCCGCATCCGCGGTCTCGCCCCCTCCTGCGGACCCGTCCGGCTCGTCGGTGTCGACGGGCACGCCGGTTCCGGGAAGTCCACGTTCGCCGGCCGGCTGGCCGGAGCACTGGGCGGCGCCCCGGTGCTGCGACTCGACGACATCGCCAGTCACCAGGAGTTGTTCGGCTGGACCGGACGGCTGTTGAGCCAGGTGATCGGTCCGCTCGGCCGCGGTGAGCGGGCGTACTACACCCCCTACGACTGGCGGGCCCGCGTCTTCGGGCAGCCGCACCCGCTGCCGCCCGCCCCGGTGGTCGTCGTCGAGGGCGTCGGAGCGGGACGCCGGGCGCTGCGGCCCCATCTGGCGCTGCTGCTGTGGATGGAACTTCCCGCGGAGGCCGCCTGGTCGCGGGGGCGGGCACGGGACGGGGCGGAGCAGCGGGAGTTCTGGGAAGGATGGGTCGAGGCGGAGCGCCGGCACTTCGCCGAGGACCCTTCTCGCCCCTTCGCCGACCTTCTGGTGCGGGAGCGCGGGGAGCTCAAGGAGGGGTACGAGGTACTCGCGGGGCCTGCCGGGACGGCTGAACCCCCCTCTCCACTCACGCACGGTGACGAGCCATCTGCAATGTGCTGAATTCGTGAAGGGCCTTGCCGGACAAGTCGCCGGAGTGCTTCAACTCCGCTTGACCAGGGGCCCGTACAGGTCTTACGTTCTGAATGTGCGGCTATTCGGAGCCGCCCGCAGACGCGAAGCCCCCGGTTGTTCCCCCGTGATCGGGGGCTTCGTTCTGCCCTCTTCGCCCTTTCCGGCTGCCGAGCGGCACACATCGATCACTCTCGGTCACGACGCGCCGCCGAAGCTCTCCCGCCCGCCTCGGCTCTTCGACGGGTGCGGCACCCCTACGGAGGCGGCGCCGCCGCAGGTACGATGCCTTCGGTGCGACCTACGGACGCCGCTTCGCGCACCGTGCAACTCCGGTCCGCAGCACAGCGGTTCGCCTCACGGCAGCCGGCGGGCGAGGGCCGGTGGGGCATACCGACGGGGCACGGTTTGTGGGGGGACGTGATGAACTTCGGCACGCAGGGCCCGCAGGCCCCGGCCGACCTCGCCTGGCTGCGGGGCGTGGACGCCTACACCATGGGCGCCTATCCGCAGGCCGAGGAGGAGTTCCGGGCCGCGGTACGGACCGACCCGGGGATGGCGGACGGCTGGCTCGGGCTGCACGCGCTGCGCGTCGACACGACGGCCTCGCTGCTGCGCATGTTCCGGCACCGGGACCGCTTCGGCGAACAGCGCGCCCGCCACCGCCGTACCCTCAATTCCTGGTACTGGCTGGGCTGGTGGGTGCAGCCGGTGCTGGAGAGCCCCCGCGATCTGCTGCTCGCGCACGCCTCCCACTGGCTGGACGGCCGCCACGTCCCCGAACTGGACCGTGCGCTCGCCGGCCTGCCTCCCGTGGACACCGATCCGCAGGTCCGCTTCCTGCACGCCTGCCGCGCCTATCTGGTCAAGGACTGGGAGCAGTTGGTCCGGCACACCGACCCGCTGCACGGCGATCCGCTGCTCGGCATCGAGACGGGCCTGTTCGGCGGTATGGCACGGGTGCGCCTGGAGATGTACGGGCAGGCCGAACCGCTGTTGTCGGCGGCCCTGATGCGCTGCCGCAGTGAGCAGCCGCAGCGCAAGGAGCTGCGGTACTGGCTGGCACGCGCCCACGAGGGCACCGGTCGCAGTGCCGCCGCGGTCCCCCTGTACCGGGCCGTGCACCGTGTCGACCCTGCCTTCATGGACACCTCGGCCCGGCTCGCCGCCATCGCCGAGGGGGACGGCTACGACGACCCCGCCGATCTCGGCTCGCTCACGCTCGGCGGGGCGGGCCCGGACCTGCTGGACGGTCCGGACACACTCGATCCGCTGTTCGGCACCGAGGGCCGCGATCTGATGCTGTCCGAGCCGGACCCGCAGCCCGCAGCCCCGCGGCCGGCCACGGGGCCTTCGGTGCGCGAGCGGACCGGCGACCCGGTGCCGTCACTTCCCACGGGCCCCACCGACCCCGCCTTACTGGAGGAAGCGCTCGCCGAGCTGGAGCGCATGGTGGGGCTGGAGCCGGTGAAGCGCCAGGTCAAGGCGCTGTCGGCGCAGTTGAACATGGCGCGGCTACGGGCCGGGCAGGGGTTGCCGGTGCAACCGCCGAAACGGCACTTCGTCTTCTCCGGCCCGTCCGGTACCGGCAAGACCACGGTGGCCCGCATCCTGGGCCGGGTCTTCTACGCCCTCGGGCTGCTCGGCGGGGACCATCTCGTGGAGGCCCAGCGGGCCGATCTGGTCGGCGAGTATCTGGGGCAGACGGCGGTGAAGGCCAATGAGTTGATCGACTCCGCGCTCGGCGGGGTCCTCTTCGTCGACGAGGCCTACGCGCTCTCCAACTCCGGGTACGGCAAGGGCGACGCGTACGGCGACGAGGCGCTCCAGGTGCTGCTGAAGCGGGCCGAGGACAACCGCGACCACCTGGTGGTCATACTGGCCGGCTACCCGGAGGGCATGGACCGTCTGCTCGGCGCCAACCCGGGGCTGTCCTCCCGCTTCACGACGCGCGTCGACTTCCCGTCCTACCGGCCACTCGAACTCACCGCGATCGGCGAGGTGCTGGCCGCGGAGAACGGCGACGTGTGGGACGAGGAGGCGCTGGAGGAGCTGCGGTCCATCGCCGGTCACGTGGTGGACCAGGGGTGGATCGACGAGCTGGGCAACGGGCGGTTCCTGCGGACGCTGTACGAGAAGAGCTGCGCGTACCGGGATCTGCGGCTGTCGGCGTACCCGGCGTACCCGGGCACGCTGACCCGGGAGGACCTGGCGACGCTGCGGCTGCCGGATCTGATGCAGGCGTACGGGGAGGTGCTGTCCGGGCGGGGCCCGCAGGATCCGCCGGCGCCCTGACACCGACGGATCCCGCGACGCCGGAGGTCAGCGGGTGAGCGCTCCCGCCGGGGCACCGTTCCTGGAATCGGCCGATCCGATGCCCGCCCCGGCGTCCGGAGACGTCCCGGAATCGGGGTGTGTCCCGGTGTCCGGCCGCGCGCCCGGCATCCTGCGGTGTGCCGGGTCCCGTACCTCGCCGACCAGCAGCTCCAGTACGTCCTCCAGGGCCACCAGGCCCTGTGTCCGGCCGGACGCGTCGGCCACCTGAGCCAGGTGGGTGGCGGCGCGGCGCATCACGGTGAGGGCGTCGTCCAGCGGGAGTTCGGGGCGGAGGGTGGGCATGCGCCGCCAGAGCCGCTGCGGCACGGCCCGGTCGGTCTCCTCCAGGTCGAGCACGTCCTTGACATGCAGATAGCCCATGAAGGCGCCGCTCTGTGCGGCGACCGGGAAACGGGAGTACCCGGTGCGGGCGGTGAGTTCCACGATCCGTGCGGGGGTGGCCTCGGGGCCGACCGTCACCAGTGACTCGCGGGGCAGCAGGACGTCCGTCACCGGGCGGGAGCCCAGCTCCAGGGCGTCCTCCAGGCGCTCGGCCTCCTCGGGGTCGAGGAGGCCCGCCTGCCCGGCGTCCTCCACCAGCCGGTTCAGCTGCTCGCTGGTGAAGGCGGCCTCGACCTCGTCCTTCGGCTCGACGTGGAAGGCCCGCAGGACGGTCTCGGCGCAGGCGCCGAGCGCGGTCGTGACGGGCCGGCACAGCCGGGCGAACCAGACCAGGCCGGGGCCCAGCCACAACGCGGCCTTCTCGGGGGTGGCCATCGCGAGGTTCTTCGGGACCATCTCGCCGATGACGAGGTGGAAGAAGACCACGGCGGCGAGTGCGACGACGTAGCCGAGCGGATGGATCATGGCGTGCGGCAGACGGATCCACTCGAACACCGGCTCCAGCAAGTGGGCGACCGTCGGTTCGGCGACCGCTCCGAGGGTCAGCGAGCAGACGGTGATGCCGAACTGGGCCGCCGCCATCATCCGCGGCAGATGCTCGAGCCCGTACAGGACCTGGCGGGCGCGGGCGGTGCCGAGCGGTTCGATCTGGCTGCGGCGCACGGAGACCAGCGCGAACTCGGCGCCCACGAAGAATCCGTTGGCGAGGACGAGCAGGGCGGCGAAGAGGAGGGGCAGCACGCTCATCGGGCTGCCTCCACGAGTGGCGGCGGGGCCGCCTCGACCAGGCGGACGCGCTCGGCTCGGTAGTGGCCGACGCGGCGGACCGACAGCCGCCAGCCGGGCAGTTCCGCGTGGTCGCCGACGGCCGGGATCCGGCCGAGCAGGTCGGCGACCAGGCCGGCGACGGTCTCGTAGGGCCCGTCGGGCACGTCGAGGCCGATGCGGAGCAGGGTGTCGACGCGGATGCTGCCGTCGACGTCCCAGGCGGGGCGGCCGTCCTCCGGCGGGGCGGCGACGAGTTCGGGAGCCTCGCCGAGGAGCTCGTCGTGCTCGTCGTGCTCGTCCAGGATCTCGCCGACGATCTCCTCGACGATGTCCTCCAGCGTGACGACTCCGGCCGTGCCGCCGTACTCGTCGACGACGACCGCGATGGGCTGCTCGTTGCGCAGCCGCGTCAGCAGCGGCCGGACGGGCAGGGTCTCGGGGACGAGCAGCGCCGGGCGGGCGATGTCGCCGACGGGGGTACGCAGCCGGTCCCGCGGGGGCACCGCGAGGGCGTCCTTGAGATGGGCCATGCCGACGACTTCGTCGATCCGCTCCGTGTGGACGGGGAACCGGGACAGGCCGGTGGCCCGGGTCAGGTTCACCACGTCCTCGGCGGTCGCGGAGGACTGCAAAGCGCTGACCTTCACACGCGGGGTCATGACGTGCTGCGCGGTCAGCTCGCCCAGGGACAGGGTCCGTACGAAGAGGTCCGCCGTGTCCTGTTCCAGGGCGCCGGCCCGCGCGGAGTGCCGGGCCAGGGAGACCAGTTCGCCGGGCGTGCGGGCGGAGGCCAGCTCCGCGGTCGGCTCGATGCCCAGGGTGCGCACCACCTGGTTGGCCACGGCGTTCAGTCCGGCGATGACCGGGCGGAACAGGCGGGCGAAGACGTGCTGCGGGCCGGCGACGAACCGCGCGACCTGCAGCGGCCGGGACACCGCCCAGTTCTTGGGCACGAGCTCGCCGATCACCATCTGCACGGCCGAGGCCAGCAGCATGCCGACGACCACGGCGACGGTGGAGACGGCGCCTTCGGGGACACCCGTGCCGGTGACGGGGCCGCGCAGCAGCTCGGCGAGCGCCGGTTCGGCGAGCATGCCGACGACCAGGGAGGTGATGGTGATGCCGAGCTGGGTGCCGGAGAGCTGGAAGGACAGCTCCTTGAGTGATTCGACGACCCGGTGGGCGCGTCGGTCGCCGTCGGCGGCGGCCTGTTCGGCGTCCGGTCGTTCGACGGTGACCAGGCCGAACTCGGCGGCCACGAAGAACCCGTTGGCGAGAATCAGCAGGAATGCGGCTGCGAGGAGCAGCAGGGGGGTGGTCATGATGCCGCCGCTCGTGCACGGTCACGAGCCTCGTGGAACGGGTTCGCGCTATGTCGACAGGGGGCGGCGCAGGTACTGCAGGACGATCCGTCCATCGCCGGAGAGGGTCACTCCTCGGTTAGCTGGAGCCCCTGGGCCACCGGGCGGGGCGGCAGGGGCGGAGGCGCTGTCGGCGCGCCTCCGCCCACCAGATTAGTCAAGACATGGGTGACCGCGTCAGGTTGGACGACCCCGATGTCTCCCCGAGATGTCCCCCGGGTCAGCCCCGTGACGCACCGGGGTCGGCCAGGGAACGCGCCACGGCGAGTGCTCGCAGGGCCTGCGCGTCGGCGATGGCGCGTTCCCTGGCGATGCCCGGCTGGATGCCGAGCACGGGCATGCTGGTGCCGTCGCTGAGGTCGAGGAAGACCCAGGGGTCACCCGGACGGAGGTTCACCTGAAGGATCTGAGCCCATTCGAGGCGGCGCCTGCCGACGATGTTGACGACGGTGATGCCGGACTCGTCGGCGTCGACCCTCGGCCGGGCCAGCAGCACCAGCACGCCGGCCAGCAGGGCGCCGGTGAACACGAAACTGATCCGCTCGCCCGGGTCGACCTGCTCCAGCAGCAGGGCGAGCAGGGAGAGGGCCCCGAAGAGCGCGGCGGCCGCACCGAGCAGCACCGCGCGGGTGCGGCCGGGGCGGAAGGTGACGGGCAGGGCAGGCATGTCGGACGGCTGGTCCGAGGGGGTGTCCGGCATGGTGCGGCTCCGGGATCGGTCCGGGTCAGAGACGGCAGGCGTGGATGGCCGTGGTGAGGATGGCGCGGGCACCGATGTCGTAGAGGTCGTCCATGATGCGCTGGGCCTCCTTGGAGGGGACCATGGCGCGGACGGCGACCCAGCCCTCGTTGTGCAGCGGGGACACGGTCGGGGATTCCAGACCCGGGGTCAGCGCGACGGCCTTCTCCAACTGCTCGACCCGGCAGTCGTAGTCCATCATCACGTAGGTGCGGGCGACGAGGACGCCCTGGAGACGCCGCAGGAACTGCCCCACCTTGGGCTCGACGGTCTCGTCGGGCTCGGCCGCGGCGCCGGTGCGGCGGATGACGACCGCCTCCGAGGTCATGATCGGTTCGCCGATCACCTCCAGGCCCGCGTTGCGCAGGGAGGTGCCGGTCTCGACGACGTCCGCGATGATCTCGGCGACGCCCAGTTCGACGGCGGTCTCGACGGCGCCGTCGAGGTGGACGACGGAGGCGTCGATGCCCCGTTCGGCGAGGTGCCGGGCGACGATCCCCTCGTAGGAGGTGGCGACCGTCCTGCCGCCGAGGTCCGTGACGCTCCGCACGACATCGGGCTTGGCGGCGAAGCGGAAGGTGGAGCGGGCGAAGCCGAGGGGCAGGATCTCCTCGGCCTCGGCGCCCGAGTCCACCAGGAGGTCCCGGCCGGTGATGCCGATGTCGAGGCGGCCGGAGGAGACGTAGATCGCGATGTCCCGGGGGCGGAGGTAGAAGAACTCGACCTCGTTGACCGGGTCGACGATCCTCAGTTCCTTCGACTCCCGGCGCTGCTGGTAGCCGGCCTCATGCAGCATCTCCGCCGCAGGGCCTGCCAGTGAACCCTTGTTGGGGAGTGCGATGCGCAGCATGAGGTCGGCTTCCTTTGCGGTGTGGGTGGTGGTGGGTGGGCGCCTGCGATCACAGGTGGGCGTAGACGTCGTCGAGGGAGATGCCGCGGGCGACCATCATCACCTGGACGTGGTAGAGCAGCTGCGAGATCTCCTCGGCGGCCGCTTCCTTGCCTTCGTGCTCGGCGGCCATCCAGACCTCGGCGGCCTCTTCGACGACCTTCTTGCCGATGGCATGGACGCCCTTTTCCACCAGTTCGGCGGTGCGGGAGGTGGCGGGGTCGCCGTGCGCGGCCTTGTGCTGGAGCTCGGTGAAGAGCTCCTCGAACGTCTTCTTGGACATGGTGGTCCTTACCCTACGCGGTGTCGGGGCCTGCTCACCGCCAGGGTTCGGATACTGAACGCAGCGTGGCCGCGGTCGCCACCGCCGCCGTGACCGCCTCGTGCCCCTTGTCCTCGGTGGAGCCGGGCAGTCCGGCGCGGTCCAGGGCCTGTTCCTCGGTGTCGCAGGTGAGCAGGCCGAAGCCGACGGGCACCCCGGTGTCGACGCTGACCTGGGTGAGGCCCTGGGTGACGCCCTGGCACACGTACTCGAAGTGGGGCGTGCCGCCCCGGATGACGACGCCGAGGGCGACGACCGCGTCGTAGCCGCGTCCGGCGAGGACCTTGGCGACGACCGGGAGTTCCCAGCTGCCGGGGACCCTCAGCAGGGTCGGTTCGTCGATGCCGAGGTCGTGCAGGGCGCGCAGGGCGCCGTCGACCAGTCCGTCCATCACCTTCTCGTGCCACTGTGCCGCGACCACGGCGACGCGGAGGTCCCCCACGTCGCGTACGGACAGTTCCGGTGCACCCTTGCCGCTCACGTCTCTCCTCGGTTTCCTCTCGGTTCTCTTGGTTCTCTCACTGGCTGCCGCAGGCCGGCTACTGGCTGCCGCAGGTAGGCACGGTCGGCGTGTCCAGCCAGGGCAGGTCGTGGCCCATCCGGTCGCGCTTGGTGCGCAGGTAGCGGATGTTGTGCTCGCCGGCGGTGACGGGCATCGGTTCGCGGCCGGTGACCTCTATGCCGTGCCGGACGAGCGCGTCGGACTTGTCGGGGTTGTTGGTCAGCAGGCGGACGCCGCGCACCCCGAGGTCGGCGAGGATCTGCGCGCCGGCGCCGTAGTCACGGGCGTCGGCCGGGAGGCCGAGTTCGAGGTTGGCGTCGAGGGTGTCACGCCCGCGTTCCTGGAGTTCGTAGGCGCGCAGTTTGGACATCAGGCCGATGCCGCGTCCCTCGTGTCCGCGCAGGTAGACGACGACGCCCCGGCCCTCCTTCTGGATGCGGTCCAGGGAGGCGTCCAGCTGGGGGCCGCAGTCGCAGCGCTGGGAGCCGAAGACGTCGCCGGTGAGGCATTCGGAGTGGACGCGCACGAGGACGTCCGCGCCGTCGCCGATCTCGCCGTGGACGAGGGCGACGTGCTCGACGCCGTCGACGGTGGAACGGTAGCCGTAGGCGGTGAAGGTGCCGTGCGAGGTGGGCAGCCGGACCTCGGCCTCACGGCGGACGGTGGGCTCGGACGGGGGTCCCCCCTGCTCATGGGGGTCCCCCCGCTCGAGCGAAGCCGAGAGTGGGGGAGAAGCCGAGAGCTTGGGGGAGCGGCGGTAGGCGATCAGGTCCTCGATGGAGATGATCGTCAGGCCGTGCTTGCGGGCGAACGGGATCAGCTCGGGCAGGCGCAGCATCTGCCCGTCCTCGCCGGCGATCTCGACGATGGCGCCGGCCGGGCGCAGTCCGGCGAGGCGGGCCAGGTCGACGGCGGCCTCGGTGTGGCCGTCGCGCACGAGCACGCCGCCGGAGCGGGCGCGCAGCGGGAAGATGTGGCCGGGGCGGACGAAGTCGTCCGGCTGGGCGGTGCCGCTCGCGAGCAGCCGGATGGTGGTGGCGCGGTCGGCGGCCGAGATGCCGGTGCTCACGCCGTGGGCTGCGGAGGCGTCCACGGAGACGGTGAACGCGGTCTTCATCGACTCGGTGTTGTCCTCGACCATCTGCGGGAGCCGGAGCCGGTCCAGCTCGTCGCTCTCCATGGGGGCGCAGATCAGTCCGCGGCATTCGCTCATCATGAAGGCGACGATCTCGGGGGTGACCTTCTCGGCGGCGATGACGAGGTCGCCCTCGTTCTCGCGGTCCTCGTCGTCGACGACCACGACCGGGCGGCCGGCCGCGATGTCGGCGACGGCCTGTTCGACCGGGTCGAGCGTCAGGTCCTCGGCGTCCTCGGTGCTGTACAGGATCGGTGCCGTGCTCATGCCGGCGCTCCTTCCAGGGCGGGCCGTGCGTCCCCGCGGGAGCGCAGCCACCAGTCGCGCAGCCCCCACAGGACCAGCGCGCCGTAGATGATGTAGACGAAGCCGGAGAAGGCGAAGCCGTTGGCGAAGTTCAGCGGTACGCCGACGAGGTCGACCAGCAGCCAGGCGAACCAGAACTCGACCATGCCGCGGGCCTGGGCGTACATGGCGACGACGGTGCCGACGAAGATGTACGCGTCCGGCCAGGGGTCCCAGGACAGGGACGGGTACAGCGTGAACAGTCCGCCCACCGCGAGGGTGCCGAGCACCGCCGCGCCCGCCAGGATCCCGCGCTCGCGCCAGGTGGCGAACCGGACGGCGATGGAGCCGTCCTGCGCCTGCTGCCGGCCGCGGTTCCACTGCCAAAAGCCCCAGGCGGCGACCAGCATGACGACGATCTGCTTGCCCGCGCTGCCGGAGAGATGGGCGGTGGAGAAGGCCGCGAAGAGGATCAGGCCCGAGACGAACTGGGCGGGCCAGGTCCAGATGGAGCGTCGCCAGCCGAGGGCGAGGGCGATCAGACCGATCACGTTGCCGATCATGTCCGACCACTTGATGTGCTGGTCGAAGAGGGTGAACGCCTCGGAGTTCAGCCAGTTCACCGCGTGGCCCCCTCACCGATGACCCGGTCGCCGATCAGCCGCTCGACGTACTTGGCGATGACGTCCACCTCGAGGTTGACCGGGTCGCCGCTCTGCTTGACGCCGAGGGTGGTCAGGGCGAGCGTGGTGGGGATCAGACTGACGGTGAAGAAGTCGGGTCCGGCGTCGACGACGGTGAGGCTGATGCCGTCGACGGTGATGGAGCCCTTCTCCACGACGTAGCGGGAGAGTTCGGCCGGCAGCGAGATCTTCACGATCTCCCAGTTCTCGGACGGCTTGCGCTCGAGGATCCGGCCGGTCCCGTCGACGTGTCCCTGCACGATGTGGCCACCGAGGCGGGCGCCCAGGGCCATGGGGCGTTCGAGGTTGACCCGGGAGCCGACGGTGAGGGCGCCGAGGCTGGAGCGGTTCAGGGTCTCGGCCATCACGTCGGCGGTGAACTCGTCGCCCTCGTGGTCCACGACCGTGAGGCAGACGCCGTTGACAGCGATCGAGTCGCCGTGCTTCGCGCCCTCGGTGACGAGGGCGCCGCGCAGGCGGAAGCGACAGGCGTCGTCGAGAGTCTCGACAGCGGTGATCTCGCCCAGTTCTTCGACGATTCCGGTGAACACTTCCCGGGTCCTCCTGCCTCTTCGGGCACGGACTCCGGGGCTGTCGATGACGACAGAAGTACGGGCAGGTACACCGGGGGCGACGCCGGACGGAGTTCGCCCCCAGGACGAACCGATACGGCGGCGCGCACGAATGCCCGCCCGCCGCGCACTGCCTCCCATCCGGACTTTAACCGTCGGTCCAGGAATTTCACCTGGTCAACCGGCCACTGGAAGCGGCCGGGTCGCGGACTGTAACCGCCGGTTCGGACTTTCACCGACCCCGGAGTGCGCTGCTGCTGGTACAGGGCCCAGTGTGCCATGCCCCACCGCCACCCATACAGGTGAGGGCTGTGGGGTGCCTCACAGGTGGAGGTGTCGTACGCGCCGCCCGCCCACGGTCGACCCTCGGCCACCGAGCGCCACCGGCGCACAACCGGCGCACGGCAGACCAGCCCGCGCCCTGCCCTGCCCCCTTGAACGCCGCCGAACGCCCCCCGACCGGCGCCCACCCATTGACCATAGTGGTCTAGTCCTCTTAGCGTCTGATGCGGCCTCCGCACAGACCGGCCCGGCGGCGGTGACGACGGCCCTTGCCCGCCGCCGGGCCTCACCATGCCGTCCGCCGGGATCACCCGTGATCCCGTGTCACATTCGGGGCCGCCGATCCGTCCCTGTGGACGAGGGCGCTCCAGCGGGGAGTTCCCGTATCTCCCAAGGGGCTGAGCAGCATGACCACGATCCTGGTGACCGGCGGTACCGGAGCCCTCGGCCGGCATCTCACCGATCGGTTGCGGACGGACGGGCACGAGGTGCGGGTACTCAGCCGGCACTCCCGTCCGTACGCCGTCGACCTGCGCCGGGGCGGCAGCACGCTGGACGAGGCCGTCACGGGGGTGGACACGGTCGTCCACTGTGCGACCACACCACGCGGCGGAGACGAGCAGGCGGCGAAGAACCTTCTCGCGGCGGCGCGGCGGGCCGGGGTGGGGCACCTCGTGTACATCTCGATCGTCGGTGTCGACCGGGTGCCGTTCGGCTACTACCGGACCAAGTTCGCGGTGGAACGGCTGATCGAGGAGTCGGGGATCGGCTGGACCGTACTGCGCACGACCCAGTTCCACGACCTGCTGCTCACGGTGTTCGAAGGGCTGGGCAGGCTCCCGGTGCTGCTGCTGCCGTCCCGTGTGAAGGACCAGCCGATCGACGTGACCGAGGTAGCGGACCGCCTGGCCGAGCTGTCCCGGGGCGGGCCCGCGGGGCGCGTCGAGGACATGGGCGGTCCGGAGGTGAGGACGTTCGACTCCCTGGCGCGCTCCTACCTCCGGGCGACGGGGCGACGCCGCGCGGTGGTCGGGGTTCCGCTCCGGGGCGCCGCCTACCGCGCCTTCCGCGCCGGCGGCCACCTCGCCCCGGAGCGCGCGGTGGGCAAGGGCACCTTCGAGGAGTTCCTGGCGGCACGGGCGGGGCGTGGACGCGTCGGCAAGTAGGCGCGCGAGCCGGAGGGGCCGCGGCGGGCGCCCGGCGTCAAGGTGCGGCGGACGGCCCGAAGAGCTCGTCCTGGGCGCGGTCCCGGGCCGTCAGGAGGGCACCGCGCAGCACCGCGCCGCCGCCCAGGAGGCTCGCGCGCACCTCGGTGGACAGCGGTGACATCCGGGCCGTCCGGTCCTGTACGCGGGCGGCGAGTTCCGTACCGCCGGCCTGGCCGATCTCCCCGCCGAGCACCACGCATCCGGGATCCAGCAGCGCCGCCACCGCCGCGACCCCCACGGCGACGCGGTCCGCGAGGGCGTCGAGGAAGCGCGCGTCCGCCGAGGCCGGCTCCTCGCGTGCCCTTGCGGCGGCCGCCCGTACCGCCCCCGCCGCCACCGGTTCCGTGTCCGGCTCGGCCACGACCCCGTGCTCCCCCGCCAGTTCCGCGATCGCCGCCGCGGAAGCGAGGGAGTGGAAGCCGCCGCCGCAGTCGGCGGCCGACGGCAGACCGGAGGTGCCCGGGACCGGCAGGAAGCCGATCTCGCCCGTGCCGCCGGAGGCGCCCCGGCGCAGGGAGCCGTCCAGGATCACGGCCGCACCGGTGCCGCGGCCCAGCCAGAGCAGGACGAAGGTGTCGCGGTCCTGGGCGGCGCCGTCGCGCTGCTCGGCCAGGGCGGCGAGGTTGGTCTCGTTCTCGAGGCTGACGCGTGCCTCGGGCAGCCGCCCCTGGAGCGCGGCCACCAGCAGGCGGTGCCATTCCGGCAGCCCCTTGGACACCCGCAGTTCGCCGCTCGCGGGGTCGATCAGCCCGGGGGCACCGATGCCGACGGTGTGCAGTCGGCCGGCGCCCGCCTCCTTCACCGTCCGCTCGACCAGCGCCACCGCCCGCTCCACGGCCGGAACGGTCCCGGCGTCCACCGCGATCGGCACCCAGGCCTCGGCCAGAACCGCACCGACGAGGTCGGACACGACCACGGCGACACCCTCGGTGCGCACGTCGAGCGCCGCCAGCTGCGCCCGGTCGGCGACGATCCCGTACACCTTCGCGTTCGGCCCGCGCCGCCGCTCCCCGGCCTCCCCGACCACCGTGATCAGCCCGGCCGCGGTCAGCCGCTCGACGAGGTCGGCGACGGTCGGCCGGGACAGGCCGGTCAGCTGCTTCAACCGCCCTGCCGTCAGCGGGCCTTCCTGCTGGAGCAGCCGCAGGGCGTTCCGGTCGTTGATGGCTCTGGCGGTGCTGGGGGATGCGGCCATGGCGTGATCCTTCCAGATCGGCGGCCCGTGGTCGGCGGGCGGTGAACGGCGGGACCGGATCGGCACGGGGCCCGGGAGACCGGCGAAAATTCCCTTATTCATCAGGCACCCTTCCTGATAGTTTACGGCGGCGCATGAGGGCCACTGGCGACCGGAGGGGCGGGACCATGACCGCAGAGGTGTACGGGCAGCGCGAGGTACGGAGGGCGCGGTACGCCGTGGGCGCCGTGTTCGCCGTGCACGGCGCCGTGACCGGCTCGTTCGCCACGCGCGTGCCCTGGATCCAGGACCATGCCGGTGTGAGCCCGGGGCAGTTGGGGCTCGCGCTCGCCTTCCCCGCGATCGGCGCGTCCCTCGCGATGCCGCTGGCGGGGCGGGTCAGCCACCGCTTCGGCGCCCGTACCGCGCTGCGTGGACTGATCTCCCTGTGGACGCTCGCGCTGGTCCTGCCGTCGGTCGCCCCGAACCTGCTGACGCTCTGCCTGGTCCTGTTCGTCTACGGCGCCACGGCCGGCATGTCCGACGTGGCGATGAACGCCCTGGGGGTGGAGGTGGAGAACCGGCTCGAGCGGTCGATCATGTCCGGGTTGCACGGCATGTGGAGCGTCGGTGCCCTGATCGGCTCGGCGGCCGGCACACTCGCCGCGCACCTCGGCACGGACGCCCGGCTGCACCACACGCTCGCGGCCGGTGTCCTGACGGTGGTGGGCGTCGCCGCCGCGGGCCACGTGCTCGATCTGCAGCCCGCCGAGGACGAGGAGCCGCCGCCGAGGTTCGCGCTGCCGCCCCGCTCCGCGCTGCTGATCGGCGCCATCGGCTTCTGCGCGGTCTTCGCGGAGGGCGCGAGCCTCGACTGGTCGGCGGTCTATCTGCGTGACCAGTTGGAGGCCTCGGCGGGGCTCGCCGCGGCCTGCACCACCGGGTTCACGCTCACCATGGCGCTCGTCCGGCTCGCCGGGGACCGGGTGGTGGACCGTTACGGCGCGGTGCGCACGGTGCGCACGAGCGGTGTCGTCGCCGTCACCGGCGGACTGCTGATCGTGCTCGCGCAGCACCCCGCGGCGGCGATGGCCGGCTTCGCGCTGATGGGGCTCGGCATCGCGGTGGTGGTGCCGCTGTGCTTCGCCGCGGCGGGCCGCAGTGGCGGCAACCCGAGCCTCGCCATCGCGGGCGTCGCGACCATCACGTACACCTCGGGCCTGATCGCTCCGAGCGCGATCGGCCTGCTGGCCCAGGCGACCAGTCTGATGGTGTCGTTCGTCCTGGTCACGGTGTTGTCGTGCGGTCTGGCCGGCCTCGCGGGCGTGCTGCGCTCCGGGGACCGCGTGAAGGTCATCCGCCCGGACGCAGCAGTTCCCGGCCCGCGGCCCTGAACGTCTCGCTCCAGGGCGCCGGGCGCAGGGTTTCCGCGTCCAGCCGTACCAGCACCCGGCTCCCCCGTGCGTAGCTCACCGCCCCGTCCCGCGAGCAGAAGCGGAAACCGTAGGTCAGCCCGGTCGTCCCCAGCCGTTCCAGCCACAGGTGGACGGCGTACGCGCCGGTCCGGGTCACCGGGGCCTCGTAGCTGATCCGCAGTTCCTTGACCGCGTTGCAGGCGTCGCCGGCCGCCGTCCAGTCGCCCTCGAAGCGGATGCCGTGTTGCTCCCACAGTTCGGCCCAGGCCCGCTCGACCATCAGCGGATAGCGCGCGTTGTGCAGCAGCCCCAGCGCGTCGAGGTCGTCGAAGTGGACGGTCACGGGGACCAGCCGGCCGTACGACAGGGCGGGGGCGGTCGGGGCTTCGGCGGTCACGGGCGGAACTCCTGGTGCGTACGGGATGAGTGCCGCCTACACGAACCAACGGCGTGCCCTCATCCTAAGCAGACGCTCAGGCAGCCGGAGCACGTCCGTCCAGGTGTACGAAGCACACCTGCTCAGCCCCGACAATGGTCCGGACACGCTGCACGAACGACGAAAGCGACAGCCCATGGATCTCGGCGTCCGCTGGACACTGCACGGAGACGGACGCACCCCGGCTCCCGGCGCGGTGGTCCGTCCCGACGAACGGCTCTCCTGGCCCCGTACCGCGGGGCTCGGCGCCCAGCACGTCGTGGCGATGTTCGGGGCGTCCTTCGTCGCTCCGGTACTGATGGGCCTGGACCCCAACCTCGCGATCATGATGTCGGGCGTCGCGACCATCGTCTTCCTGCTGGCCACACGCGGCCGGGTACCCAGCTATCTGGGCTGCTCGCTCTCCTTCGTCGGCGTCGCCGCGGTCATCCGGGCCCAGGGCGGGTCGAGCGCCACCGTGACCGGCGCGGTGTTCGTGGTCGGGGCCGCGCTGTTCCTGGTGGGGCTCGCGGTGCGGCGTTTCGGGGCGCGGATCATCCACGCCACGATGCCGCCGATCGTCACCGGCGCGGTGGTGATGCTGATCGGCTTCAACCTGGCGCCGGTGACCGCCGCCACGTACTGGCCGCAGGACCAGTGGACCGCCCTGTCCGTGATGCTGTTCACCGGCCTGGCGGTGGTGTGCCTGCGGGGCTTCTGGTCCCGTATCGCGATCTTCCTCGGGCTGGTCTTCGGGTACGCGCTCTCCTGGGTCCTCGACCTGCTCTTCGGCCGGATCCACTCCGCGGACGCGAGCGGCAAGGTCACCGACCACTGGCGCCTGGACCTGTCCGGCGTGGGTCAGGCCGACTGGATCGGTCTGCCGAACCTGCACGGCCCGTCCTTCGAGTGGTCGGCGATCCTGGTCGCCCTGCCGGTCGTCATCGCGCTGATCGCCGAGAACGCCGGGCACGTCAAGGCCGTCGGCGAGATGACCGGCGACAACCTCGACGACAAGCTGGGCACGGCCATCTCCGCCGACGGCGTCGGCTCCATGCTGTCCACCGCCGTCGGCGGCCCGCCCAACACCACCTACTCCGAGAACATCGGCGTGATGGCGGCGACCCGTGTCTACTCGACCGCCGCGTACTGGGCCGCCGCGTGCTTCGCCCTGCTGTTCGGCCTCTGCCCGAAGTTCGGCGCGGTCGTGGCCGCGATCCCCGGGGGTGTGCTCGGCGGGATCACCGTCATCCTGTACGGCATGATCGGCCTGCTCGGCGCCCAGATCTGGATCAACGCCAAGGTGGACCTGCGCAATCCGCTGAACCTGGTGCCGGCCGCCGCGGGCATCATCATCGGCGTCGGCAACGTCACCATGGAGTTCACCGACACCTTCTCGCTCAGCGGCATCGCGCTCGGCACCCTCGTCGTCATCACCGGGTACCACGCGCTGCGCGCCTTCGCCCCGGCACACCTCAAGACCCAGCCGCCGCTGCTCGACGCCGGCACCTCGGCCTACGACGAGAACGGGGGCGAGAACGGCGGGGGCGAGGCGGACGGCGGGAGCACTCAGCGCGCCAAGTCGTAGGCGTACGACGGGGTGAAGGTGCCCGGCGCGCCCTTGCAGCCGTCCGACTCCCCCGGCAGTTTCACCCAGAGGTAGGCGTCGATCCCGGCCTCGCCGGTGCTGAGCGTCGGGGTCCGGCCGAGCTTGCGGCCCGCGGGGTCGCACCATTCGCCGTCGGCCGGGGCGCCGTTGCCGTTGCGGCTGGTGTCGATCACCGCGCCCAGGCCGGGCGGGCCGCCGAGCGCGTCGAGCACCTGCCGGTTGTGGGCGATCTCGTCGGCCGTGTCGTGGAAGTTGGAGACGTTGCTGAAGACGCCGTCGGAGGAGGCCGCCGACGCGGCCCCGGCCTGCCGCAGCCAGTCGGCCTGGCGCGCGGGCGCGTTCCAGCCGGAGTGTCCGGCGTCGTAGTAGACGCGTGCCCGGGGGTTGGCCTTTTTCAGCACCCGTCCGGCGCGGGCCAGTGAGGCGAAGCGGTCGGCGCGCTGCCCCGCGGAGAGGCATTCGACCTGGGCGAGGGAGTCCGGCTCCAGGATCACGATGACCTCGCCGGACCCCAGCCCGGCGGCGAACCGGTCGATCCAGCCGTCGTAGGCGGCCGGATCGGGTGCCCCGCCCCGGGAGTGCCCGCCGCAGTCGCGGTCGGGGATCGTGTACGGCACGAGGACGGGCACCCGGCCCCGCGCGGCGCCGGCCGAGGTGATCGCGCGCACCCGCGCGGTGACCGTGTCCGGTGAGTGGTCGGCGAACCACACGGCCGCCGGCCGGTCACCGATGCGGGACTCTATGACCGCGCGGCGCGGATCGCCGGGGTGGGCCCGCACCCAGTCCAGGACCTGGGACTCAGGGTGGCGGTAGAGCCGGGAGGGCACCGGGGCCGACCGCGGCTCCCGCGCGCTGGGCGACGCGGACGGCGTGGCACTCGTCTTCCTCGCACGGGGCTCGGGAGAGGCCGACGCGGAGGGGGACGGCGCCTCGGGCGACGGGGACGCCGACTGCACGACGGGCAGTGCTTCCAGCCGCGGCGACGCGGTCGCCGCGGGCCGTGCCTCGTCCGAGGCGCGTCCGTCATCCACCGAAGAGACCACCCCGGTCGCGGTGCCGACCGCGACCACCAGGGAGGCGGCCGTGACCATAGCGGCGCGCCGGGCCACGCCTCTGCGCGCGGACCGCCGGGCAGCCAGGCGTTGGGCACGCGTGCCTGACACTGTGCTGCTCCCCCTCCCCCACGACGGGCGCGTTCCCCCGATCCGGGGAAACGTCGGGCCCGCCGCCACCGGCACCACACTAAAGGTGCGACTCTGCGCTCATGGCGCAATGCGAACAAGTCCGTCAAGTCTGCACCCCCGTAGACGCGGTCGTCTCCCGGATGCGCGCCCTCGACTCCGCCCTGCCCCGCCGGGACGGGATCGCTGTCTTCAACCGTGTCTACCTCGCGGTGACGACGGAGGTGGACCGGCGCATCGACGCCGGTCTGCCGACGGACACACGGGCGGCGGTCACCCTGGACGTGCTGTTCGCCGAGCGCTATCTGGCCGCCGTCGAGGCGGTGTCCGAGGGCCGCCGCCCACCGGCCTGCTGGCGCCCGCTGTTCCAGTTCCGCCACCATCCGGGCGTACGTCCGCTGCAGTTCGCGCTGGCGGGCATCAACGCGCACATCGGCCACGACCTGGCGCTCGCCGTCGTGGACACCTGCCGTACGCTCGACTGCGAACCCGCCCGTGTGGAGGACGAGTTCGACCATGTGGGCGACCTCCTGGTCACACTGGAGGAGCGCATCCGCGAGGACCTGATGCCGGGCCCCGACCTGCTCCAGCTCGCCGACCCGATGACCCATCTGCTCGCTTCGTGGAGCCTGGACCGCGCCCGGGACGCCGCTTGGACGGCGGCCCGCGCGCTGTGGGCGCTGCGCGGACTGCCGGACGTCGCCGAGGAGTTCGCCGCGCGGCTGGACATGGCGGTCGGCTTCGCCGGACGCATGCTGCTCACGCCCCTGCCCGACTGACCCGGGCGGTCCGGCGGCCGCGAGCCGGGCGGGCTCCGGAGGCCGAGGGGTTCCGGGGGCGCCGGGGGCTCAGTCGTCGGAGAGTTCCACCGGCGCGATCTCGTCGTAGACGTCACCGGGACCGGGGTTGGTCGCGTCGGTCGCTCCACCGAAGTGGTGCATGACGCCCCAGACCGCGTTCAGCGCGGTCTGGACGGCACCCTCGGCCCAGCCGGCCGTCCAGGAGATGTCGTCGCCGGCCAGGAAGACTCCCCGCTTGTCCTCGGGCAGCCGGTCCTGCATGAAGTGCGTGAACAGGCGCCGCTGATAGCGGTAGTGGCCGGGCAGGTTGGCCTTGAAGGCACCCATGAAGTAGGGCTCGTTCTCCCAGGAGACGGTCACCGGGTTGCCGATGATGTGCTTCCTGATGTCGACCGTCGGGTAGATCTCGCCCAGCGACTTCAGCATGACCTCCATCCGCTCGTTCGGCGACAGCGGCAGCCACTTCAGGCTGTCGTCGCACCAGGTGTACGAGAGGCAGATGACGGCGGGCCGGTCCGGACCGTCGTCGAGCAGGTAGGTGCCGCGGGTCATCCGGTCGGTGAGCGTCATCGACATGACGTTCCGCCCCGTCGGGTTCCCGTTCTCGTCGACGGCCTCGTCCAGCCAGAAGGGCCGGTCCACGGGCACGAAGAGCTTGGAGCTCTCCATGTAGTGGGTGCGCTCGATGGCGGTCCAGTGGTCGATGGGGAAGAGCGATTCGTCGCAGGCGATCTTGGAGAGCAGCATCCAGGACTGGGCGGTGAAGACGGCCGCCCGGTAGGTGCGGATGTCCCCGTTCGCGTCCGTCACCGTGATGTGCCGGCCGGCGGTGCGGTGCAGCCGTGTCACCGCCGGGCGGGGCTCGCCGTCGGTGTGCAGGGACTTCAGCGAGGTGCCGTACGGCCAGTGGACGATCTTCTCCGGCTCTCGCTCCCACAGGCGCAGCGGCAGTTGCTGGGAGCCGCCGACGATGCCGCGGTGGTGGTCGTCGGCCTCGGTGTAGACGACCCGCAGGATCTCCAGGATGGAGTTGGGGAAGTCGGTGTCCCAGCCGCCGGTGCCGAAGCCGACCTGGCCGAAGATCTCGCGGTGCCGGAAGGACCTGAAGGCCTCGGAGTCGCAGAGGAAACCGTAGAAGGTCTGGTTGTCGAGCTTCTCCACCAGCCGCGACCAGATCTCGCGGATGCGCGGAACGTCCCGTTCGCGCAGGGCGCGGTTCATGTCGGAGAAGTCGGCGCCCTCCTCCAGACAGCGGTTCCAGGCGTCCGCCACGTCCCGGTAGACCTGCGGCAGGTCGTCGAGCGTCTCGGCGTAGTGCGACTCGCCCTTGAGGTCGACGACGGTCGAAGGCGTCACCTCGGCAAGGGGGTTGGGGAAGGGACGGGTCTCGAGTCCCACCAGGTCGATGTAGTGCTGGAGGGCGGTGGAGGACGGCGGGAAGCGCATCGCGCCCATCTCGGCGGTGAGCGAGGGGTCGCAGCCCTCGAAGCCGACGGTGCGCAGCCGGCCGCCGATCCGGTCGGCCTCGTACACGACGGGCTTGAGGCCCATCTTCATCAACTCGTAGGCGGCGATGATCCCGGACAGGCCGCCGCCGACGACCGCGACCTCGGTGCCGTGCTCGGTCGCGGGGATCTGGCCGAGGCCCGCGGGGTGGGCGAGGAAGTCGTCGTACGCGTAAGGGAAGTCCGGGCCGAACATGGTGATCGGCGGCTGCTGCTCGTCGGCGTGCTCGACGGCGTTGGGCACCGTGGACGTCATGGGGTGCGGACTCCTTGCGCGAACGGTCTTCGAGGGGTCGGGGGAAGCGGGGTTCAGCCGCGGGGCCCGTACAGGCCGGGGCGGCGGTCCCGCAGATACGGGTTGTTCTCACGGGAGGCGGCGAGGAGGGCGGGGTCCACGTCGGCGAGGACGAGTTCCTCGCCGCGGCCCGCCCGGGTGCGGGCGACTCCGTCCGGTCCGGCGAGGGTGGACAGTCCCGCGAACTCCAACTCGCCCTCCTGGCCGACCCGGTTGACGTACGCGATGTACATCTGGTTCTCGAACGCCCGCACCGGCACGACGGATTCGGCGACGAACTGGAACGGGTGCATCAGCGCCGTGGGCACCAGGAGGAGGTCGGTGCCCGCCAGGGCGTGGGCGCGCGCGTTCTCCGGGAACTCTACGTCGTAGCAGATCAGCAGGCCGACGGTGAGGCCGTCGAGCTCGGCCTGGACGACCGGCTGGTCGCCCGGGGTGAAGTGCTCGTGCTCGAAGCCGCCGAAGAGGTGGGTCTTGCGGTAGTTCGCGAGGCGGGTGCCGTCGGCGGAGACGAGCTGGACGGAGTTGTGGACCGTGTCGTCGGTGCGTTCCGGGTAGCTGTAGGCGATGGCGAGTCCGTGCCGGGCGGCCGTCCGTGCGATCGCGTCGGCCGCGTCGCCGTCGGCGGGCTCGGCGAGCACCGTGATGTCGTCGCCTATGGCGTACCCCGTCAGGAACAGCTCCGAGGTCACGAGCAGCCCGGCGCCGGCCGCGGCGGCGCGGTCCGCGGCCTCGTCGAGGACCTTGAGGTTCTCGGCGACGGATCCGGGCCGGCCGGAGCTCTGGAGCAGGGCGGTGCGCATGCGTTTTCCTCATCGGTACGCGGGGTTTCGGGGGTCGCACAGACGCTACGTCCGGTCGGCTCGGCCGGACAAGAAGGAGCCGTTGCGCGCCCATGAGCGAACTGTTGCGTCCGTCGCGGGGCCGGCGGCGATTCGTTGCACGCCCCCGGTTCGGCGCCCGTGTCGGGGAGGTGGAGGCGACGCCGGGGGCCGTCCTGCCCGTCCGTTCCACCTGCGTGAAGACCGCCGTGGACCGCCGTGCGAAGCACCCGGGGCCGCCGCGTGGGCGGGGCGAGCGCCGGAGCGAACGCGAGCGCGACGACGCGGACGCGGACCCTGGTGGGCCGGCCCGATGAGGTGGCGCTCCTCTCCCCCAGGACGCCCGGGTGACCGGGCGGACGAAGCGGCCGCCGGCCGGTGTCACCGGCCGGCGGCGAGGCGCACGGCCTACGGGACGCCGCGCGGCGAGCGCAATGGCCTCATGAGCATCAGGAGCAACGCTGTCACCAGATACGGCAGCGCGAACACGGCGAAGGCCGTGCTGTGTCCGCCGTGTGAGGCGATCACCGCGTAGCCGCCGAACACCGCGACCGTGGCCAGCTCGGTGCCCAGTCCCGCGACCGAGGTCAGGGTGGCCCGCCCGGTGTCCGCGATCCGCCGCTGGAGGCGCGCGTCGGCCAGTACGGTCGCCGCCTGGAAGCCGCCGAAGGCAAGGGCGACGAACACGAGCCCGGCCGTCGTGCCCGCGGCGGAGCCGACGGCCAGGGCCAGCCCGGAGCCCGCGAGCAGGCTCGCGAGTCCGGTCGTGCCGAGGCGTTCGCCCTCCCCGGCCAGCAGGCTTCCGGCGGTGGCACCGGCCCAGATCAGCAGGAGCAGCCAGGGGACCGTCTCGTCCGCGACGCCGGTGTCCCGCACCAGCAGCGGCGTGTACTCGTCGAGGGCGCCCCAGACGGCGCCCACGGCCGGTACCAGCAGCAGCGCGCCGCGCACCGACCGGTCGGTGCGGGCCTCGGCGAGCCCGGCGCGCAGAGTCGCGGTCCAGCCCTCGTGCCCGGTCGCCGGGCGGCGGTGCTCCGGGAACCGGAGGGCCGTGACCGCGGTCAGCACGCACCCCAGGACGCTGGCGGCGCCGACGGCGGTGTGGCCGCCCCAGGCCAGCACCGGACCGGCGAGCCCCATGGCCGCCATCACGGCGGCCAGTCCCGCCGCGCGGGCGCGGCCCATGACGCGGGCGTAGCGGTCGGCCGCGTCGAGCCGCTCCAGTTCGTCGTAGACCAGGGCCTCCAGCGCACCGGACGCGAGCGCTCCGCCGGCGCCCCACAGCACGAAGCCGGCCGCGAAGGCGCCGTAGGAGGGCAGCAGTGTCCACAGGGCGAAGCCGGCGGCGGTGAGCAGCGGACCGAGCCACAGCAGCAGGCGCCGGGACACGGCGTCCGCCCAGACACCGGAGGGGACCTCCAGCAGGACACCGGTGACCGACCAGAGGGCGAACAGGGAGGAGATCTGCCAGACCGTCAGACCGGTGTCGCTGAACAGCAGCGCGTACACCGGGTAGAGCAGCACGAAGTCTTCGAGGAACGCGTAGCCGTACAGCGTGGTCGTCAGCCGTCGGACGCGGGGGTCGGGCGCACGCGTGGGCGTGAGAGTCATGAGGCCTTCCCGTAAGGGCGGTTCGGACACCGGACGTGGAGGACGTACGGCGCCCGGGGCGGCCCACGGGAGGCACGACGGGTGGATCAATGTCGCCAGGTCATGACCCGATGGTAGACGCCTGAGCCGGATGCGGTCCGTCATTTCCGTGTCCGGCCGACGTGTCCGGCCGGACGGTCACGGCTCCGGGACGGAGGGCCGAGGTGGCAGCAGCACGTCTCCGCCGCGCCTGAGCCGCTGCCGGGCGGCCGGGACCGCCACATGGCCGATCCGGTACCGGTGCGGGATGTCCCGGGCCGCGTTCCGGTCGGCGTCCGCCTCGAAGACGCAGCCGGGGTTCTCGCCTAGGTGGGCGACCCCGACGAGAAGCGGCGCAGCAGCGGTGACAGCACCAGCACGGACTTGGTCCGCTCGACGAACGGCTCCCCCGCGATCCGTTCCAGGACCCGTTCGAAGTGCCGCATGTCGGCGGCGAAGACCTGGGCGACCGCATCCGCCTCCCCGGTGACGGTGGAGGCGGACACGACCTCCTGGTAGCGCTCCAGGCCCCGCTGGATGGTCTCCGGGGAGGTGTTGCCGCGGCAGTAGATCTCGACGAACCCCTCGGTCTCCCAGCCGAGGGCGGCGGGGTCCACCCGTACCGTGAAACCGGTGATGGCGCCGGTGGCGCGCAGCCGGTCCACGCGCCGCTTCACCGCGGGCGCGGACAGGCCGACGAGCCCGCCGATGTCCGCGTAGGAGCGGCGGGCGTCCTCGGCGAGGGCGTGCACGATGCGTTCGTCGAGATCGTTCAGCACTGCGGGCGGTTCACTTCGCTTCTGGGAGGTCCACAACGGGATGGCGGGCCGGGCCGGTACGGAATCGGCCGGGCCGGCCGGGGGCGGTCAGGTCCAGCTGGCGTGCAGCGGCTTGCCCTCGGCGTAGCCGGCGGCGCTCTGGACGCCGACGACGGCCTTCTCGGCGAACTCCTCCAGGGAGCCGGCGCCCGCGTACGTGCAGGAGGAGCGGACGCCCGCGATGACCGAGTCGATCAGGTCCTCGACGCCGGGCCGGGCCGGGTCGAGGAACATGCGGGAGGTGGAGATGCCCTCCTCGAACAGCGACTTGCGGGCCCGGTCGTAGGCCGACTCCTCCGAGGTGCGGTTGCGCACGGCGCGTGCGGAGGCCATGCCGAAGGACTCCTTGTAGGGGCGGCCGTCCGCGTCGTGCTGGAGGTCCCCGGGGGACTCGTAGGTCCCGGCGAACCAGGAGCCGACCATCACGTTGGACGCACCGGCCGCGAGCGCCATCGCGACGTCGCGCGGGTGACGGACACCGCCGTCGGCCCACACGTGCTTGCCGTACTTCCTCGCCTCCGCCGCGCACTCCAGCACCGCGGAGAACTGCGGCCGGCCGACGCCGGTCATCATGCGGGTGGTGCACATGGCGCCGGGGCCGACACCGACCTTGACGATGTCCGCGCCGGCCTCGATCAGATCGCGCACCCCCGCGGCGGCGACGACGTTGCCCGCGGCGACCGGGACCTGCGGATCGAGGTCGCGCACCAGCTTCAGCGCGCTGATCATCGACTCCTGGTGCCCGTGCGCCGTGTCGATGACGAGCGTGTCGACGCCCGCCTCCAGCAGCTGCTGGGCCTTGCCCGCGACATCGCCGTTGATGCCGACGGCCGCGGCGATCCGCAGCCTGCCCTGCGCGTCGGTGGCCGGCGTGTACAGGGTGGCCCGCAGGGCGCCCTTGCGGGTGAGGATGCCGGCGAGACGGCCGTCCTCGTCGACGGCGGGGGCGTAGCGCCGGTTGGCACCGTCCAGGGTGTTGAAGGCCTCGCGCGGGTCCATGCCGGCGTCGACGAGCAGCAGGTCGCGGGACATGACCTCGGTGAGCTGCGTGAACCGGTCCACGCCGGACAGGTCGGTGTCGGTGACCACGCCGACCGGCCGGTGCTCGTCGTCCACGACGACGCCCGCGTTGTGCGCGCGCTTGGGCAGCAGGGCGAGCGCGTCGGCGACGGTCTGGTGCGGGGCGAGAACGATGGGGGTGTCGAGGACCAGGTGGCGGCTCTTGACCCAGGAGACGACCTCGGTGACGACCTCGATCGGGATGTCCTGCGGGATGACCACGAGACCGCCCCGGCGGGCCACCGTCTCGGCCATGCGGCGGCCTGCGATGGCCGTCATGTTGGCGACGACGAGCGGGATGGTGGTGCCCGTACCGTCCGGGGAGCTGAGGTCCACACTCTGCCGGGAACCGATGGCGGACCGGTTCGGCACCATGAAGACGTCGTCGTACGTCAGGTCGTACGGGGGCTCGATGTCGTTGAGGAAACGCACGTGCTGCACATCCCAGTCGTTCAGAGGTGGCCCCCGGACAGGTCAGCCAGGGGGAAGAGCACGTACTTCATTGTCCCATGACGGCCGGAACGCCTTCCCCGGTCGGATCGTCCAGGTCGCGCCGTCAGGGACTGGGAGGAACCTCCGAGCGCACGGGCGACGGGGTGCGCAGAGCAGGCAGGCAGGCAGGCAAGGAGACGGGGACGAGCCGTGGCACCATGCGCCCGCATGCTGCCACTCCCGCCCCGGGCCCACGCGTCGTCGGGGTCGGTCAGGGGCCGTCGGGGTCCGAGCGGTTGAGGGCGGACCTGGGGGCCGGTCCCGCCGCCATCAGGTAGTCCGCGGCCGAGGTGTCCGTCACCAGGCTGGTGACGAGCCCGGAGCGCAGCACCGCGTCGATGGCGGGGCCCTTGCGCTGCCCGCCGGCGATCGCGACGACCTCGGGGACCCGGCGGAGCTGGTCGGCCTTGACCGTGATGCACCGCTCGCCCAGGTCGCGGCCGACCCGGCGTCCGTCGGAGTCGAAGAGATGGGCGGACATCTCGGCGGCGACACCGAGCGAGGCGTAGTGCGCACGCTCCTCGTCCGAGAGCATGTCGTGCACCGTCGAGATGCCCGGCTCCCACGATCCGATGGAGACGCAGGCGACCGTGACCTTGTCGAAGTACTCGAAGGCCCGCGCGATGCCCGTCTGGTGGCGCAGCGCCTGAGCGGTGGCCGCGTCCGGCAGCAGCATCGGCGCGTAGATGGGGTGGGCGTCGCCGCCCGACACCTGTGCGGCCCGCCGTACGGCCTCCACCGAGCCGCGCTCGGCGGTCCCGGCGTCGTACACGCCCGTCAGCTGCACGACCGTGCAGGGCGGCAGCCGGTCCAGGGCCGCCGCCATGTGGATGGTGGACCGGCCCCAGGCCAGGCCCAGCACGTCACCCTCGTCGACCAGTTCACCGAGCAGGTCGGCTGCCACCTCTCCGAGGTTCTCGGGGTCGGGTGTCTCCTCGGCCTCGGCCGGGGACTCCACCACGACGGCGTGCCGCAGGCCGTAGCGGGCACGCAGCGCGTCGGAGCGCTCCGCGTCCAGCTCGGCGGGCACACGGATCTCGATGCGTACGAGATCCCGTTCGAGGGCGGTCTCCAGGACCCGGGCCACCTTGAAGCGGCTGACGCCGAACTCCTCGGCGATCTGGATCTTGGACTTGCCCTCGAGGTAGAAGCGGCGGGCCATGGCCGCCGCCTGCACCAGCTCAGCGGGTCCCATCCGCATGGCTGAACGGCCCGCCGCCGACATACCCGACACGGCGTTCTCCTCACTGCTGTTCACACTCTGGATTCGCCGTTCATCCTCGCAGATCCGGCGCGGTCGATCAGCCCTGCTGAAAGCCGTTCATGTTCTCGTGGCTCAGTGGTCGCATGCCCAGGACGCCTGGCTCGTGGCGGCCTCGGCCTGGCGGCGCAGTGCGCGGACCGCCTCGGCCGGGTCCGCCGCCCCGTACACGGCGGATCCCGCGACGAAGACGTCGGCGCCTGCGTCGGCGCACTGCTCGATGGTGGACGCCGAGACCCCGCCGTCGACCTGCAGCCAGAGCTCCAGGCCGTGCTTGCTGATCAGCTCACGGGTGCGGCGGATCTTCGGCAGCATGATGTCGAGGAAGGCCTGGCCCCCGAAGCCCGGCTCGACCGTCATGATCAGCAGCATGTCGAGCTCGGGGAGCAGGTCCTCGTACGGCTCGATGGGGGTCGCGGGCTTCAGCGCCATGGAGGCCCGCGCCCCCTTGGCCCGGATCTCGCGGGCCAGCCGCACCGGTGCGGCGGCCGCCTCTACGTGGAAGGTGACGGAACCGGCCCCCGCCTCGACGTACTGGGGCGCCCAGCGATCGGGGGCCTCGATCATCAGGTGGCAGTCCAGCGGAGTGTCCGTCGCACGGGCGAGCGACTCCACGACCGGCACACCGAGCGTGAGGTTCGGGACGAAGTGGTTGTCCATGACGTCGACGTGGAGCCAGTCGGCTCCCGCGACCGCCCGCGCCTCGTCCGCGAGGCGGGCGAAGTCGGCGGACAGAATACTGGGGTTGATCTGCGCGGCCATGCACCAAGCCTGCCATGCCCTTCGGGGGAGGGCGGCATCGGTCGGGTACCAATACGGTCGCGTGCGGACCGGCCGCCGCTTCGGGGCGGGGTCAGCCGGTCCGGCGGATGAGCGCCAGATACATGGCATCGGTTCCGTGCAGATGCGGCCACAGCTGTACGTCGGGGCCCTCGCCCAGCTCCGGGACTCCGGGCAGCAGTGGCCGGGCGTCGAGGAGCTCGGTGTCCGGGAACTGTTTGAGCAGGTCGGCGACCACGGCCCGGGTCTCGGCGAGGTGCGGCGAGCAGGTGGCGTAGCCGACGACGCCGCCGACCCGTACGGCTTCCAGGGCGCCGCGCAGCAGCCCGCGCTGCAGCGGGGCGAAGCCGTCCAGGTCGTCCGGCCGGCGGCGCCAGCGCGCCTCGGGCCGGCGGCGCAGGGCGCCGAGCCCGGTGCACGGCACATCCACCAGCACCCGGTCGAAGCTGCCGGGCCGCCACGGCGGCCGGGTCCCGTCGGCGGCGACGACCTGGTACGGCCCGGGGTTCCCGGCCAGCGCCTTCGCGACCAGTCCGGCCCGGTGCGGCTGCTTCTCGGAGGCCAGCAGGGCGGCGCCCCGCTCGGCGGCGAGCGCGGCGAGCAGCGCGGCCTTGCCACCGGGGCCGGCGCAACCGTCCAGCCACCTGTGGTCCGGCCCGTCCAGCGGAGCGTTGGCGACGGCGAGCGCGACGAGCTGACTGCCCTCGTCCTGCACTCCGGCCCGGCCGTCCGCCACGGCCGGGATCGCGCCCGGCTCGCCGCCCTCGCTCAGCCGCACCGCGTACGGCGACCAGCGGCCCGGGAGGGCGGCCTCCTCGCCGAGCAGTTCCTCGGGGGTGGCGCGCCCGGGGCGGGCGACCAGGGTCACCTCGGGCCGCTCGTTGTCCGCCCGCAGGAGTTCCTCGATGCCGGCACGGCCACCGCCGAGGGAGTCCCACAGCGCGGAGACGATCCAGCGCGGGTGCGAGTGCACGACGGCGAGATGGTCCTCGGGGTCCTCGTCGTAGGGCGGCGCGACCCGCTCCAGCCAGCCGTCGAGATCGTGCTGCGCGACCTTGCGCAGCACGGCGTTGACGAACTTCGCCCGCCCGTCGCCGAGCACCACGCGCGCGAGCTCGACGGAGGCGGAAACCGCGGCATGCGTGGGGATCCGGGTCCCGAGCAGCTGGTGCGCGCCCAGGCTGAGCACGTCCAGCACGGGCGGGTCCACCTCCCGCAGCGGCCGGTCGACGCAGGCCGCGACGACCGCGTCGTACGTGCCCTGCCGGCGCAGCGTCCCGTACACCAGCTCGGTGGCGAGCGCCGCGTCCCGGGCGTCGAAGTCACCGCCCTCACGGGCCCTGCGCAACAGCGGCGGCAGGACGAGGTTGGCGTAGGCGTCCCGCTCGTCCACGGCCCGCAGGGCCTCGAAGGCGAGGATGCGGACGGGGTCCTTCTTGGGCCGACGGTAGGGCTTGCCGGGCTTGCGGGGCCGACGGGGCTGGTCGCTCACGAAAAAGGTGCTCCGGGTGTGGGGTGAAGTGCGCGGTCCAGCCTACGTCGTCAAGGGGGCCGGGGTCCCGCGGTGTCAGGCGCCCATTGTCTCCTCCGCGCCGATCCGCGCGCCGCGCGCCCAGTCCGCCGCCCGCATCGGCTTCTTGCCCTGGGCCTGCACCCACAGCAGCTCCACGGCGTGCGAACCGGTGCCGACGTACACGTTGTTCTTGCCCGCGGACACCCGGCCCGGGGCGAGGTCCGTGCGGTCGGGAGCGGGGACGACCTGGACGAGCTTGAGCCGCTCGCCCCGGAAGGTGGTCCAGGCGCCGGGCGCGGGGGTACAGCCGCGCACGATCCGGCCGACGCGCAGGGCCGGGGCGTTCCAGTCGACGTGGGCGTCCTCGACGGAGACCTTCGGGGCGAGGGTGACCCCGTCGGCGGGCTGCGGTACGGCCTTCAGGGTGCCGTCCGCGATGCCGTCCATGGTCGCGGCGAGCAGCCCGGCACCGGCGAAGGCGAGCCGGGTGAGCAGGTCGCCACTGGTGTCGGTGGGGCGGATCTCCTCGGTGACGGTGCCGTAGACCGGCCCGGAGTCGAGCCCTTCCTCGATGAGGAAGGTGGACGCACCGGTGATCTCGTCCCCCGCCATGACGGCGTGCTGCACGGGCGCCGCACCGCGCCAGGCGGGCAGCAGCGAGAAGTGCAGGTTGACCCAGCCTCGCTCCGGGATGTCGAGGGCGGCCCGGGGCAGCAGGGCGCCGTAGGCGACGACGGGGCAGCAGTCGGGGGCGATCTCGCGCAGCCGCTCCAGGAACTCCGGGTCCCGGGGCTTCACGGGCTTGAGCACCTCGATCCCGGCCTCTCGCGCCCGCTCGGCGACCGGAGAGGCCACCAGCCTGCGGCCCCGCCCGGCCGGCGCGTCGGGCCGGGTGACGACGGCGGCCACCTCGTGCCGCTCCGAAGCGAGAAGAGCGTCCAGGGCGGGAACGGCGACCTCGGGGGTACCGGCGAAGACGAGCTTCATGGAGTGGTTCGGGCCTCTCGGGCAGGGACGGATGCGGGCAGCGCACCAGTCTATGGGGGGACGACGCGCCGGACGAAGCCGAGGCGCACGCTCCCGCACGGGGGCGCACGCATATGCCGCCGCGCCCCTACCCCGTGACTCACGGGGCGAATCCGCGTTGGTCAAGGAAGAGTTGACCACATCGGGCCCGGACGCGGCCCGTTCCTTTCAACGCCGGCTCGAGAGGCTTCTTCATGGCCGACCACGCAACCCACGACGCCCAGGCTCGCGCCAGCCTGCACTTGCTGGTGCGGGACATCGAGCGGGTCCGCCGACAGGTGGACGCACTGCGCACGCTCACCGCCCAGCTGGGCAACGTCTACCGCCCGCGCCGCTCCGGCCCCTCCACGGGCTTCGTCGTCTACGGACGTGCCCCGGCTCCGACGGTCCGCCTCGCCCAGGAGCTGCGGGACAGCGTCGAGACCCTGGTCACCGCGGCCGTCGACTTCGACCGTTCGCTGGGCTTCTCGTGGGACGCGGTGGGATCCGCGCTCGGCGTCACCAAGCAGGCGGTGCACCGCCGCTACGGGGCCCGCCGCGCCGCGGCCGCCCGGACCGCCCCGGCCGTGGAGGCGGAGCGCACCGCGGAGCCGTCGGGGAACCGCACGGTCAACGTGGGCGCCGGAGTCTCCACCGTGCCGACGGTCCCGGCCGCCCGTTCCATGCCGACCCAGCCCACAGCGAGCAGTTCGTCCCTCCGTAACGACCCCCGCCCCACGGTGTTCCCCGCTCCCCCGACCTTCCCGGGCCCCCGCAACGGCTGACCGACGGTCGTACGGCGCCGTTCAGCCGATGTCGGGTGGGTCGATCCGCACCCGTACCGGCGCCTCGCCCCCGCGGGCCATACGCGCCGCCTGGGCCGACTTCAGTGCGCCGGTGAGCGCCGCTCCCCTGCCCGGCGGTACCCGGATCAGCGCCCGCTCCCAGTGGTCCCCGGGCGGCGAACCGCCTGGTCGCCGGGGGCGATCGGCGGGGGCGAGGGGCAACGGGACGGGTCCCAGTACCTCCGCCTCCCCCGGCAGTTCGGCCGCGCGGAGAAACTCCGCCACGGCCTCCCCCGGTCCCGACACGGCCGCCATCCGCGACACCGGCGGAAAGCCCAGCTCGGTCCGCTCACTCAGCTCCCGCACCGCGTGTCCCACCGGGTCCCACCGCACCAGCGCCTGCACGGGCCGCAGCGTCGGCTCGGCGATCACCACCACCGTGCCGCCGGCCGCCTGCGGACGCACCAGCGCCGCCGCACCGATCCACCGGCGCAGCGCGTCCTCCGCGGCCCGCAGGTCGGGCCGGCCCAGCATCGCCCAGCCGTCCAGCAGCAGCGCCGCCGCGTAGCCGCCCTCCGCGACCGGCTCGGCCCCGGGTGTGCTCACCACCAGCGCGGGCGCGCCCGGCACCGTGTCCAGCACATGCTCGCGCCCTGAGGTGCGCACCGGCACGGCGGGGAAGGCCCGCCCCAGCTCCTCGGCGGTCCGGCGGGCCCCCACCACCTGGGCCCGCAGCCGGAACCCGCCGCACTCCGGGCAGTGCCAGCCGGCCTCCTCACGCCCGCACCACCCGCACCGCAGATCGTCGGCACCGTGCGCCTCCAGCGGCCCGGAGCAGTGCCGGCACCGCGCCGGGGTACGGCAGTTGGCGCACGCCATCCGGGGGACATAGCCGCGCCGGGGCACCTGCACGAGCACCGGCCCGTGCCGCAGCCCCTCCCTGACGGTCTGCCAGGCGAGCGTCGGCAGCCGGGCGGCACGGGCGGCCTCGTCCCGCGCAAGGTCCCCGTCGCCGACGGTCCGCACCAGCGGCGCGGCGGCCCGCACCCGGTCCCTCCCGGCGACCAGCGGTCCGGCCCAGCCGGTCTCGACCAGCTGGGCGGCCTCCACCGTGCAGCTCCAGCTCCCCAGCAGGAAGCCGCACTTGTCCTGTGCCGCCCGCAGCAGCAGCACTTCTCGCGCATGCGGCTGCGGGGCGTGCTGCTCGCTGTGGCTGGTGTCGCCGTCGTCCCAGAGCGCGATCAGTCCGAGATCCCGGACGGGCGCGAACATCGCCGCCCGGGTGCCGATCACGGCGCGCACGGATCCCCGCCGCACGGCGAGCCACTGCGCGTACCGCTTCTCGGGTCCGGCGTCGGCGGTCAGTACGGCATGCCGTCCCTCGCCGAGGAGCTCGGTGAGCGCGGCGTCGACACGGGCGACGGTTCGTCCGTCCGGCAGGACGACGAGCGCGCCGCGCCCCGAGGCCAGCGTCGCCGCGACGGCACGGGCCAGTTCCTCGCTCCACAGCGGTCCGGGCAGCGCGTTCCACACGGCGCGCGGAGCGCCGCCGGAGGCCAGCGACCGGAGGAAGGCCTCCCCCTGTTCGTACCGGGACCAGGAGCCCGGCTCGGGCATCGGGGGCGGCGGCGCGGGGTCGGGCGAGGGACGCCGCTCGGCGCGGGCGTTGCGCGGCGGCACGGCGAGCTGAAGCACGTCGGCGAGGCTGCCCGCGTACCGGTCGGCGACCGCGCGGGCCAGCCCCAGCAGCTCCTCGCTCAGGACCGGCTCGGGCGACACCACCTGGGCGAGGGCGGCCAGCGGGCCGGAGTAGTCGGACTCGGCGAGTCGCTCGACGAGGAACCCGTCGATCAGCCCCCCGCCCTCGCGGCGTCCCTCGCGCACCCGGTGCCGGCCGGCCCCGAACCGCACCCGCACGCGTACGCCCGGCTGCGCGTCGGCGTCGAGTTCCTCGGGCACCGCGTAGTCGAAGTACCGGTCGAGGTGCAGCACGCCCTTGTCGACCAGGACGCGCGCGACCGGCAGTTCCCTGGCGAGCGCGGCGCCCCGCCAGGTCCGCGGCTTGGCCCGGGGCGTGTCCGCCTTGCTCACGGTCTCGCGGATGAGCGCGAGCTGCTCCGGCGGGGCGCCCCGCGCACCACCGTCCACCTGCCCGTTCTCGCTGCTCACGCTTGCATTCTTACCAAACGCGACTGACAACCGGCGGCGTTCCCACCTCCCGGGAACGCGCCGAGGCCCGGCGCCCCCGAAGGGGCGCCGGGCCTCGGCGGACGTGCCGTGGGTGCGGGCGTGCGGTCTACAGACCCGCCGCCTTGCGCAGCGCGTCCACGCGGTCGGTGCGCTCCCAGGTGAAGTCGGGCAGCTCCCGGCCGAAGTGGCCGTAGGCGGCGGTCTGCGAGTAGATCGGGCGGAGCAGGTCCAGGTCGCGGATGATGGCGGCCGGACGGAGGTCGAACACCTCGTCGATCGCCCGCTCGATCAGCTCGGTGTCGACCTTGGCGGTGCCGAAGGTCTCCACGAACAGACCGACCGGCTCGGCCTTGCCGATGGCGTACGCCACCTGGACCTCGCAGCGGGCGGCCAGGCCGGCCGCGACCACGTTCTTGGCGACCCAGCGCATCGCGTACGCCGCCGAGCGGTCCACCTTGGAGGGGTCCTTGCCGGAGAAGGCGCCGCCGCCGTGCCGGGCCATACCGCCGTAGGTGTCGATGATGATCTTGCGGCCGGTGAGGCCCGCGTCGCCCATCGGTCCGCCGATCTCGAAGCGGCCGGTGGGGTTGACCAGCAGACGGTACTTCTCGGTGTCCAGCTTGATGCCCTCGTCCAGCAGCGCCTTCAGCTCCGGCTCCACGACGAACTCGCGGATGTCCGGGGCGAGCAGCGACTCGAGGTCGATGTCGGAGGCGTGCTGGGAGGAGACGACCACGGTGTCGAGGCGGACCGCCTTGTCGCCGTCGTACTCGATGGTGACCTGGGTCTTGCCGTCCGGGCGCAGGTAGGGGATCGTGCCGTTCTTGCGCACGTCGGACAGGCGCTTGGACAGGCGGTGCGCGAGGAAGATCGGCAGCGGCATCAGCGTCGGCGTCTCGTCCGACGCGTAGCCGAACATCAGCCCCTGGTCGCCGGCGCCCTGCTTGTCGAGTTCGTCCGTTTCCCCACCTGCGGCGGCACCTTCGACCCGGCTCTCGTACGCGGTGTCGACACCCTGCGCGATGTCCGGGGACTGGGCCCCGATCGACACCGACACGCCACAGGAGGCGCCGTCGAAGCCCTTCTTCGAGGAGTCGTAGCCGATCTCCAGGATCTTCTCCCGCACCAGCTGCGGGATCGGCGCGTAAGCCTTGGTCGTGACCTCTCCGGCCACGTGCACCAGGCCGGTGGTGATCAGGGTCTCGACGGCGACGCGCGAGGTCGGGTCCTCACGGAGGAGTGCGTCAAGAATGGTGTCGCTGATCTGGTCAGCGATCTTGTCGGGGTGACCCTCGGTCACGGACTCCGAGGTGAAGAGACGACGGGACACAACGCTCCCTGGGGTTGCAGCGGCTGCTGGCTGATCATTGGCGGACGGCGGGGGCTGCACCTCACGCCGTCCGTGGAACAGTTTATCTGTCGCGCCTCGACACGGGGCCCCCTGTCTCGCCTCTCGGGAGCGCCATGACCTGCGGCACGGGCATTCTGCCCATGCCGAGGCGGGTTGGCCAGAGGCGCCACACCCCGGCGGGCGGCATTTCCGGCCCGTACACCGGATGTTCCCGTTCAGCCCAGGCGTTCGGCGACCAGGTCCCAGACCGTGTCGGCCAGGGCTTCCTTGGGGCCGTGGGCCACCGGCGTCTCGCTGCCGTCGGCCCCCAGCACCACCGCCTCGTTCTCCTCCGAGCCGAACGTCCTGTCCTCGCCGACCTCATTGACCACGAGCAGATCGCAGCCCTTGCGCTTCAGCTTGGCGCGGCCGTTGGCGAGTACGTCGTCCGTCTCCGCGGCGAAGCCCACGATCACCTGTCCGGGGCGGGCCCGGTCGGCGGAGATCTCGGCGAGGACGTCCGGGTTGCGCACCAGGGTGACGGGCTCGGGCTCCTGGCCGTCCTTCTTCTTGATCTTGCCGGCCGCGTAGGCCGCGGGCCGGAAGTCGGCGACGGCGGCGGCCATGACCACCGCGTCGGCGTCGGCGGCGGCACGCAGTACTTCCGCACGCAGCTCCACGGCGGTCCCGACGGGGACGACGTCGACCCCCGCGGGGTCGGGCAGGGACGCGTTGGCGGCGATCAGCGTGACGCGCGCGCCCCGCGCGGCGGCGGTACGGGCGAGGGCGTAGCCCTGCTTGCCGGAGGAGCGGTTGCCGAGGAAGCGGACCGGGTCGAGGGGCTCGCGGGTGCCGCCGGCGCTGACCACGACATGCCGTCCCTCGAGGTCGGGCTCGGTCGCACCCCGGGCCAGCACCCGGCGGCAGACCTCGAATATCTCGCCGGGGTCGGGCAGCCGGCCCTTGCCGGTGTCCACGCCGGTGAGCCGGCCGACCGCCGGCTCGATGACCACGGCACCGCGCCGGCGCAGGGTCGCCACGTTCTCCCGGGTGGCCGGGTGCTCCCACATCTCGGTGTGCATGGCGGGGGCGAAGACCACCGGGCAGCGGGCGGTGAGCAGGGTGTTGGTGAGGAGGTCGTCGGCCAGGCCGTGCGCCGCCTTCGCCAGAATGTCCGCGGTGGCCGGGGCGACGACCACCAGGTCGGCACGCTGCCCGATACGGACGTGCGGCACCTCGTGGACGTCGTCCCAGACCTCGGTCGTGACCGGGTTCCCGGAGAGCGCGGACCAAGTGGCGGCGCCGACGAAGTGCAGCGCGGAGGCGGTGGGGACGACACGCACGTCGTGCCCCGACTCCGTCAGCCGCCTGAGCAGCTCACAGGCCTTGTACGCGGCGATGCCGCCGGTGACGCCCAGAACGACCTTCGGCTTGTCCATGCCTCTCCGTCTCTTTCCGTCTCTTTCCGGCTCTTTCCGGTTGCCCGGCCCCTGTGCGCGCCTCGGGCGGGCGCACACCTCTCATGCTGCACCACCGCGGGGAACGGTCCTCACTCCCCCCAACAAGATCACAGGCCCGGCAGCCGTGCTGCCGGGCCTGTGGAAAAGTCGGTTGAGAGTCGCTGATACGACGTTGCGACCGCAGTACCGAATGACTGCGCGACGGTACGACTTACTGAGCGGGGCCTTCGACGGCCTCGGAGGTCAGCAGTCCCGCGTTGATCTCACGCAGGGCGATCGAGAGCGGCTTCTCGTGGACGTGGGTGTCGACGAGGGGACCGACGTACTCGAGGAGCCCTTCACCGAGCTGCGAGTAGTACGCGTTGATCTGGCGAGCCCGCTTGGCCGCGTAGATCACGAGGCTGTACTTCGAGTCCGTGGCCTCGAGAAGCTCGTCGATCGGCGGGTTGATGATGCCCTCGGGCGTGGAGATGGAAGAGGACACGCTCTACCTTCCGATGGATGGGAAAGATGGGTGCAGATGAGGTCTGCGTGATCGTGGGACGGTCGCTGAGGAAACGCTGACGATCACACGACGTTCATCAAGGCTAGCAGCTCGCGAGCCACGTCCTCGACGGAGGTGTTGACCAGGGTCGTGTCGAACTCCGGCTCGGCGGCCAGTTCGATCTTCGCGGCCTCCAGCCGGCGCTCGACCACCTCGGGCGACTCGGTGCCCCTGCCCGTGAGCCGACGCACCAGCTCCTCCCAGGAGGGCGGGGCCAGGAACACCAGCTGGGCCTCGGACATGGACGTACGGACCTGCCGGGCGCCCTGGAGGTCGATCTCCAGGAGGACGGGCAGGCCCGACTCCAGGTGCTCCAGCACCGCCGCGCGGGGGGTGCCGTAGCGGTTGCCCGCGAACTCGGCCCACTCCAGCAGCTCGCCGTTGGCGATCAGCTTGTCCATCTCGTCGTCGGTGACGAAGAAGTAGTGGACCCCGTGCTGTTCCCCGGGGCGCGGCTTGCGGGTCGTCGCCGACACCGAGAGCCACACCTCGGGGTGGGCCTTGCGCATATGGGCGACGACCGTGCTCTTGCCGACCCCCGAGGGGCCGGAGAGCACGGTCAGCCGCGGACGAGCGTCCGGGGGTGCGGGGGTCGTCCCCCGGGGTGTTGCAGCCATGCGGCGATTATTCCAGCAATCCCGGGGTGCCCGGGACGCCGGTCCCGGGCCGCCCGGTACTCAGGAGCCGGTGCTGCCGAACTCGCGCTCCAGGGAGGCGATCTGGTTGGAGCCGAGGCCGCGCACCCGGCGGCTCTCGGAGATGCCCAGTCGCTCCATGATCTGCTTGGCGCGGACTTTGCCCACGCCCGGCAGGGACTCGAGCAGCGCGGAGACCTTCATCTTGCCGATGACGTCGTTCTCCTGGCCCTGCTTGATGACCTCGTGGAGGGAGGCACCGGAGTGCTTGAGTCGATTCTTGACCTCGGCCCGCTCCCGGCGAGCCGCGGCGGCCTTTTCGAGCGCGGCTGCGCGCTGTTCAGGGGTAAGGGGCGGAAGAGCCACGCCTACGTCACCTCGGATGTCGAACTGTCGGATACGGACCGGTGAGGAACCTGGTCGCCCCACACCTGGGAGCCACGGGCAACATACTCTTACCCGTTCACTCTCCGTCGGAGACTAGCGTCCAACTCCGCCAGAGTCAGCGAGAACAGCGGAAAAGTCCAGGTCAGCCTCGATCAGGGCAAACATTTGGGGCAAATCGCCCTGGATTTGTCACCCTGTCCAGGCCTCGGCAGGCTCCTGCGTCCCTCGTCGGAGGCTCAAGCCGGTGCCACGGCCGCCCTGATCTCCTCCGCGAACCGCTCCGCGGCGTCACGCAGCGCGACCACATCGGCACCGTGGCGCAACACGCCCCGGCTCACGTTCGGCACGACATTGCGCACCGCCTTCCCGAAGACCGCCGGGAGATCCGCCGCCGTGGCCCCCTGGGCACCGATGCCGGGGGCGAGAAGCGGACCGTTGATCTCCAGGTCGTACGACGACAGGTCGCCGAGCGTCGCGCCGACCACCGCGCCGAAGGACCCCAGGGGCGCCTCCCCCGCGTTCTCGGCGGCCAGGTGGGCGAGCACGGTCGCCGCGACGCTGCGCCCGTCGGGGCGCACCGCGTGCTGCACCTCACCGCCCTCCGGGTTGGAGGTCAGCGCCAGGACGAACAGTCCCGCGCCGTTCTCCCGGGCCGTCTCCACCGCCGGGCTCAGCGAGCCGTAGCCGAGGTAGGGGGAGACGGTCAGCGCGTCCGAGAACAGCGGGGAGTCCCGGTGCAGGAAGGACTCGGCGTAGGCCGCCATGGTCGAGCCGATGTCGCCGCGCTTGGCGTCCATGACGACCAGCGCGCCGGCCTCCCGTGCCTCGGCGACCGACCTCTCCAGTACCGCGACGCCGCGTGAGCCGAAGCGCTCGAAGAAAGCGCTCTGCGGCTTGAGCACGGCGACCCGGTCCGCGACCGCCTCGACGACCGTGCGGCTGAACCGCTCCAGACCGGCCACGTCGTCGTTCAGGCCCCACTCGGCGAGCAGGGAGGCGTGCGGGTCGATGCCGACGCACAGCGGACCGCGCGCGTCCATGGCACGGCGCAGGCGCGCGCCGAAGGGGTCGAGTCCGCTCATGCCGTCTTCCTCACGTCGGCGCCCACCGCGTCGGCGAGCGTGCTGTACGGACTGGTGCGAAGCCGCGCGGCGAGTCCCTTGTGGACGGCACGGCTCCAGAAGGGGCCCTCGTAGATGAGGGCGCTGTAGCCCTGGACCAGCGTGGCGCCGGCCAGGATGCGCTGCCAGGCGTCCTCGGCGTTCTCGATGCCGCCGACCCCGATCAGGGTGATCCGGTCCCCCACGCGCGCGTACAGGCGGCGCAGCACCTCCAGGGAGCGTGCCTTCAACGGAGCGCCGGACAGGCCCCCGGTCTCCGCGACCAGGGCGGGCTCGGAGGTCAGGGAGAGTTCCGCGCGCGCGATGGTGGTGTTGGTGGCGATGATCCCGTCCAGGCCGAGTTCGACGGCGAGGTCGGCGACCGTGTCGATGTCCTCGTCGGCGAGATCGGGGGCGATCTTGACCAGCAGCGGTACCCGGCGGCCGGGGGCGCTGCGGTCGGCGGCCTCGCGGACGGCGCCCAGCAGCGGGCGCAGCCGGTCCGCGGCCTGGAGGTCGCGCAGCCCCGGCGTGTTCGGGGAGGAGACGTTGACCACCAGGTAGTCGGCGTACGGTGCCAGCCGCTCGGCGGACTTCACGTAGTCCGCGACGGCCTCGTCCTCCGGCACCGCCTTGGTCTTGCCGATGTTGACGCCCACCACGGTCCGGAAGACGGGTGTGCGGGAGGCCAGGCGGGCGGCGACGGCCAGCGAGCCCTCGTTGTTGAATCCCATGCGGTTGATCAGCGCCCGGTCCGGCACCAGCCGGAACAACCGCTTCCCGGGGTTCCCGGGCTGCGGTTCCCCGGTCACCGTGCCGATCTCGACGTGGTCGAAGCCGAGCATAGCCATCCCGTCGACGCCGACGGCGTTCTTGTCGAAGCCGGCGGCGAGTCCGAAGGGGCTGTGCAGACGCAGCCCGAACGCCTCGGTGCGCAGTTCCTTGATGCGGGGGGCGAGCACGGCGGCGACGAAGGTGCGCAGCACGGGGATGCCGGCCACGCGGCGGATCCAGCGGAAGGCCAGCCGGTGGGCCCGCTCCGGGTCCATGCGCCGGAAGATCAGGCGGAAGAAGTACGTGTACATCGGGTGTCCTGTCCCAGGTGGTCCTCATGAAGAGGGGGACACCGTCATCGGTGTCCCCCTCCGGCGGCTCGGCCCTAGTCGCGGGCCGCTGTCAGATGGTGCGCGTGTTCCTGGAGCGAGCGGACGCCCACCTCGCCGCGGTTGAGGGCGTCGATGCCCTGGACCGCCGCGGCGAGCGCCTGGACCGTCGTCAGGCACGGCACGGACCGCGCCACCGCAGCCGTACGGATGTCGTAGCCGTCGAGACGGCCGCCGGTGCCGTACGGCGTGTTGACGATGAGGTCGACCTCGCCGTCGTGGATCAGCTGGACGATGGTCTTCTCTCCGTTCGGGCCGGTGCCCTCGGACTGCTTGCGCACCACGGTGGCGTTGATGCCGTTGCGCTTGAGGACCTCGGCGGTGCCGGAGGTGGCGAGCAGTTCGAAGCCGTGGGCGACCAGTTCACGCGCCGGGGAGATCATCAGGCGCTTGTCCCGGTTGGCGACCGAGATGAAGGCGCGGCCCCGGGTGGGCAGCGGCCCGTAGGCGCCGGCCTGCGACTTGGCGTAGGCCGTGCCGAAGACGGAGTCGATGCCCATGACCTCGCCGGTGGAGCGCATCTCCGGGCCGAGGACCGTGTCGACGCCGCGGCCGTGGATGTCGCGGAAGCGTGACCACGGCAGGACGGCCTCCTTGACGGAGATCGGCGCGTCCAGGGGCAGCGTGCCGCCGTCCCCCTGGGCGGGAAGCAGGCCCTCCGCGCGGAGTTCGGCGACGGTCGCGCCGAGGGAGATCCGGGCGGCCGCCTTGGCCAGCGGCACCGCGGTCGCCTTCGAGGTGAAGGGGACGGTGCGGGAGGCGCGCGGGTTGGCCTCCAGGACGTAGAGGATGTCGCCGGACAGCGCGAACTGGATGTTGATCAGGCCGCGCACACCGACCCCGCGTGCGATGCCCTCGGTGGAGGCGCGCAGCCGCTTGATGTCGAAGCCGCCGAGCGTGATCGGGGGCAGGGCGCACGCCGAGTCGCCGGAGTGGATGCCGGCCTCCTCGATGTGCTCCATGACACCGCCGAGGTAGAGCTCCTCGCCGTCGTACAGCGCGTCGACGTCGATCTCGACCGCGTCGTCGAGGAACCGGTCGACCAGCACCGGCCGGGAGGGGCTGATCTCGGTCGACTCGGCGATGTACGACTCCAGCCGGTTCTCGTCGTAGACGATCTCCATGCCGCGTCCGCCGAGCACGTAGGACGGGCGCACGAGGACCGGGTAGCCGATCTCGTCGGCGATGGCCTTGGCCTCGGCGAAGGTGGTGGCGGTGCCGTGCTTGGGGGCCGGCAGGCCGGCCTCCGCCAGGACGCGGCCGAAGGCCCCTCGGTCCTCGGCGGCGTGGATGGCCTCGGGGGGTGTGCCGACGATCGGCACACCGTTGTCCTTCAGCGCCTGGGCCAAGCCCAGCGGGGTCTGGCCGCCGAGCTGGACGATCACGCCCGCGACCGGTCCGGCCTGCTGCTCCGCGTGGACGATCTCCAGGACGTCCTCCAGGGTGAGCGGCTCGAAGTAGAGCCGGTCGGAGGTGTCGTAGTCGGTGGAGACGGTCTCCGGGTTGCAGTTGACCATCACGGTCTCGTACCCGGCGTCGCTCAGTGCGAAGGAGGCGTGGACGCAGGAGTAGTCGAACTCGATGCCCTGGCCGATGCGGTTCGGGCCGGAGCCCAGGATGATCACCGCGGGCTTCTCACGCGGGGCGACCTCGGTCTCCTCGTCGTAGGAGGAGTAGAAGTACGGCGTGTCCGCGGCGAACTCGGCGGCACAGGTGTCGACCGTCTTGTAGACCGGGCGGATGCCCAGTGCGTGCCGGACCTCGCGGACGACGTCCGCGCGCAGACCGCGGATCTCGCTGATCTGCTCGTCGGAGAAGCCGTGCCGCTTGGCCTCGGCGAGCAGGTCCCGGGTCAGCTCGGGCGCCTCGGCGAGCTCGTCGGCGATCTCCTTGAGGAGGAAGAGCTGGTCGACGAACCACGGGTCGATCTTGGTGGCGTCGAAGACCTCCTGGGGGGTGGCTCCCGCGCGGATGGCCTGCATGACCGCGTTGATGCGGCCGTCGGTCGGGCGGATCGCCTCGTCGAGGCGGATCGCCTTGTCCCCGGGGTCGCCCACGAAGGTGAACCGGCTGCCCTTCTTCTCCAGCGAGCGCAGCGCCTTCTGGAGGGCCTCGGTGAAGTTGCGGCCGATCGCCATGGCCTCGCCGACCGACTTCATGGTGGTGGTGAGGGTGGAGTCGGCGCTCGGGAACTTCTCGAAGGCGAACCGCGGGGCCTTGACGACGACGTAGTCGAGGGCCGGCTCGAAGGAGGCCGGGGTCTCCTTCGTGATGTCGTTGGGGATCTCGTCGAGGGTGTAGCCCACGGCGAGCTTCGCGGCGATCTTGGCGATCGGGAATCCGGTCGCCTTGGAGGCCAGGGCCGAGGAACGCGACACACGCGGGTTCATCTCGATGACGATGACGCGCCCGTCCTCGGGGTTCACCGCGAACTGGATGTTGCAGCCCCCGGTGTCGACGCCGACCTCGCGGATGACGGCGATGCCGATGTCCCGCAGGGTCTGGTACTCGCGGTCGGTCAGCGTCATCGCGGGCGCGACGGTGATCGAGTCGCCGGTGTGCACGCCCATGGGGTCGAAGTTCTCGATGGAGCAGACGACCACGACGTTGTCGTGCTTGTCGCGCATCAGCTCCAGCTCGTACTCCTTCCAGCCGAGGATGGACTCCTCCAGGAGCACCTCGGTGGTCGGCGACAGGGTGAGGCCCTGTCCGGCGATGCGGCGCAGTTCGTCCTCGTCGTGGGCGAAGCCGGAGCCGGCGCCGCCCATGGTGAAGGACGGGCGGACGACGACGGGGTAGCCGCCGAGCTCCTCGACGCCCTTGAGGACGTCGTCCATGGAGTGGCAGATGTAGGACCGGGCGGACTCGCCGTGTCCGATCTTCTTGCGGACCTCCTCCACGACCGCCTTGAACAGGTCGCGGTCCTCGCCCTTGTGGATGGCCTCCACGTTGGCGCCGATCAGCTCGACGCCGTACTTCTCCAGGACGCCGTTCTCGTGCAGGGAGATCGCGGTGTTCAGGGCCGTCTGGCCGCCCAGGGTGGGCAGCAGGGCGTCCGGCTGCTCCTTGGCGATGATCTTCTCGACGAACTCCGGGGTGATCGGTTCGACGTAGGTGGCGTCGGCGATCTCCGGGTCGGTCATGATCGTCGCCGGGTTGGAGTTGACCAGGATGACGCGCAGGCCCTCGGCCTTCAGCACCCGGCACGCCTGGGTGCCGGAGTAGTCGAACTCGGCGGCCTGGCCGATGACGATCGGGCCGGAGCCGATGACCAGGACGGACTGGATATCGGTGCGCTTAGGCACGCTGGCCCTCCATCAGGGATACGAAGCGGTCGAACAGGTAGGCGGCGTCGTGCGGGCCCGCTGCCGCTTCCGGGTGGTACTGGACGCTGAAGGCCGGCCGGTCGAGCAGGCGGAGCCCCTCCACCACGTTGTCGTTGAGGCAGACGTGGGACACCTCCACCCGGCCGAACGGGGTGTCGGAGACCTTGTCGAGCGGGGCGTCGACGGCGAAGCCGTGGTTGTGCGAGGTGACCTCGACCTTGCCGGTCCTACGGTCCTGCACCGGCTGGTTGATGCCGCGGTGGCCGTACTTCAGCTTGTAGGTGCCGAAGCCGAGGGCGCGGCCGAGGATCTGGTTGCCGAAGCAGATCCCGAAGAGCGGGGTGCCGCGCTCCAGGACGCCCCTCATCACGGAGACGGGGTGGTCGGCGGTGGCGGGGTCGCCGGGGCCGTTGGAGAAGAACACCCCGTCGGGGTTGACGGCGTAGACGTCGTCGAGGGTGGCGTTCGCGGGCAGGACGTGCACCTCGATGCCGCGCTGTGTCATGCGCTGGGCGGTCATGCCCTTGATGCCGAGGTCGATCGCGGCGACGGTGAACTTCGCGGTGCCGACCGGGAGGGCAGCGCCGTCGGGGCCGACGGCGGGGACGACGTACGGCTCGGTGGTGGCGACCTCGGCGGCGAGGTCGGCGCCCTTCATCTCGGGGGCTTCCCGCACGTCGGCCAGCAGCGCGGCGTCGTCCCGTACGGCGTCGCCGCTGAAGATGCCGACGCGCATGGCGCCCCGTTCGCGCAGGTGCCGGGTCAGTGCGCGGGTGTCGATGCCGCTGATGCCGACGACGCCCTGGGCGGCGAGCTCCTCGTCCAGGGCGCGGCGGGAGCGCCAGTTGGACGGCACGCGCGCGGGGTCGCGCACGACGTAGCCGGCGACCCAGATCCGCTGGGACTCGGGGTCGTCGTCGTTGACGCCGGTGTTGCCGACGTGCGGCGTGGTCATCACGACGACCTGGCGGTGGTAGGAGGGGTCGGTGAGGGTCTCCTGGTAGCCGGTCATCCCGGTGGAGAACACCGCTTCGCCGAAGGTCTCCCCCACCGCCCCGTAGGCACGGCCGCGGAAGACCCGGCCGTCCTCCAGGACGAGTACGGCGGGAAGCACCTTCTTGCGAGAGGTGGTTCCCCGGGTGGAGGTTGTCATCGTTCGGCGCCTTCCGTTGTGACGTTCGTCTTGCTCATGGAGTTGATGGCCGGGACCCACTCGTTGTGGTCGGCCGCGTGGTCGAAGCGGAAGCCGGAGTCGATCAGCCGCTCGCCGTGTGCCCAGGTGACGACGAGCAGACCGCCCTCGGTGAGCACTTTGCCGGCGATGCCCTTGTCGAGCCGGGCCCCGCGCAGCGCGTCGGCCGGGACGAAGAAGTCGCCGGCTCCGGGGCGTACGACGTCCAGGCCCGCGTCGGTGAGGGTGAGCTCCATCCGGCTGCGGGTGCCCAGGCCGTGCGCCACGATGCGGTCGAGCCACTGACCGGCGGTGGTGGAGCCGTGGTAGCGGCCGCTCGCGCTCAGTTTCGCCGGGCCGGGGTCGTCCGGGGTCGTGGGCAGCCCGGGGAGGTCGCTCTGGAGGGTGCCGCGCCACTTCCAGCCCTCGCGCATCAGCCAGTAGACGAGCGCGACGAAGAGGGCGAGTCCGACGACCCAGCCGATCCTGGCCGCCCAGTCGGTCACTTCCGCCGATCGTTTCTCGGCGGCCAGCAGGATTACAGGTGTCACGTGAGCTTCCCGTCGACGAGCGTGGCCGTGCCCCGGAGCCAGGTGTGCGTGACACGGCCCGGCAGCTCACGGCCCTCGTACGGGGTGTTGCGGCTGCGCGAGGCGAAGCCCGCGGGGTCCACGGAACCACGGTATGCCGTGTCGACGAGGGTGAGGTTGGCGGGCTCACCCACCGAGACGGGACGGCCGTGGCCCTCGGCCCGTCCGATGCGCGCGGGGGCGAAGGACATCCGGTCGGCCACGCCGGCCCAGTCCAGCAGGCCCGTGTCGACCATCGTCTCCTGGACCACCGACAACGCGGTCTCCAGGCCGACCATGCCCATGGCCGCGGCCGCCCACTCGCAGTCCTTGTCCTCGTGCGGGTGCGGGGCGTGGTCGGTGGCGACGATGTCGATCGTGCCGTCGGCGAGCGCCTCGCGCAGCGCCAGGACGTCCCGCTCGGTGCGCAGCGGCGGGTTGACCTTGTAGACCGGGTTGTAGGTGCGCACCAGTTCGTCGGTGAGGAGCAGGTGGTGCGGGGTGACCTCGGCGGTGACGCGGATGCCGCGGGCCTTGGCCCAGCGCACGATCTCGACGCTGCCCGCCGTCGACAGGTGGCAGATGTGGACGCGGGAACCGACGTGCTCGGCGAGCAGGACGTCCCGGGCGATGATCGCCTCCTCGGCGACGGCCGGCCAGCCGCCCAGGCCCAGCTCCGCGGAGACGACGCCCTCGTTCATCTGGGCGCCCTCGGTCAGCCGGGGTTCCTGCGCGTGCTGGGCGACGACGCCGTCGAAGGCCTTCACGTACTCCAGGGCGCGCCGCATGATCACGGCGTCGTGGACGCACTTGCCGTCGTCGGAGAAGACGGTGACGCCGGCCGCGGACTCGTGCATGGCGCCCAGTTCGGCGAGCGTGCTGCCCTCCAGGCCGACGGTGACGGCACCGATGGGCCGTACGTCGCAGTAGCCGTGCTCCTTGCCGAGCCGCCAGACCTGCTCGACGACGCCGGCGGTGTCGGCGACCGGGAAGGTGTTGGCCATGGCGAACACGGCGGTGTAGCCGCCGCTCGCCGCCGCGCGGGTGCCGGTCAGCACGGTCTCGGAGTCCTCGCGGCCCGGCTCGCGCAGATGGGTGTGCAGGTCGACCAGGCCGGGCAGCAGCACCTTGCCTGCAGCCTCGACGACCTCGGCGCCCTCGACGGTCTCGGCGCTCAGTCCGGTGCCGACGGCCGCGACGGTCCCGCCGTCGATCAGCACGTCCCGCGGGTCGCCGCCGAGCACCTTCGCACCGCGGATCAGGGTCTTGCTCATGGTGTTACTTCTCCTCCGTGGTGCGGGTGAGGGCGGGTCCGTTGCCCCCGAGCAGCAGGTACAGGACGGCCATCCGGATGGAGACCCCGTTGGTGACCTGCTCGACGACGGTGCAGCGGCCGGAGTCGGCCACCTCGGCGGTGATCTCCATCCCGCGGACCATGGGGCCGGGGTGCATCACGATCGCGTGCTCGGGCATCCGCCGCATGCGCTCGCCGTCGAGGCCGTAGCGCCGTGAGTACTCGCGCTCGGTCGGGAAGAACGCGGCCTTCATGCGCTCGCGCTGCACGCGCAGCATCATCACGGCGTCGGACTTGGGCAGGGTGCGGTCGAGGTCGTAGGAGATCTCGCAGGGCCAGGACTCGATGCCGACCGGCAGCAGGGTCGGCGGGGCGACGAGGGTGACCTCGGCCCCGAGGGTGTGCAGCAGGTCGACGTTGGAGCGGGCGACCCTGCTGTGCAGGACGTCGCCGACGATCGTGATGCGCCGGCCGGCGAGGTCCTGGCCGATGCCGGCGTCCGGGCCGACGAGTCGGCGGCGCATGGTGAAGGCGTCGAGCAGGGCCTGGGTGGGGTGCTGGTGGGTGCCGTCGCCGGCGTTGATGACGTGTGCGTCGATCCAGCCGGAGGTGGCCAGCCGGTACGGGGCCCCCGAGGCGCCGTGCCGGATGACGACGGCGTCGACCCCCATGGCCTCCAGGGTCTGCGCGGTGTCCTTGAGGGACTCCCCCTTGGAGACGCTGGAGCCCTTGGCGGTGAAGTTGATGACGTCCGCGGACAGCCGCTTCTCGGCGGCCTCGAAGGAGATCCGGGTCCGGGTGGAGTCCTCGAAGAAGAGGTTGACGACGGTCCGGCCGCGCAGGGTCGGCAGTTTCTTGATCGGCCGGTCGGCGACCCGGGCCATCTCCTCGGCGGTGTCGAGGATCAGGACGGCGTCGTCGCGGGTGAGGTCGGCGGCCGAGATGAGATGACGGTGCATCTGTCAGGCTCCGTAAGACGGTTCAATCGGAAGAACGGGAGAATCCGGGCATCCGGAGGCGCGGAGGCGCCCCGGGCCGGCGCACGTCGACGTCGTGCGCCCGGATCGCTACGGGGAGGGTCGCTTGGCGCCGAGCAGCACGGTGTCGCGACCGTCCTCCTCGGCGAGCAGGACCTTGACCGTCTCCCGCAACGACGTGGGGAGGTTCTTGCCGACGTAGTCGGCGCGGATGGGCAGTTCGCGGTGGCCGCGGTCGACGAGAACGGCGAGCTGCACCGCGCGGGGGCGCCCGATGTCGTTCAGCGCGTCGAGGGCGGCGCGGATGGTGCGCCCGGAGAAGAGCACGTCGTCGACGAGGACGACCAGCCGGCCGTCGATGCCGTCACCGGGGATCTCGGTGCGGGCCAGCGCACGCGGCGGGTGCATGCGCAGGTCGTCGCGGTACATGGTGATGTCGAGCGAGCCGACCGGGACTTTGCGTTCGGTGACCTGCTCGAGCTTGGCGGCGAGCCGCTGGGCGAGGAAGACGCCCCGGGTCGGGATGCCGAGGAGAATCACGTCGTCGGCGCCCTTGGCGCGCTCGACGATCTCGTGGGCGATGCGGGTCAGTACCCGCGCGATGTCGGGGCCTTCGAGAACGGGCCGCGCATCGGCGTGCGTGTCCATGTGAACGGACCTCCTTCTCCGCCTCACGGGACGGACCTTAAAGGACGTCGGAATTGCGTCGCCCACGTTATCAGGTCGGCAGCGACACCCCTGTTCACCCCTCCGCCCGCCGCCCCTCACCCCCCTGGCGCAGCCGATCCGGTGTAGCACGGAAGAGTCGGTGTGGACCATTCGGCTTGACGGGCGAGAGTAACTCTGCGTAACCTCACAGTGAGTTACCAGCCGCGCGGCCTGGAAACATGCCAGCCGCGTCGACACAGTGCCGGGGAGCTATATGTCCAGCGAATACGCCAAACAGCTCGGGGCCAAGCTCCGAGCGATCCGCACCCAGCAGGGCCTTTCCCTCCACGGTGTCGAGGAGAAGTCCCAGGGCCGTTGGAAGGCGGTCGTGGTCGGTTCGTACGAGCGCGGCGACCGCGCCGTGACCGTGCAGCGTCTTGCCGAACTGGCGGACTTCTACGGCGTCCCGGTACAGGAGCTCCTGCCCGGCACCACTCCGGGCGGAGCCGCCGAGCCGCCGCCCAAGCTGGTCCTCGACCTGGAGCGGCTGGCCACGGTGCCGCCGGAGAAGGCGGGCCCGCTGCAGCGGTACGCGGCGACGATCCAGTCCCAGCGCGGCGACTACAACGGCAAGGTGCTCTCGATCCGTCAGGACGACCTGCGCACCCTCTCCGTGATCTACGACCAGTCCCCTTCGGTTCTCACCGAGCAGCTGATCAGCTGGGGCGTCCTGGACGCGGACGCACGCCGTGCGGTCGCCTCGCACGACGAGAGCTGATCCCGGAGCGCTCTGCGGGTTGAGCAGAAACGTACCGCCGGGGTGGCCCGAACCTGTGAGGTTCGGGCCACCCCGGCGGTCTTCGTTCGGCCGACCCGTCATCCCCGTCGTCCCCGTCGTCCGGGTCTCCCGTCACCGGGGGGCCTGACGCACCGAGTACGCCGGAGGGCCCGCAGCCGATCGTGCTGCGGGCCCTCCGGCGTGTCTGTGCCGGCGCGGATGCCTGCCGGGTGCCTGTACCGGTTCCTGTCCCGGTGGCGGTGTCCGCTCAGCTCTCGTCGCGGCGCAGCGAGGGCTTGAGTTCCTTGAGCCGGCCGAGGAGGCCGTTGATGAACGAGGGCGACTCGTCCGTGGAGAACTCCTTCGCCAGCTGCACCATCTCGTCGAGGACGACGGCGTCCGGGGTCTCGTCGACCCAGATCAGCTCGTACGCGCCGAGACGCAGGAGGTTGCGGTCGACGACCGGCATCCGGTCCAGCGTCCAGCCGACCGAGTACTGGGCGATCAGCTCGTCGATGCGCGTCGCGTGCTCCGCGTAGCCCTCGACCAGCTGCATCGTGTACTCGCTCACCGGCGGCTGCCGGGTGTCGGACCGGGAGTGCCGGACCCAGTCCGCGAGGACTGTCAGAACGTCGGCGCCGCGCTGGTCACCCTCGAAGAGGATCTGGAAGGCGCGCTTGCGGGCCGTGTTACGGGCAGCCACGGTTAGCTGTTCACCCGGCCGAGGTAGTCGCTGGTGCGCGTGTCGACCTTGATCTTCTCACCGGTGGTGATGAAGAGGGGGACCTGGATCTGGTGACCGGTCTCCAGTGTGGCCGGCTTGTTGCCGCCGGTGGAGCGGTCGCCCTGGACGCCGGGCTCGGTCTCGGCGACGGTCAGCTCGACGGCGGCCGGCAGCTCGACGAAGAGCACCTCGCCCTCGTGCTGGGCGACCGTGGCCTCGAAGCCCTCGACGAGGAAGTGGGCGGCGTCACCGACGACCTTGCGGTCGATGTGCATCTGCTCGTAGGTCTCCATGTCCATGAAGACGAAGTAGTCGCCGTCCATGTAGGAGAACTGCATGTCCCGCTTGTCGACGGTGGCCGTTTCGACCTTCACGCCGGCGTTGAAGGTCTTGTCGACGGTCTTGCCGGAGAGCACGTTCTTGAGCTTCGTGCGCACAAAGGCCGGGCCCTTGCCGGGCTTGACGTGCTGGAACTCGACTACGGACCAGAGCTGGCCGCCTTCGAGCTTGAGCACCATGCCGTTCTTGAGGTCGTTCGTGGAAGCCACGTTGCGGAATCTCCTGGACTGACGTGAGACGACCCGGGGCAGGCACTCGGCGCGAGGCTAGAGCGCCAGCAGCTCCTTGGTCGTGATGGTGAGTAGCTCGGGTCCGCCGTCCGCCTCGGGGCGTACGACGAGCGTGTCATCGATCCGGACACCGCCCCGGCCCGGGAGGTGAACCCCTGGTTCGACGGTGACCGGCACACAAGCGTCCAGTTTACCCATGGCCGCCGGGGTCATTTGCGGGTCCTCGTCGATTTCGAGTCCGACTCCGTGTCCGGTGACGGCCGGAAGGGCCTCGGCGTACCCGGCCCCGTCCAGCACCTGACGGGCCGCGCGGTCCACGTCACGACAGGCGGCGCCGGGTACGAGGGACTCCCGTCCGGCCCGCTGAGCGGTGAAGACGAGGTCGTACAGCTCGATCTGCCAGTCCGCGGGGGCGGTGCCGATGACGAACGTACGGCCGATCGCGCAACGGTATCCGCGGTAGGCGGCGCCGAGACAGACGGAGAGGAAGTCGCCCTCCTCCACCCGCCGGTCCGTGGGCCGGTGACCGGGCCTCCCGGAGTTCGAGCCGGTGGCGACGGAGGTGGCGAAGGCGGGGCCGTCGGCGCCGTGGTCGACCAGCCGGCGCTCCAGCTCCAGCGCGAGATGCCGCTCGGTGCGGCCGACGAGGATCGACTCCAGCAGCTCGCCCAGGGCCTGGTCGGCGATCTCCGCGCCGATGCGCAGGCAGGAGATCTCTTCCTCGTCCTTGACCACCCGGAGCTGCTCGACCGCTGTTCCGACGTCGGCCAGACGCAGCCGGGGAGCGGCCGAGCCGAGGGCGCGGTGCCGGGTCACGGTGAGGTGGTGCTCCTCGACGGCCAGGGAGTCGGCGCCCTGGCCGTCGGCGAGACCGGCGGCCAGGGCGGCCGGATCGCCGCCGGCCGCCGGCACGACGTGAACACGCAGCGCCTCGTCGGGCCGGGCCTGCGGGAAGCGGTCGTCGAGAGGCGCGGCGCACACCAGCAGGTCCTCGGCCGGGCCCAGCAGCAGCACGGTGTCCTCGGGGACGGCACCCGCGAGATAGCGCACATTGGCGGGCCGGGACACCAGCGCCGCCGCGCTGCCGCCCGCGTTGCAGCACTCCCTCAGCCGCGTCCGGCGGACCGCGTACACCTCAGACATGACCCGAGCCTATGAGCGATGGCCGGATACCGCCGGTCGAGAGGTCCGAGTGGGCGGGCCGGGCCGGGGGCGGCGGCGCCGTGGGGCGGGATTCACCAGGCCGGAGGGCTGGCGATGGACCGGGCCAGGACGTCGTCCAGGACCGCGGCCGTTTCCGGTATGCCGAGCTGGGAGTTGTCGATGATCGGGAGGCCCGAGCCGTACCAGCCGGCCATGCGGCCGTGGATGCGGGCGACCTCCTCGTCGCCGAGGCGGCGGTTGCCGGATCGCTCCGCGTTGCGTTCCAGGACGATGTCCAGGCCCGGCAGCAGGACGACGGGCAGCAGGCCCGGCCCCACGTGCCGTTTCCAGCCACCGAGGCCGACGACGGGGCGGTCGGGGAAGACGGCGTCGTCGAGGATGCAGGAGATGCCGTTGGCGAGGAAGTTGCGCGCGGCGAAGCCACAGGTGCGGCGGGCGAGCCGGTACTGCGCCTCCGAGTGGTCGTTCCACCCGGTCTGCGGGTCGGCGAAGCCCGACCTCACCCACTCCCGTACGTCGTCCAGGCTGATGTGCGCGGTCGGCACCCGACGGTGGTCCGCCCAGTACTTGGCGACACTGGTCTTCCCCGCTCCCGCCGGGCCTATCAGCAGCACCGCGAGAGTCGTACCGGCCGGGTCGGGGGCCGCGGGGGCCTGCGGGGCGCTGGGCACGGCCACGGGGCCGCCGGGCGGCAGCGGCACATGACCGGTGGTCTCCGGCGGCGGAACCGAGGGATGCCCGGCCTGCGGGGGATGCCCGGCCCGCGGAACGCCCGCGGGGCGGGGTGCCGGCCCGGACGGGGGCGCGGGGTACCCCGAAACAGGAGGGGCAGGAGGGGCAGGAGGTGGTGGGGGTGAGGGTGGTGGGGGCACCGGGGCGGGCCCCTGGTGCGCTCCCGGGTGGTGTGCGGCCGGTGACCAGCCGTCGGCCGGTCCGTGCCCCGGTCGGTGGGGCGGCGGCAGCGGAGAACCCACTGCGTGCTGCATCCGGTGCCACTCCGTCTCGGTCTGCTGGGCTCGATTCACGCGCCACAGGCGACAAGCACTGAAGGCAGGGTGGGTCCCCGCTCTCCCCCCACCCTAGAGCGTCGGGGCGGCTGTTCGAACGGTACGGCCCACTGCCGTTGCCGGGTGAACGGCCGGGGATGCCCCCCCGAGTGACCCGGTCGCCGGGCCGAACGGCCCGGCGACCGGGTCCGGGGGGTCTGCTCCGGGTCTGCTCCGGGGGCTACTCCCCCACTTCTCCGTAAGCGGCGAGCAGCACCGCCGGGTCCGGGCCCTCCAGCACGGTGGGCCGGGCGAGACCGTCGAGGACGATGAAGCGCAGCAGGTCGCCGCGGGACTTCTTGTCGACCTTCATGGTCTCCAGCAGCTTGGGCCACTGGTCGTAGCGGTAGTGCAGGGGCAGCCCGACCGACTCAAGGACGGCGCGGTGCCGGTCGGCGGTGGCGTCGTCCAGACGGCCGGCGAGCCGGCCGAGCTCGGCGGCGAAGTGCATGCCCACCGACACCGCCGCGCCGTGGCGCCACTTGTAGCGCTCGTTCTTCTCGATGGCGTGGCCGAGGGTGTGCCCGTAGTTGAGGATCTCCCGGCGGCCCGCCTCCTTCAGATCGGAGGAGACGACCTCGGCCTTGACCCGGATCGAGCGCTCGATGAGCTCGGCGGTGTGCGGGCCCGCCGGAGTGCGGGCGGCCCGGGGGTCGGCCTCGATGAGGTCCAGGATCACCGGGTCGGCGATGAAACCGGCCTTGATGACCTCCGCCAGCCCGGAGACGTAGTCGTTGACCTGGAGGGAGTCCAGGGCGGCGAGGTCGCACAGCACACCGGCGGGCGGGTGGAAGGCGCCCACCAGGTTCTTGCCCTCGGCGGTGTTGATGCCGGTCTTGCCCCCGACGGCCGCGTCCACCATGGCCAGCACCGTGGTCGGGACCGCGATCCAGCGCACCCCGCGCAGCCAGGTCGCGGCCACGAAACCGGCCAGGTCGGTGCTGGCGCCGCCGCCCACGCCGACGATGACGTCGGTGCGGGTGAATCCGGACTGGCCGAGCGCCTTCCAGCAGTACGCGGCGACCTCGGCCGTCTTGGCCTCCTCCGCGTTGGGCACCTGGATGGCGATGGCCTCGTAGCCCTGCTCGGCGAGGTCGGCGCGGAGCACGTCGCCGGTCTCGGCAAGCGCCTCGGGGTGCACGATCGCGACCCGCTTGGCCTTGTCCCCGATCAACCCGCCGAGCTCGCCCAGGAGCTGACGGCCCACCAGGACCTCGTACGGGTCGGTGCCCGCGGTGCCGCCGATGTGGATCCGCGTCACTGCCTCGCTGCTCATGCTTGCTTCATCTCCAGTGCGTCCAGGGCGGAGCGGGTGACTTCTTCCGGCGTGCGGCCGTCCGTGGCCACGACGGCCGTCGCGACCTCCTCGTACAGATGGCGCCGGGCCTCCATCAGCTCGCGCCACTGCTTGCGCGGATTGACCGCGAGCAGGGGGCGGGCGGCGTTGAGCCCGGTGCGCTTGACCGCCTCCTCGACGTCCATCGACAGATAGACGACCCGCTCCCCGGCGAGCAGCGCACGCGTGTCGGCGTCGAGGATGGCGCCGCCCCCCAGGGCCAGGACCCCCTCGTGCTCGGCGAGCGCGGTGCGCACCGCCTGCTTCTCGATCGCGCGGAAGGCGGACTCGCCCTCGTCCACGAAGATCTCGGCGATGCTGCGGCCCTGCGCGGCGACGATGTCGTCGTCGGTGTCCCGGTGGTCGACGCCCAGCCGCTCGGCCAGCAGCCGCCCGACGGTGGACTTGCCCACGCCCATCGGGCCGACCAGCACGATCAGCGGGGTCACCGGACGGCCAGGTTCTCGAGGTAGGACGTCACGTTGCGGCGGGTCTCGGTGACGCTGTCGCCGCCGAACTTCTCCGCGACCGCGTCCGCGAGGACCAGTGCCACCATGGCCTCGGCGACGATGCCGGCCGCCGGCACGGCGCACACGTCGGAGCGCTGGTGGTGGGCGGCGGCCTCCTCGCCGGTGGCGACGTCCACGGTCCTCAGCGCCCGCGGCACGGTCGCGATGGGTTTCATCGCGGCCCGCACCCGCAGCAGCTCACCGGTGGTCAGGCCGCCCTCGGTGCCGCCGGAGCGGCCCGAGGCGCGCCGGATGCCCTCGTCGGTGGGGACGATCTCGTCGTGCGCCTTGGAGCCGGGCACCCGGGCCAGGTCGAAGCCGTCGCCGACCTCGACGCCCTTGATCGCCTGGATGCCCATGAGGGCGGCGGCCAGCCGGGCGTCGAGACGCCGGTCCCAGTGCACGTGCGAGCCCAGCCCGACGGGGACGCCGTACGCCAGCACCTCGACCACACCGCCGAGGGTGTCGCCGTCCTTGTGGGCCTGGTCGATCTCGGCGACCATCGCCTCCGACGCGCCGGCGTCCAGGCAGCGCACCGGGTCCGCGTCCAGCTTCTCCACGTCGGCCGGGGTCGGGTACACCCCGTAGGGCGCCTTGGCGGCGGCCAGCTCCACCACGTGGGAGACGATCTCGATGCCGGCCGTCTCCTTCAGGTACGACCGGGCCACCGCGCCCAGTGCCACGCGGGCCGCGGTCTCGCGCGCGGAGGCCCGCTCCAGGATCGGCCGGGCCTCGTCGAAGCCGTACTTCTGCATGCCGGCGAGGTCGGCGTGGCCGGGGCGCGGGCGGGTCAGCGGGGCGTTGCGGGCGAGGCCGGCCAGCACCTCGGGGTCGACCGGGTCGGCCGCCATGACCTGCTCCCACTTCGGCCACTCGGTGTTGCCCACCATGACCGCGACCGGGGAACCGAGGGTGAGGCCGTGCCGGACGCCGCCGAGGAAGGTGACCTCGTCCCGCTCGAACTTCATCCGGGCGCCGCGACCGTAGCCCAGCCGCCGCCTCGCGAGATGATCCGCCACCATGTCCGTGGTGATCGGTACGCCGGCGGGAAGACCCTCCAACGTCGCGACGAGTGCGGGGCCGTGGGACTCCCCCGCGGTCAGCCAGCGCAACCTGCTCAACGGTGCTCCTCGGTACTCGCGCCCTGGTACTGCTCTGCGCACGCGCGTCCTCGCGTACGGCTACGGCGCGACGGGGTGCGTGGCCCCGGCCCGCCGTTTCCGATCCTCCCACGTCCGGGCGGTGCGTCCGGCCGCCGGTCCATCAGACGGACGGGCCGCGGCGGAGCGCAGGCCCCGAGGAAGCCGGCCCCGCGTCCCTTGCCCGTGTCCGGCCGCCCGCGGCCAGGAGAGGTGTGCCCCTCCCCCCGCGGGGCCGGGACGGGGCCCTACCGGGCCGCGAGAGCGCGCTCGCCCGCTTCTCGCATGACGGCCACCGGCGCCGGGGCACGTCCCGTCATCTGCTCGACCTGGAGCACCGCCTGGTGCACCAGCAGGTCGAGCCCGCCGACCACGGCGCCGCCGGACGCCGACCAGCGGGCCGCCAGGGCGGTCGGCCAGGGGTCGTAGAGCACGTCGAAGAGGGCCGCGGGACGTTCCGGTACGGCTCGGACGAGGGTGTCGGTGACGCCCGCCGGGGTGGTGGCGATCACCAGCGGAGCATGCAGGGCCTGCTCGGCGTCGTCCCAGTCGGCAATGCGCACCGCGACGCCGAGCCGCTCGGCCCACTGCCGCATCTCGGCGGCGCGGGCCGCGCTGCGGACGTGGACGGAGACCTCGCCCGTGCAGATCCGCGCCAGCGCGGCCAGCGCGGACGAGGCGGTCGCTCCGGCGCCGAGGACGGCCGCGGTGTCCACCTTCTCGATGCCGTGCTCGCGCAGGGCCGCGACCATGCCGGGGATGTCGGTGTTGTCGCCGGTCCGGCGGCCGTCCTCGGCGAACACGACGGTGTTGACCGCGTCGACCGAGGCCGCGGTCCGGCTGATCCCGTCCAGCAGCGGGATCACGGCCCGCTTGAGCGGCATCGTCAGCGACAGGCCCGCCCACTCGTGCCCGAGCGTCTCGAAGAAACCCGGCAGGGCCTGCTCGTCGATCTCGAACCGGTCGTACGTCCACTCCCTCAGCCCCAGCTCCGCGTACGCGGCACGGTGCAGCACCGGGGAGAGGGAGTGGGCGATCGGGGAGCCGAGAACGGCTGCCCGTCGTGCCCTGGCCGCCCTAACTGGCATTGAACTTGTCCTTCAACTTCAGGAACTCGTCGTGCGTCTTGGCGAACTCGGTCTTGCTTATTCCGTCGGTGGCCACGAAGTAGATCCAGCCGTCCTTGGTCGGCTTCAGGGCCGCGGTCAGCGCGTCGTCCCCGGGGTTGCCGATGGGGCCGGGCGGCAGACCCTTGTTGGTGTAGGTGTTGTACGGGTCCTTGTTGCGGTTGATCTCGGACTCGCTGATGCGGATGTTGCTCGCGCCCTTCAAGTAGTTGAAGGTCGAGTCGAACTGCAGCAACTGGTAGGTCTCGGTGTTGGTGGGCTTGAGGCGGTTGTAGATGACCTCGGACATCTTGCGGAAGTCGTCGTGGGTCTTGCCCTCGGCCTGCACCAGACTCGCGACCGTGACCAGTTCCCACGGTCCTTCGAGACCGAGGCTCTCGGCCTTCTCGGGGAACTGCAGCCCCTCGTACTTCTCGGTGGCCCGGCCCACCATCTCCTTCAGCACGTCCGCGGGCTTCGCGTCCTTGCCCACCGCGTAGCTGGAGGGGTAGAGGAAGCCCTCCAGCGGGTCCTTGACGTCCCCGCCGTTCACCGCCCAGTCGGGCAGGCCGAGCTTCTTCCAGTCCTTCTCTGCGACCTTCTCGGTGGTGCCGTCGTCGAGCTTGAGGCGTTTGTCGATGAGTTCGTAGACGGCACCGTTGCGCAGGCCCTCGGCGATGATCAGGTTGCTGCGGCTCTTCGGGCTGAGCATGAGCTCGACGGCGGCGTCGGCCGACATCTCCTTCTCGAGCGTGTAGACGCCGTCCTGGATCGTGCCGCCGTTCGGGTTGCCCTGCTGAGCCGCGACGAAGGCGTCGACGCTCTTGACCACGCCTTCCTTCTTGAGCACCTGGCCGATGGCGTATCCGCCCGCGCCCTTGGGGATCACGACGGTGACCTGTTCGCCGTTCCCGTCGCCCGCGAAGTCCGGGGCGCTGCCGAAACGCTCCTGGAAGAACTGCCAGCCGAAATAGCTCACACCGGCCAGACCGCCGCCGAGGACCAGCACCACCACGAGGCAGGCGGATCCGTTGCGTCGTTTCTTGTCCTTGCCGCCCTTGCCGCCCTTGCCCCGGCGCTCACCGCGGCCGCGGCGGTCGCCCGGAGCGTCGTCATCGTCCGCGTCGTCATCGCCATCGCCCGAGAAGAAGGCGTGTTCGCCCTGGTCGGGACCGGGGTCCCAGTCGGTGTCCGGCTCCGGGTCCGCCTCCCGCTCCGGCCGCCGCTCGGGTTCGGCGTTCCGGTGGGCCGGGGGCTCCGGCGGCGGATAGGCCTCCGGTGTGCCGTAGTGGTCGGACTGCTGGGCGCCGTACGCACCGCCCTGCGGCCCGTACGGGTCCGTCGGATCGGCCGCCGCGTACGGGTCCTGCGGCTGGCCGCCGGTGTGCCAGCCGCCGGTGTCGTACGGCTGCTGGCCGGGCTGCTGCATCTGCTGGGGAGCGTACTGCTGGTCGTACTGCTGCTGACCGTACTGCTGCTGGTCGTGCTGCTGCGGGTACTGCTGCCCGCCGTACCCGCCCTGCTCGGCACCGCCCCAGTCGCCGTACTGCTGCTGCGGGTAATGCTGCGCTTGGCCCTCGTAGGGGGACTGCTGACCCGGCTGGGCCTGCTGGGCCTGCTGCCCGGTCCACCCGCTGTCGCCGTACAGCGGGTCGTCCGGGTGCCACGGTTCGGAGCCTTGGCCCCGGCCATACTCAGTCATCGATCCCCTAGAGCCGCGAGGCGGCGGTCGCGCGGCCGTGGGGGCGCCGGCACCCGTCCCGCCTCTCTCTGTGCGGTGGCTGTTCGAACGCCACCGCATCGCGCGGAACGTTACCGTACCGCGATCAGATGACCACTTCGACGCCCTCACCAGGTGGGTTGCCTGACACCCGTTCGGATTCGAGTGCCTGCTGGAGGATGATCACCGCGGCGGCCTGGTCGATGACGGAGCGTCCCTTCTTGGACTTCACGCCCGAGGCACGCAGCCCCTGACTCGCCGTCACCGTGGTCATGCGCTCGTCCACGAGCCGCACCGGTACCGGTGCGATCCGGCGGGCCAGTTCCTGGGTGAAGCCGCGGACCTTGGCCGCGGCGGGGCCCTCGCCCCCCTTGAGGGAGCGAGGGAGTCCGACGACGACCTCGATCGGCTCGTACTCCTCCACAAGCTGCTGGAGGCGCCGGTGAGCCGCCGGGACGTCCCGGCCGGGGACGGTCTCGACCGGGGTGGCCAGGATCCCGTCGGGGTCGCACGATGCGACCCCGATACGGGCGTCCCCGACGTCGATCGCGAGCCGGCGCCCCCGGCGCATCGCGGGGCCGTCCCCGCCCGGCCTGGGGCCGGCCACGGGCTCGCTCACTTGGCCGTGTCCGCCACGAGCCGCTCGACGGCGTCGACGGCTTCACCGATGGCGGCCGGGTTCTGGCCGCCGCCCTGGGCGACGTCCGGCTTGCCGCCACCGCCGCCGCCGAGGGTCTTGGCGGCCGTGCGGACCAGGTCACCGGCCTTGAGACCACGCTCGCGGGCGGCCTCGTTGGTGGCGATCACGGTGAGGGGCTTGCCGTTGTTGACCGTGAACAGGGCGACGACGGCGGCCCGGCCCCCCTGGATGCGGCCGCGTACGTCCAGCACCAGCTTGCGCAGATCGTCGGCGCCGGTGCCGTCCGGGACCTGGCCGGTCACCAGGGCGACCCCGTGGACGTCCTTGGCGGACTCGGCGAGGCCTCCGGCGGCCTGGAGCACCTTCTCGGCGCGGAACTTCTCGATCTCCTTCTCGGCGTCCTTGAGCTTGCCGAGCATGGCGGAGACCTTCTCCGGGAGCTCCTCCGGGCGGCCCTTGATCAGCTCCTGGAGCTGGGCGACGACCGTGTGCTCGCGGGCGAGGAAGTTGTAGGCGTCCACGCCGACCAGAGCCTCGATGCGGCGCACACCGGAGCCGATGGAGGACTCGCCGAGCAGCTTGACCAGGCCGAGCTGGGCGGTGTTGTGCACGTGGGTGCCGCCGCACAGCTCCTTGGAGAAGTCACCGATGGTCACCACGCGCACGCGCTCGCCGTACTTCTCGCCGAACTCGGCGATGGCGCCCTGCTTCTTGGCCTCGTCGATGCCCATGACGTCGGCACGCACGTCGAGGTCGCGGGCGAGCACCTCGTTGATCTTCTGCTCGACGTCGGTCATCACGGCCGTCGGAACGGCGGACGGCGAGCCGAAGTCGAAGCGGAAGCGGCCGGGCTGGTTCTCGGAACCGGCCTGGGCGGCCGTCGGGCCGAGAGCGTCGCGCAGGGCCTGGTGGGTGAGGTGGGTGGCGGAGTGGGCGCGGGCGATGGCCTTGCGGCGGCGGTCGTCGATGGAGGCGTGGGCCTTGGCTCCGACGGTCACCTCGCCGACCTGGACGACGCCCTTGTGGACGTACACGCCCGGAACCGGCTTCTGGCAGTCGCGGACCTCGATGACGGCACCGGAGTCGGCCCTGATCCGGCCGGTGTCGCCGATCTGGCCGCCGCCCTCGGCGTAGAACGGGGTGCGGTCGAGGACGATCTCCACCTCGTCGCCCTCGGTGGCGGCCGGTGAGGAGACGCCGTCGACGAGGATGCCCACGACGGTGGACTCGCCCTCGGTGTCGGTGTAGCCGGTGAAGTCGGTGGCGCCGGCCCGGTCGGCGATCTCGCGGTAGGCGCCGAGGTCGGCGTGGCCGGTCTTCTTGGCCCGGGCGTCGGCCTTGGCCCGCTCCCGCTGCTCCTTCATCAGCCGTCGGAAGCCGTCATCGTCCACGGACAGCCCCTGCTCGGCGGCCATCTCCAGGGTGAGGTCGATCGGGAAGCCCCAGGTGTCGTGGAGCAGGAAGGCCTTGTCGCCGGCCAGGACCGTGCCACCGGACTGCTTGGTCTCGGTGACGGCGGTGTCGAGGATGTTGGTGCCGGCCTTCAGCGTCTTGAGGAAGGCGTTCTCCTCGGCGACGGCGACCTTCTCGATCCGCTCGCGGTCGGTGATCAGCTCGGGGTACTGCTGCCCCATCATCTCGATCACGACGTCGATGAGGTCCTTGACGACCGGGCCGGTGGCGCCGAGGAGGCGCATGTTGCGGATGGCGCGGCGCATGATGCGGCGCAGCACGTAGCCGCGGCCCTCGTTGCCGGGGGTGACCCCGTCGCCGATGAGCATCACGGAGGTGCGCATGTGGTCGGTGACCACGCGCAGCGAGACGTCGGAGGCCCGGGCGTCGCCGTAGGCCACGCCCGTCAGCTCGGTGGCCTTCTTGATGACGGCCATGGAGGTGTCGATCTCGTACATGTTCTGCACGTCCTGCAGAATCATGGCGAGCCGCTCCAGGCCGAGGCCCGTGTCGATGTTCTGGCTCGGCAGGTCCCCGAGGATCGGGTAGTCCTTGCCCGGCCCCTCGCCCCGCTCGTACTGCATGAAGACGAGGTTCCAGATCTCCACGTACCGCTCGTCGTTGACGGCGGGGCCGCCCTCGACGCCGAACTCGGGGCCGCGGTCGTAGTTGATCTCGGAGCAGGGACCGCAGGGGCCGGGGACGCCCATGTCCCAGTAGTTGTCCTTCTTGCCCAGGCGCTGGATGCGCTCCTCGGGCACGCCGACGACGTCGCGCCAGATCCGCTCGGCCTCGTCGTCGTCCTGGTAGACGGTGATCCACAGACGCTCGGGGTCCAGGCCGTAGCCGCCCTGCTCCTGGGAGCTGGTGAGCAGCTCCCAGGCGAGCTTGATGGCGCCTTCCTTGAAGTAGTCACCGAAGGAGAAGTTGCCGCACATCTGGAAGAACGTGCCGTGCCGGGTGGTCTTGCCGACCTCTTCGATGTCGGGGGTGCGCACGCACTTCTGGACGCTGGTGGCGCGGTCGAAGGGCGGCTTGACCTCACCCAGGAAGTAGGGCTTGAAGGGCACCATGCCGGCCGGGACGAGCAGCAGAGTCGGGTCGTCCGCGATGAGCGACGCCGAAGGGACGACGGTGTGCCCGCGCTCCTCGAAGAAGCTCAGCCAGCGGCGGCGGATCTCGGCCGACTCCATCAGTGGTCCTCATTCCGGTTGTACGGGTGCGTCAGGTACGTCGATCCCTCGACGTACCGGGGGTTGCGCTTCGGGCTGTTTCGGTTCTCGATGGCGGCGTAGCGGCGGGCCGCCGGGAGTTCCCGGTCGGCGGGGGCGTCGATGCCGAGGGCGTCGGTCAGTTCGGCCTCGCGCCGGGCCATGTTGTCCCGGACGTCGAACGCGAAGTCCACTGCCCGGTCCTTGAGCCGGCCGCCCGCCTCGAGCGCCTTGTTCGCCGCGGTCACGGCGAGGTTCTCGGGGGTCAGCTGCTTCAGCTTGCGGTTGACCTTGGTGGTGGCCCACACCCCGGCGGCGACGCCGGTGCTGAACCAGAAGGTACGGCGGAACATCGCTGCGTCAGTCCTTCTTTCCCCGGGTGCGCCCCGCCCGCCGCATGCCCGGGACGGCGCGGCCCACGATCACGGTGCGTCCCGGTGTCCTGGCGGACGTGTCCTCCTTGCGGCCGCTGACGGCCCGGCGCACGCCGTAGCCGAAGGCGGCGACCTTGACCAGCGGGCCGCCGAAGGTGGAGGCGACGGTGGTCGACAGCGCGGAGGCGTTGGAGGTGACCTCCTGGACGTCGGAGGCGATCGCGTCGACCCGTTCGATCTGGGTCTGCGCGGAACGCACCGCCGAGGAGGCGTCCGCCAGCAGCGGGACGGCCTGGTCGGTCACGTCCGCCACGAGCCTGGTGGTCGCCCGGAGCGTCTGGGCCAGCCTCGCCAGTGCGACGGCGAGGAAGGAGACCAGGATCGCCCAGAACACGGCCACCAGGATTCCGGCCACCTCTCCACCGGACACTGTGTGCACCTGCTCCCTGAGAAACGTGCCTGCCACATCGAAGACCCTCGAAGAACCTCGAGGACCCTCAAGGAACACCGAGGGACACCGAGGGACACCGAGAACTTCGAGAAACACCGAGAACGTCAAGAAATTCGTGCACCGAGCCTATCGCGCCGGTGGCGGGACTCCGTACCTGATTACCGTCCGGCGGGGTCGACACGTCGTGGGCGGGGCGCCCACGCAGCAGCCCGCCGCCCCGCCCGCCCTGGAGGGCGGGGAGACGGCGGGCTGGGGTACCGCCTGCCTGCTGGGGTCAGCGGGCGTAGAACTCGACGACGAGCTGCTCGTCGCAGATCACCGGGATCTCCTTGCGGTTCGGCTCACGGTCCAGGCGGAACGCCAGGGCCTTGAGGTTCACCTGGAGGTAGCGCGGGGTCTCGCCGTCGGGGGCGAAGCCACCCTCGCGGGCGATCGTGAAGAGCGTCTTGTCCTTGCTGCGCTCACGGACCTGCACGACGTCGTCCGGGCGCAGGAGGAAGGAGGGCTTGTCGACCTTCTTGCCGTTGACCTGGATGTGGCCGTGGGTGACCATCTGACGGGCCTGGTAGATCGTGCGGGCGATGCCCGAACGCAGGACCAGGGCGTCGAGACGGCGCTCGAGCTCGATGACGAGGGCGTCACCGGTCTTGATCGTCGTCTTGGCGGCACGCTCGTACGCGCGGACGAGCTGGCGCTCGCTGATGTCGTACTGGGCGCGCAGGCGCTGCTTCTCCAGCAGACGGACCTTGTAGTCCGAGTTCTGCTTGCGGCCGCGGCCGTGCTCACCCGGGGGGTAGGGGCGGGCCTCGAAGTACTTGACGGCCTTCGGGGTCAGCGCGATACCCAGGGCACGCGACTTCTTGACCTTGGGGCGGGACTGGTTCGCCATGAACCAAACACCTCGTGTTCTCTGTGCGAATACGGCTTCACCAGGGTTAAGGGAGGTCGCATCCGCAGCCGGGGAAACCCCGCGGGTCCGTGGCCGGACCTGCCGGGCAGCCGCTCCCCTGATCTGGGCACATACGTGCAGCACGCGAGTGGCCCACCGACCGCTCCCGGGATTCCGGGTGGTGGTGGGCTGCCCGCGACACCGTTCGACGGTGCGCGACGCTCCTGGAGATTCCTGCCCGGGGGCAGGCCCTCCTGCTGGATGTCCCGCTCTGGTGGTGCCGGTTTCCCTTGCGGGGCCGGACACGGGACGCAGCTTTGGAAAATTCTACAGGGTGCTCACGGCTGCTTCCGACCGAGGTGCTTCCTGGTCCATTCCGCCGCGTCGGCGTACCGCGCCTCGGCTCCGTGCCGGGTGGGCTCGTAGTACGCGCGGTCCTTCAGGGCGTCCGGGGCGTACTGCTGCCGCGCGATGCCCTCGGGCAGGTCGTGCGGGTACACGTACCCCTGCGCGTGGCCCAGTTTGGCCGCGCCCTTGTAGTGCCCGTCGCGCAGATGCCGCGGCACGGGCCCGGCCAGTCCCTTGCGCACGTCGTCCAGGGCGGCGCCGATCGCGGTGGTGGCCGCGTTGGACTTGGGGGCCAGGGCGAGGGCGATGGTGGCGTGGCTCAGGGTGAGGGCGGCCTCGGGGAAGCCGATCATGGCGACGGCCTGGGCGGCGGCGACCGCGATCGGCAGCGCGTTCGGGTCGGCGAGGCCGATGTCCTCGCTGGCGGAGATCATCAGGCGGCGGGCGATGAAGCGGGGGTCCTCGCCGGCCTCGATCATCCGGGCCAGGTAGTGCAGGGCTGCGTCGACGTCGGACCCGCGGATGGACTTGATCAGGGCGCTGGCGACGTCGTAGTGCTGGTCGCCGGAGCGGTCGTACTTCACGGCGGCCCGGTCGACCGTCTCCTCCAGGGTGGCCAGCGAGATCGTCGTCTCGCCCTTGTCCAGCGCGGCCCCCGCGGCGGCCTCCAGGGCGGTCAGGGCACGGCGGGCGTCCCCGCCGGCGATGCGCACCAGATGGTCCCCGGTGTCCTCGGGGAGAGCGACGGCGCCCTTCAGGCCCCGTTCGTCGCCGAGCGCGCGGTGCAGCAGGCCGCGGACGTCGTCGTCGGTGAGGGGTTCGAGGGTGAGCAGGAGGGAGCGGGAGAGCAGGGGGGAGATGACCGAGAAGTAGGGGTTCTCGGTGGTCGCGGCGATCAGCGTGACCCAGCGGTTCTCGACCGCGGGGAGCAGGGAGTCCTGCTGGGCCTTGCTGAAACGGTGGATCTCGTCGAGGAAGAGGACGGTCTCCGTGCCGTACCCGCCGGAGGCGCGGCGGGCGCCGTCGATGACCGCGCGGACCTCCTTGACGCCCGCGGTGATCGCCGACAGCTCGACGAAACGCTTGTTGGTGGCCTTGGAGACCACGTAGGCCAGGGTCGTCTTGCCGGTGCCGGGAGGCCCCCACAGGAACACCGAGGACGGGCCCGCGGGACCCGAGGCGCCCTCGCCGACCAGTCGGCGCAGGGGTGAGCCCGGCTTCAGCAGATGCTGCTGGCCCACCACCTCGTCGAGTGTGCGCGGGCGCATCCGCACGGCGAGGGGGCTGCCGGTCGGGTCCTTCTGCTGGCGTTCTTCTGCTGCGGCGGTGAACAGGTCGGGCTCCACGTCGGCAACCCTAAATGACCGCACCGACAACGCGGCGGGCCCGTCAGCTGGTCCAGAAATGCCACCAGCGGGTCAGGATCAGCATGCCGATGACGCCGATGTGCAACACCGGCATGACCCAGGTGAACTCGCCGAAGAAGCTCCTCAGCCAGCCGGGGGCGGGCAGGAAGCCCTTGCGGACGTTGAACGACGTCACGTACCAGAACATGATGATCGTGGCGACCCAGGCCAGGCAGCACCACAGGCACAGGGCGTTGATCCGGTACAGGGACTGGAACATCAGCCAGGCGCAGAAGCCGGTGCCGAACAGGGTGCCCGCGTTGAGGGTGAGCCAGTACCAGCGGGGGAAGCGGGCCCCGGCGAGCAGGCTCATGCCGACGCAGACGACGATGCCGTAGGTGACCAGGCCCAGCATCGGGTTGGGGAATCCGAAGACGGACGCCTGGTCGCTCTCCATCACGCTGCCGCAGGAGACCACCGGGTTGAGACTGCATCCGGGGACGAACGTCTCGCCCTTGACCTTGGCCTCGAGCAGCTTGAACTTGTCCAGCGTGATGACCCACGCGGCGAGTACGCCGGCCGCGCCGGTGATGACCAGGAGCAGGGCGAACGCACGGCCGGCGCCCTCGCGGGGCGGCCCGGCGGCGGGTCCCGCAGAAGACTCGGGCACGGTGGACACGTCCTTCACAGTCGTCTTGCTCATCACGCCGATTCCGTCGCTGGGGAGTGTGGACCTGCTTCGGGCAGGGCCATTGTGCCGTACCCACCCGTGCACCCACCGCCCACTGACCACAAGAACGTACGAGTCACCCCGGTGAGCGCTCGGTTTCGGCCGCCGTCTGTGCCATGACCGCACACACGCCCCAGCCGGCTCCCCCGTTCGGGCGAACCGGCGTTCCGGGGTTCCCGGGGTTCCCGGGGTTCTCGGGGTTCTCGGGGTTCCCGGGGTTCTCGGGGTTCCCGGCATTGACGCCGAAGGCGCCGGGTGCCGCAGGGGCACACCGGCACCTCCGTGGCGCGTGGTCCGCGCGTGGCCGCGTACGGAGATCAGCCGAGCCGTGCCTCCAGCTCGGCCACGATCTCGTTCACGCCGACCGCGGTCTGCTCGCCGGACTCCATGTCCTTGAGCTGGACGACGCCCTCGGCGAGGTCGCGCTCGCCGAGCACCAGGGCGTAGCGCGCGCCCGAGCGGTTGGCCGCCTTCATCGCCGCCTTCAGGCCCTTGCCGCCGTAGGCGAAGTCGGCGGCGACGCCGTTCTTGCGCAGTTCGGTGACCTTGGCGAACAGTACCCGGCGGGCCTCGTCGCCGAGCGGGACGGCGAACACGCGGGTGGTGGCGGGGAGCTCGAGTTCGACACCCTCCGCCTCCAGGGCCAGCACGGTGCGGTCGACACCGAGCGCCCAGCCGACGGACGGCAGCGCGGGGCCGCCGATCATCTCGGAGAGACCGTCGTAGCGGCCCCCGCCGCCCACCGCGGACTGGGAGCCCAGACCGTCGTGGACGAACTCGAAGGTGGTGCGCGTGTAGTAGTCCAGGCCGCGCACCAGCCTCGGGTCGTCCTCGAACGTGACGCCCGCGGCCGTGATCAGCTCGCGGACCTCCTCGTGGTACGTCTTGCAGGCGTCGCACAGGTAGTCGCGCAGCAGGGGGGCGCCGGTCAGCTGCTTCTGGACCGACTCGCGTTTGTCGTCCAGGACGCGCAGCGGGTTGATCTCCGCGCGGCGCAGGGTGTCCTCGTCCAGGTCCAGGCCGCGCAGGAAGTCCTGCAGCGCGGACCGGTAGACGGGGCGGCACTCCTTGTCCCCCAGGGAGTTCAGCAGGATGCGGAAGTCGCTGAGCCCCAGGGAGCGGTACGCCTGGTCCGCCAGGATGATCAGTTCGGCGTCCAGCGCCGGGTCCTCGGCGCCGATCGCCTCCGCGCCCACCTGGGAGAAGTGGCGGTACCGGCCCTTCTGGGGGCGTTCGTAGCGGTAGTACGAGCCGGAGTACCAGAGCTTGACCGGGAGGTTGCCGGCCTTGTGCAGGTTGGCCTCCAGGGCCGCGCGCAGCACGGAGGCCGTGCCTTCGGGCCGCAGGGCGAGGCGGTCGCCGCCCTTGGTCTCGAAGGCGTACATCTCCTTGGTGACGATGTCGGTGGACTCGCCGACACCGCGCGCGAACAGCTCGACGTTCTCGAAGCCGGGTGTCTCGATGTAGCCGTACCCGGAGTCGCGCAGCGGGGCGGCGATGGCCTCACGGACGGCGAGGTACTTGGCGCTGTCCGGCGGGATCAGGTCGTAGGTGCCCTTGGGGGCCTTGAAGGTGCTCACGGAAGGTCTTGTCACATTCCTCGTCGGGGAGCGTCCACATCCGCTCCCTGGCCGGCCGCCACCTGCCGCAGATACGGGTTGGTGGCGCGCTCCTGGCCGATGGTCGTCTGGGGTCCGTGTCCGGACAGCACCACGGTCGAGTCGTCGAGCGGCAGGCACACGCGCGCCAGCGAGTCGAGCAGGTCGGCCATGTCACCGCCGGGCAGGTCGGTGCGTCCGATGGAGCCGGCGAACAGCAGGTCGCCCGAGAAGAAGACCGGCGGGATGTCCGCCGCCTCGGGCAGGCCGAAGGTCACCGACCCCTTGGTATGCCCCGGGGCGTGCGCGACCGTCAGCTCCAGCCCGGCCAGTTCGAGTTTCACGCCGTCGGTCAGCTCCCTGACGTCGTCCGGCTCCCCCACGGTCAGCTCGCCCATCAGCGGCATCCCGATGGAGCGGCCCAGGGCCTTCTCGGGGTCGCTCATCATGTACCGGTCGTCGGGGTGGATCCAGGCCGGTACGTCGTGCGCCCCGCACACGGGGACGACGGAGGCCACATGGTCGAGGTGACCGTGGGTGAGGACGACGGCGACGGGCTTCAGCCGATGCTTGCGGACCGCCTCCTCCACTCCCGGGGCGGCCTGATGGCCGGGGTCGATGATCACGCACTCCTCACCGGCGGCGGGGGCGACGAGATAACAGTTCGTCCCCCAGGCCCCGGCGGGGAACCCGGCAATGAGCACGATCGTCCTTCGTTGTGTCGAGGGTCGTGTCGACGGTTGTGTCGATACGAGAGGCTTGCGACGGGCTCGCGCCCGTCGTCAGAGCCTACCGGCGCTGCCGATTCCACAGCGAACCCATATACGGTACGGGGCACACCCAGACGGTCGGTCCGCCGCAGGCACGCGTACCGGTCGGCACACGAGACGCATGAGGAGTGAACCCGGTGGTCAGCCAGGAACAGCGGCGGCGTCAGCTCGCGCGGGAGAAGTTCTTGCGGCAGCAGCAGCGGCGCACCCAGGCGCGACGCAAGGCGCGGATCCGCAACTCGGTGATCGCTTCCGCGCTCGGCGTGGTCCTGATCGGCAGCCTCGCGCTGTACACGACCGGGGCGTTCGAATCGGACGGGGACAAGGCCAACGCGAGCGCGGAGGTCACGCCGAGCGCCGAGGCGCCCAGCAAGGCGCCCGACCCGTGCGAGAAGCCGGCCGGGGGTGAGGTCGCGTCGAAGACCTGGAAGAAGGAGCCGGCGATCTCCATCGACAAGTCGGCGAAGTACACGATGACGCTCGAGACGACCTGCGGCACGATCGACATGGCGCTCAAGGCGTCGGCGGCCCCGCACACCGTCAACTCGTTCAACTTCCTCGCCGACAAGGGCTACTTCGACCACAGCAAGTGCCACCGGCTCACCACCAACGGCATCTACGTGCTGCAGTGCGGTGACCCGACGGGCACCGGCACCGGCGGTCCCGGCTACACGATCCCGGACGAGAACCTGAAGGACGAAAGCCTGAAGGACAACACGTACCCGGCGGGCACCGTCGCGATGGCGAACACCGGGCAGAAGGACAGCGGCGGCAGCCAGTTCTTCCTGGTGTACGAGGACAGCCCGCTCCCGCCGAGCTACACGCCGTTCGGCACCGTCTCGGAGGCCGGCATGAAGGTTCTGAAGAAGATCGCCGCCGCCGGTGACAGCACCGGAGCGGGTGACGGCGCGCCCAACGCGACGGTCGTGATCGACAAGGCGACCGTCACCGAATCCTGACCGCCCAACTGCGGAATTTCGGTCGCGCGGGATGCGGACAGGTGTCCCGTCGGTCGCCTATGTTGGCCGTGACGAAAACTGTGGACGATGCCCGGGGGCAGCAAAGCCCTCCGCAGGCATCATGTGGAGGAGGCGCTGTGAGCAGCGACCCGTGGGGCCGCGTCGACGAGACGGGCACCGTGTACGTGCGTACGGCCGACGGAGAGCAGGTCGTCGGTTCCTGGCAGGCGGGCTCCCCCGAGGAGGCACTGGCCTACTTCGAGCGCAAGTACGAGGGCCTGGTTGTCGAGATCGGCCTCCTCGAGAAGCGAGTGAAGACCACCGACCTGTCCTCGAAGGACGCCATGACGGCGGTCGAGCACCTGCGGGAGCAGGTCGACGCCCATCACGCGGTCGGTGATCTGGCCGCCCTCCGCGTGCGTCTGGACAAGCTCGTGGAGCTGGTGGACAAGCGTCGCGAGGAGCGCAGGGCGCAGCGGGCGAAACAGTCCGACGAGGCCCGTCAGGCCAAGGAGACGCTGGTCGCCGAGGCGGAGGAGCTGGCGGGCTCGGACCAGTGGCGGGCGGCCGGTGAGCGGCTGCGGGCGCTGGTGGACACCTGGAAGGGGCTGCCCCGGCTGGACCGCAAGTCCGACGACGAGCTGTGGCACCGCTTCTCGCACGCCCGGTCGGCGTTCTCCAAGCGGCGCAAGCAGCACTTCGCGCACCTGGACGCGCAGCGCGAGGAGGCCCGCAAGACCAAGGAGCGTCTGGTCGCCGAGGCGGAGGCCCTGTCGAACTCGACGGACTGGGGTGCGACGGCGGCACGCTACCGGGACCTGATGGCGGAGTGGAAGGCCGCGGGCCGCGCCCAGCGCGAGCACGAGGAGGACCTGTGGAACCGCTTCCGCGGCGCCCAGGACGTCTTCTTCGCCGCCCGCGGTTCGGTCTTCGCCGAGCGTGACGCGGAGCAGGCGGAGAACCTCAAGCTCAAGGAGGAGCTGGCCGAGGAGGCCGAGAAACTCCTGCCGGTCACGGACCTGAAGGCCGCCCGGGCCGCGTTCCGCGCGCTCAACGAGCGCTGGGAGGCCATCGGCCATGTGCCGCGGGACGCCCGGCCGAAGGTCGAGGGCCGGATGCAGACCGTGGAGCGGGCCATGCAGGAGGCCGAGGAGGCCGAGTGGCGCCGGACCAACCCGGAGGCACGCGCGCGTGCCGAGGGTCTGACCGGTCAGCTCCAGGCCGCCGTGGACAAGCTGAGGGGCCAGATCGAGCAGGCGCGGGCGCAGGGCAACGAGGCCAGGGCCCAGAAGCTCGAGCGGGAGCTGGAGGGCCGCCAGGCGCTGCTGGACCAGGCGCTGAAGGGACTCCAGGAGTTCGGCGGCTGACGACGGGCGCCGCGCGCTGAGAGGGGCTCCCGTACCGGGTGTACGGGAGCCCCTCTTCTGTGCTTTCCGTGCCTCGCGCTTCGTGCTTCGCGCCCCGTGGCTCGCGTGCCGTGCGCGTCCTTCGTGCGCGGCCGCGGGTCTACCGGTTGCGGGCCGAGGTCACCCGGTACACGTCGTAGACGCCCTCCACGCCCCGTACCGCCTTCAGGACGTGCCCGAGGTGCTTCGGGTCACCCATCTCGAAGGTGAAGCGGGAGGTGGCGACACGGTCGCGGGAGGTCTGGACGGCCGCGGAGAGGATGTTGACGTGCTGGTCGGACAGCACGCGCGTGACGTCCGACAGCAGCCTGGAGCGGTCCAGCGCCTCGACCTGGATGGCGACCAGGAAGACCGAGGACTGGGTCGGCGCCCACTCCACCTCGAGGATGCGCTCGGGCTCCCGGGACAGCGAGTCCACGTTCACGCAGTCGCTGCGGTGGACCGAGACACCGCTGCCGCGGGTCACGAAACCGATGATCGGGTCACCGGGGACCGGTGTGCAACAGCGGGCCAGCTTGACCCAGACGTCGTCGACGCCCTTGACGACGACGCCGGGATCGGCGCTGGTGCGGCGCTTGCGCCCGCGTCCGCGGGCCGGCGGCACCGACTCGTCGATCTCCTCGGTGGCCGCCTCCTCCCCGCCGAGGGCCTGCACCAGCTTCTGGACGATGTTCTGCGCGGCGACATGGCCCTCGCCGATCGCCGCGTAGAGCGCGGAGATGTCCGAGTAGCGCATCTCGTGCGCCAGCGTGACCAGCGAGTCGCCGGTGAGGATGCGCTGGATCGGCAGGTTCTGCTTGCGCATCGCGCGGACGATGGAGTCCTTGCCCTGCTCGATGGCCTCGTCGCGGCGCTCCTTGGAGAACCAGGCGCGGATCTTGTTGCGGGCGCGCGGCGACTTGACGAAGCCGAGCCAGTCCCGGGAGGGGCCCGCACCGGCCGCCTTGGAGGTGAAGACCTCCACCAGATCGCCGTTGTCCAGGGTCGACTCGAGCGGTACGAGACGGCCGTTGACCCGGGCTCCTATGGTGCGGTGGCCGACCTCGGTGTGGACCGCGTAGGCGAAGTCCACCGGGGTGGCGCCCGCGGGGAGCGCGATGACATCACCCTTGGGGGTGAAGACGAAGACCTCGTTGCGGGACAGGTCGAAGCGCAGGGACTCCAGGAACTCGCCGGGGTCCTCGGTCTCCTTCTGCCAGTCGAGGAGCTGCCGCAGCCACGCCATGTCGTTGATGGCGGCAGAATCCTTGCCGGCCTTGCCTGCCGCCTTGGGCGCGTCCGTGCGGACCTTTGAGGCTCCGGCGACGGCCTCCTGCTTGTACTTCCAGTGCGCGGCGATACCGTACTCGGCGCGGCGGTGCATGTCGAAGGTGCGGATCTGGAGCTCGACGGGCTTGCCGCCGGGACCGATGACCGTCGTGTGCAGCGACTGGTACATGTTGAACTTGGGCATCGCGATGTAGTCCTTGAACCGGCCGGGAACCGGATTCCATCGCGCGTGCACCGTGCCGAGGGCCGCGTAGCAGTCGCGGACGGTGTCCACGAGGACGCGGATGCCCACCAGGTCGTAGATCTCCGCGAAGTCCCGGCCGCGGACGATCATCTTCTGGTAGACGCTGTAGTAGTGCTTGGGTCGGCCGGTGACGGTGGCCTTGATGCGTGCGGCCCGCAGGTCCTGCTGCACCTCGTCGGTGACGACGGCGAGGTACTCGTCGCGTTTGGGGGCGCGCTCGGCGACCAGGCGGACGATCTCGTCGTACATCTTGGGGTAGAGGATCGCGAAGGCGAGGTCCTCCAGCTCCCACTTGATGGTGTTCATGCCCAGCCGGTGGGCGAGCGGCGCGTAGATCTCCAGGGTCTCGCGCGCCTTCTTCTCCTGCTTCTCGCGCTTGAGGTAGCGCATGGTGCGCATGTTGTGCAGGCGGTCGGCGAGCTTGATGACCAGGACGCGGGGGTCCTTGGCCATGGCGACGACCATCTTGCGCACGGTCTCGGCCTGCGCGGCCTCGCCGAACTTGACCTTGTCCAGCTTGGTGACGCCGTCGACCAGCAGGGCGACGGTGTCGCCGAAGTCGCGGCGGAGCTGCTCCAAGCCGTACTCGGTGTCCTCCACCGTGTCGTGCAGCAGGCCGGCCATCAGGGTGGCCGGGTCCATGCCCAGTTCGGCGAGGATCGTGGTCACGGCGAGCGGATGCGTGATGTACGGGTCGCCGCTCTTGCGCTTCTGGCCGCGGTGCCAGCGCTCGGCGACCTGGTAGGCGCTCTCGATCTGGCGGAGCGTGGCGTTCTCGATCTTGGGGTCGTTGCTGCGGACTATCCGCAGCAGCGGTTCCAGCACCGGGTTGTACGGGTTGGCGCGCTGCACACCGAGTCGGGCCAGCCGGGCGCGGACACGGTTGGAGGAGCCGGAGCGGGCGGGCTGCCCGGTGTTCGGGCGGACCATGGGGGCGGAGCGCTCGGGCGGCGGGGGTCCCCCCGCGCGAGCGGAGTCGAGCGGGGGGGCGGGCTTGGGACGCGGCTGCTCGGGCTTGTCCGCGGCGGCGGCCTGGGCATGCTGGACCGGCCCGCGCGTGTCGTTCTTCGCGTAGGGCGTGCTGAGCACGGGCTTGGCCGCGGCAGCCGAGTCGGACTCGGGCTTGTCTGCCGTCAGGTGCTGGGCCTCGTCTGGCAAGAGGACTCCTCGTGCGCTTTCCGGGTCCCCGGCAGGCTCCGGAGCCCCCATGGTAGCCATCCCCGGCCGGTGCCTGTCCTGCGGACCGGTGTGAGGACCGTCCACCCGTGAAACGCACGGGGCGGGCACCTGATTCCTCAGGTGCCCGCCCCGTGCGGTGTTCACCGCGCTCCACGCGCGTCCCGCGTCGCCGCTCAGAGCCTGAGCAGTGCCTCCAGCGGGGCCCCGGCCAGGGCCGGTTCCACCCTGGCCCGGCCTCCGAGGAAGCCGAGTTCCATCAGCACGGCGAAGCCCACGACCTCGGCGCCGGCCCTGCGGATGAGTTGCACCGACGCCTCGGCGGTGCCGCCGGTGGCGAGCACGTCGTCGATCACCAGGACGCGGTCGGCGGCGGTCAGGTCCTCGGCGTGCACCTCGATCTCGGCGGAGCCGTACTCCAGGTCGTACGCCTGGCTGAGGGTGGCTCCGGGGAGCTTGCCCGCCTTGCGCACGGGGATGAACCCGAGGCCGGCCTGGACGGCGACCGGGGCACCGAGGATGAAGCCCCGGGCCTCCAGGCCGACGATCTTGGTGGCGCCGGTGGCTTCGGCGATCCCGACGAGGGCGTCGCTGAGCACGGCGAACGCCTTGGGGTCGGCCAGGAGCGGAGTGATGTCCTTGAACAGCACACCCGGCTCCGGGTGGTCCTCGACGTCCCGGATACGGCTCAGCAGCAGTGCGGAGGCGTCGGTTGTTTCGGTCATCTGCGTTTTCCTGAGGGTCGGCCGCGCCCGCGGTTGCGGGACGCGGGTTGATGGCGTGGCCCCACGACGGCGGGGCCGGCGGGAACGGCGTCCGCCGGCCCGTCGTCGTGGCTGTCGTCGGGCACCCGGATCTCGGCCGGCTCGCCCGTGTCCGTGCCCTGGGCCCGCTTGGCCAGGACACGCTTCCTCAGGGTCCGCATCGACGGCTCGCGCTCCTTGAGGTCGGCGACGAGCGGCGTGGCGATGAAGATCGAGGAGTACGCGCCGGCGGCGAGACCGACGAACAGGGACAGCGAGATGTCGTTCAGCATGCCGGCGCCGAGGACTCCGCCGCCGATGAACAGCAGGGCACCCACCGGCAGCAGCGCGACCACCGTGGTGTTGACGGAGCGGACCAGCGTGCTGTTGATGGAACGGTTGGCGATCTCACTGTAGGTCCAGCGGGTCTGCTGGGTGATGTCGCGGGTCTGTTCCTTGAGGCTGTCGAACACCACGACCGTGTCGTAGAGCGAGTATCCGAGGATGGTCAGCAGACCGATCACCGTACCCGGGGTGACCTCGAAGCCCACGAGGGCGTAGATGCCGACGGTGATGGTGATGTCGTGGATCAGCGCGATGAACGCGGCGACGGCCATGCGCCACTCGAAGGCGACGGCCAGATAGATCACGACCAGGAACAGGAAGATGCCGAGGCCCAGCCAGGCCTTGTTGGCGATCTGCTCGCCCCAGCTGGGACCGACCAGGTCCGCGTTGATCTGATCGGGGTCGACCTTCAGGTCCTGGGAGAGCTCTGTCTTGATCTTGTCCGAGGTGCTGGTGTCGATGGCCGCGATCTGGATGCGCAGACTGCCGTCGCCGAGCTTCTGGACGATGGCGTCGTGGCCGGAGGCCTCTTCCGCGTAGGTCTCGGCCCGGGCGACCGAGGTGCTCATGTTCTTCGGGGTGGTGAAGACCGCCCCGCCCTGGAACTCGATGCCCATGTGGAGGCCGCGCACCGTCAGGCCGACGACGGCCAGGACGGTGATCAGGATGGAGATGCCGTACCAGATCTTGCGGCTCTTGATGAAGTCGTAGCCGACCTCGCCGTGGTGCAGCCGGGCGCTGAGATTACCGAGCTTCGACATCTCTCACGCCTCCTTCGGGTGGGAGGGGGCGGAGTGGTGGCGGGTGCGGCGCAGCGGCGGCTTGGCTCCCAGGGCCTTCGGGTCGAGACCGGACCACTTGTGACCGCTCGCGAAGAACTTCCGGCGGGCCATCAGCGTCAGCAGCGGCTTGGTGAACAGGAACACCACCACGACGTCGAGCACCGTGGTCAGCCCGAGCGTGAACGCGAAGCCCTGGACCTTGCCGACGGTGACGGCGAAGAGCACCGCGGCGGCGAGGAACGAGACGAAGTCGGAGACCAGGATGGTGCGCCGGGCGCGCGGCCAGGCCCGCTCCACGGCGGGGCGCAGGGTGCGGCCCTCGCGGATCTCGTCCCGCACGCGTTCGAAGTAGACGATGAACGAGTCCGCCGTGATGCCGATCGCGACGATGGCACCGCAGACGGCCGGCAGGTTCAGCGCGAAGCCGATGGTCGGGCCGAGCAGGGCCATGATCACGTAGGTGAGGGACGCGGACACCAGCAGCGAGGCGACGGCGATGAAGGACAGACCGCGGTAGTAGACCAGCAGGTACAGGACGACCAGGGCGAGGCCGATCGCACCGGCGATGAGACCGGCGTGCAGCTGGTCACCGCCGAGCGCGGCGGTGACGGTGGTGACGCTGTCCTCGTGGAACGTCAGCGGCAGCGCGCCGTAGGACAGCATGTTGGCGAGTTCCTCGGCCGACTTCTGCGTGAAGTTGCCGGAGATCTCCGCGTTGCCGCCGGTGAGGGCCTGGCTGACGTAGGGGGCGGAGACGACCTCGCCGTCCAGGACGATGGCGAACTGGTTCTGCGGGGACGGGTTCTGGGCCAGCTTGCCGGTGATGTCGGCGAACTTGCTGCTGCCCTTGTCCGTGAAGTCCATGGTGACGGTCCAGCCGGCACCGGACTGCGTGTTGAGGACGGCCTTGGCCTGGTGCACGTCCGTGCCGTCGACGGCGGCGGGGCCGAGGATGTACTTCTGCCACTGGCCCTGGGAGTTCTGGCCGCAGGCCACCGTCGAGTCGGTGGACTTGGCGCCGTCCCCGGCGGTGGCGCGGGCGCTCGCCCTGGTGCAGTCGAGCGCGGCGTACTGGGCCTGGAGCCTGCCGTCCGTCTCGCCCGGGGTACTACCCGTGGCGGACGGGGAGGGGGCGGCCCCGTCCTCGGCCGGGCCGCTGGGGGGCGCCGACGGCGTGGCGTCGGCCTTCAGGGCGTCGGTGACCGCGCGGCCCTGGCTGGTGGAACTCGCCGACGGGCTGGGGGAGGCGGACGGGGACCCCTCGTCGGTGGTCTTGTCCGTGGCCTTGTCGGTGGCCTTGTCCGCGCCGGTGCCCTGGCTCGAGGCGTCACCGGTGGTGCTGGGCGTGGGGGCGGTCTCTCCGGTGGCGAGCTCGGTCGCGAGGACCGGACGGAAGTAGAGCTTGGCGGTGGTGCCGACCTGCTTCCGGGCCTGCTCGGAGTTGGCGCCCCGGGGAATGTTGACGATGATGTTACGGTCGCCCTGCGTCTGGACCTCTGCCTCGGAGACGCCGAGACCGTTGACGCGGCGTTCCATGATGGAGACCGCGGTTGCCATGTTGGCGGGGTTGATCGCGGATTCCTGGCCGGCCTCGGGGACCGCCGCCAGTGTGATGCTGGTGCCGCCGGCCAGATCGATGCCCAGACGCGGGGTTTTGTGCCCGGAGGCGAACATGCCTCCGGTGAGCGCCACGATGGCGATCAGGATCAGGGTGAGCGAGCGCCACGGCTTGCTTGTGACGCTCGCTTTGTTTCCCTTTTTGAGTGCAGCCACCTTCGTACTCCCTCTCGGGCCGCCTCGGGCCCGGTCGATGGGCGGGCGGCCATGACTGGTCTGGGAATTCCGTGCGAACGGGGCGGGTCCCGGGGTGCGCGGACGGACCCGCGCACCCCGGGGATGGACTACTTCGTCCCGGAACCGCCCTCGGACTTCTTCGGCTGCTCGTCCGTCTTCGCCTTGTCGGCCGCGTCGGCGTCGGCCGGCTCGTCGGCCGTGTCAGCCGTTTCCTTCTCGTCTCCCTCGTCCCCCTGGTCCTTCTTACCGAAATCGACCGGCGTCTCGTCGGAGGCGGCAGCGCCGGGAGAGTCGTCGGTCTCGGTGAGGGAGGAGGCGTCGTCGGGGACGACGTCGGCGTCGGACTTCAGGTCGTGCTCGATGCCGTGGACGATGTGGTTGTACTCGTCGTCGCTCAGGACGGCACCGATGGAGTTCTTCGCGAACAGCAGTTCCACGCCGGGGCCGGCGTCGAGGAGGACCGTGTCCTCACTGACCTCCTTGACCGTGGCGTACATGCCCCCGATCGTGCGGACACCGGAACCCGGCTGCATCTGGTTCCGCATATCGATGGCCTGCTGCTGCTTCTTCTTGGCCGACCGGGTCATCAGGAACATGGCCCCGATGAGCACAATGAAAGGGAGGAGGGTCAGGAGACTCACGGGTCGGACTTCCTTCACATGACCGCGATGGTGAACGGCCTGTTGGTTGGGGGTATGTGATGCCGCCTCCAAGGGTGGCATCGGCGGAGTCTAGGCGAGTCCGCGCGCAGGGAACAACGCTCAGCGTGGCACCGGGGTTCCTCTCCCGGCCGGTGCCGACCCCTCATGCCCCGAACAGGTCCCCTTGTCCGTTTCCGGTTCCGCGGGAGCCGGGCGGGGTGAGGCCGAGATGCACCCACGCCGCCGGGGTCGCGACCCGGCCGCGCGGGGTGCGGGCGAGCAGGCCCTCCCGGACGAGAAAGGGCTCGGCGACCTCTTCCACCGTCTCACGTTCCTCGCCCACCGCGACCGCGAGCGTGGACAGGCCGACCGGTCCGCCGCCGAACAGCTTGAGCAGGGCCTCCAGCACTGCCCGGTCGAGCCGGTCCAGACCGCGGCCGTCGACCTCGTAGACCGCCAGGGCCGCCGTGGCGATCTCGCGGGTGATCCTCCCGTCGGCCCTGACCTGGGCGTAGTCCCGGACCCGGCGCAGGAGGCGGTTGGCGATGCGGGGCGTGCCACGGGAACGGCCGGCGATCTCGGCAGCGCCGTCGGTCTCTATCCCGACCTCCAGGAGGCCCGCCGAGCGGTGGATGACCCGCTCCAGCTCGGTGGGCTCGTAGAACTCCATGTGCGCGGTGAAGCCGAAGCGGTCGCGCAGCGGGGGCGGCAGCAGACCCGCCCGGGTGGTGGCGCCGACCAGGGTGAACGGGGGCAGCTCGAGGGGGATGGCGGTCGCGCCGGGCCCCTTGCCGACGATGACGTCGACGCGGAAGTCCTCCATCGCCATGTACAGCATCTCCTCGGCGGGCCGGGACATCCGGTGGATCTCGTCGAGGAAGAGCACCTCGCCCTCCTGGAGGGAGGACAGGATCGCCGCGAGGTCGCCGGCGTGCTGGATGGCCGGGCCCGAGGTGATGCGGATGGGGGCTTCCATCTCGGCCGCGATGATCATGGAGAGGGTGGTCTTGCCGAGGCCGGGGGCACCGGAGAGCAGCACGTGGTCGGCGGTGGCGCCCCGCGCGCGGGCGGCGCGCAGCACCAGGTCGAGCTGTTCGCGGACCTTCTCCTGGCCGATGAACTCGTCCAGGTCCTTGGGCCGCAGGGCGGCCTCGACGGCCTGGTCCTCCCCGTCGGCGACAGATCCCACCAACCGCTCCGCGGCGGCGGGGTCGGTCGTGTCGTCCCAGTTCACTGAAGTCTCCTAGCCGGGGTGGGGCGGGGCGGTACGAGGAATGCGGGGCTACGGGGGGGGGACGGCGGTGCGGGGCTAGCGGGCTCGGTTCAGAGTCTGCAGGGCCGCCTTCAGCAGCGGGCCCACCTGGGGGGTGCCCTCGGCCGCCTCGGCCTGCGGAGTGACGGCGGCGACCGCCTCGTCGGCCTCGCGCGTCGCGTACCCGAGGCCGATCAGTGCGGCGTGCAGCTGGTCGCGCCAGCCCGTGGTGCCGGGACCGGCCGTGGTCGCCGCCGCGCCCACCGGTGCGCCGAGGCGGTCCTTCAGCTCCAGGAACAGCTTCTGGGCGCCCTTCTTGCCGATGCCGGGCACGGCGGTGAGCGCCTTCTCGTCGGTGGTCGCGACGGCCCGCCGCAGCGCGTCCGGGGTGTGCACGGCGAGCATGGCCTGGGCCAGACGCGGACCCACGCCGCTGGCGGTCTGCAGCAACTCGAAGACCTGCCGCTCGTCGTCGTCCGCGAAGCCGTAGAGGGTGAGCGAGTCCTCGCGCACCACCAGGGACGTCGCGAGCCTGGCGGGCGCGCCGACGCGCAGCCCGGACAGGGTGTCGGGCGTGCACTGGACGGCCACGCCGACGCCGCCGACCTCGACGACCGCGGCGTCGGGGGCGAGCGCGGCGACCGTGCCGCTGACGAAGGCGATCATGCGGAGCGCCCCTTCGGTGAGTTCGGTGCTGTGGGTGTGTGCGAGGCGTGCAGTACGGCCGCCTGACGCAGCCGGTTCTGGGCCGGGGCCCGCCAGATGTGGCAGATGGCGAGCGCCAGGGCGTCGGCCGCGTCGGCGGGCTTCGGGGGCGCGTCGAGCCGCAGCAGCCGGGTGACCATCGCTCCGACCTGGTCCTTGTCCGCGCGGCCGGAGCCGGTCACGGCGGCCTTGACCTCGCTGGGCGTGTGCAGGGCGACGGGGATGCCTCGGCGCGAGGCGCACAGCAGGGCGACGGCGCTCGCCTGGGCGGTCCCCATCACCGTCCGGACGTTGTGCTGGCTGAAGACGCGTTCGACGGCGACGAGCTCCGGCCGGTGTTCGTCCAGCCACTGCTCCAGGCCCTGCTCGATGACGACGAGGCGGTGTCCGAGATCGGCGTCGGCGGGCGTGCGTACGACACCGACGCCGAGCATGGTGAGCGGTCGCCCGGCGACCCCCTCGACCACCCCGACACCGCACCGGGTCAGCCCCGGGTCGACCCCCAGCACCCGCACGCCGGCCTCCCCTCTCTCTGCGGCCCATCCGCCGCCGCTCTCGCGGACCTGGCTGATCGCCGTCGGGGTTCCTCGATCGAGGGTTGCGGTCCGCGTACGGTGATCTTTGACGTACGCCAGGCTATCGGCTGCCACTGACAGGGCTGCGGGCCGGTGAGGACATGCCCCCACCGGCCCGCTGGAATCGTCGCGCACGCAGCCGCGTCACACGTCGACCTTCTCCATGATCTCGTCGCTCACGTCGAAGTTGGCGAAGACGTTCTGCACGTCGTCGCTGTCCTCCAGCGCGTCGATCAGCTTGAAGATCTTCTTGGCGCCCTCCTCGTCCAGGTCGACCTGCATGGTCGGGACGAAGTTGGCCTCGGCGGAGTCGTAGTCGATCCCCGCGTCCTGCAGTGCGGTGCGGACCTCGACGAGGTCGGTGGCCTCGCTGAGCACCTCGAAGGACTCACCGAGGTCGTTGACCTCCTCGGCGCCCGCGTCCAGGACGGCGGCGAGGACGTCGTCCTCGCCCAGCTCACCCTTGGGGACGATCACGACACCCTTGCGGTTGAACAGGTACGACACCGAGCCAGGGTCGGCCATCGAGCCGCCGTTGCGGGTCATCGCGACCCGCACGTCCGAAGCGGCGCGGTTGCGGTTGTCGGTGAGGCACTCGATGAGCACCGCGACACCGTTGGGGCCGTAGCCCTCGTACATGATCGTCTCGTAGTCGGCGCCACCGGCTTCGAGACCGCCACCGCGCTTGATGGCGGAGTCGATGTTCTTGTTCGGCACCGACTGCTTCTTGGCCTTCTGCACGGCGTCGTAGAGCGTGGGGTTGCCGTCCAGATCGACACCGCCCATACGCGCGGCGACCTCGATGTTCTTGATCAGCTTCGCGAAGAGTTTGCCACGCTTGGCATCGAGGACGGCCTTCTTGTGCTTCGTCGTGGCCCATTTGGAGTGGCCGGCCATCTGACTCTCTCCTTCGCGTAACCCATCCCTGCAACAAACTCCCCCAGGGCTCGAAAGCCCGGGAGGTACCCAGGAATCCTACAAGGCGTCGGCCGCTCGGCACTCTCGTGTCATGGCGACGAACAGACCGTGCACGCGGTGATCGCCGGTCAGTTCCGGGTGGAACGACGTGGCCAGGGCATTGCCCTGGCGGACCGCGACGATGTGGCCGTCGTGCTCGGCGACCACCTCGGCTCCGGCTCCGACGGACTCGACCCAGGGAGCGCGGATGAAGACACCGCGCACGGGGCCGCCCACCACTCCCTTGACGTCGACCGCGGCCTCGAAGGAGTCGTTCTGCCGCCCGAAGGCGTTGCGGCGCACGATCATGTCGATCCCGCCCACGGTCTCCTGACCCGAGCGCGGATCGAGGATCTTGTCGGCGAGCAGGATCATCCCGGCGCAGGTGCCGTAGACGGGCATGCCTGCGCGCACGCGTGCGCGCAGGGGCTCCATCAGACCGAACAGGACGGCCAGTTTGGAGATGGTGGTGGACTCTCCGCCGGGCAGGACCAGACCGTCGACCTCGGCGAGTTCGTCGGGCAGGCGCACCGGCCTGGCCACGGCGCCGGCCGCGGCCAGGGCGACGAGGTGCTCCCGCACGTCGCCCTGGAGGGCCAGGACGCCTGTCACGACGTCGCTCATGCCTACCAGCCGCGGTTGGCGTAGCGCTCGGCCTCGGGAAGGGTGTCGCAGTTGATGCCGACCATGGCCTCGCCGAGGTTGCGGGACGCCTCGGCGATCACCTTCGGGTCGTCGTAGAAGGTGGTGGCCTTGACGATGGCGGCGGCACGCTTGGCCGGATCGCCGGACTTGAAGATGCCGGAGCCGACGAAGACGCCCTCGGCGCCGAGCTGGCGCATCAGCGCGGCGTCGGCGGGAGTGGCGACACCGCCGGCGGAGAACAGCACGACCGGCAGCCTGCCCAGCTCGGCGACCTCCTTGACCAGCTCGTACGGGGCGCGCAGCTCCTTGGCGGCGGCGTACAGCTCGTGGTTGTCGAAGCCGCGCAGCCGGGCGATCTCGTTCTTGATCTGGCGCAGGTGACGGACGGCCTCGACGACGTTGCCGGTGCCGGCCTCGCCCTTGGAGCGGATCATCGCGGCACCCTCGGCGATGCGGCGCAGGGCCTCGCCGAGATTGGTGGCACCGCAGACGAAGGGAGTGGTGAACGACCACTTGTCGGAGTGGTTGACCTCGTCGGCCGGAGTGAGGACCTCGGACTCGTCGATGTAGTCGACGCCGAGGGACTGCAGGACCTGGGCCTCGACGAAGTGGCCGATGCGGGACTTGGCCATGACCGGGATGGAGACGGCCCCGATGATGCCGTCGATCATGTCCGGGTCGGACATGCGTGCCACGCCGCCGTCCTTGCGGATGTCTGCGGGCACGCGCTCCAGGGCCATGACGGCGACGGCGCCCGCGTCCTCGGCGATCTTCGCCTGCTCCGGCGTGACGACGTCCATGATCACGCCGCCCTTGAGCTGCTCGGCCATGCCGCGCTTCACGCGGGCGGTGCCGGTCTCGGGAGCCTGGTTCTCGGAGAGCGTGCTGGACACGAATGACCTCACTGTGTACGAAGAGGGGATTTCTACAGCACTGAGGAAACGTGAACGGACCAGTCCACATCAAGAGCCAATGATGAGGCGGTGGATCCTTTTGGGCGGATCCTTCCGGACGGCTCCCCCGGTACGGCCCTCGGCACGACCGGCTCCGGGAGGGCTCCTGGTCTTCTCGGGCGGGGCCGCGCTAAGCGGCCCGCTCCGTCAGGGAGGCCGGTGGTTCGTCGTCCATTTCGAAGGCCATCGGGAACGGCGCGTGTCCCGCCAGCCGGAACCAGCGCACCTTGCGGTGCCGGCGCAGAGCACGTGCGGCCCGTACGGCGTCGTTGTGGAAACGCCGTGCCATGGGCACCTTGCGAACCGCCTCGGCGAGTTCCAGGGCCGCTTCCTCTCCCCCGGGCGCGTCCCTGACCGCGTCCACCTGCTGCGCCTCGGCGAAGACGGCGCGCAGCGCCTGGCTCAGTTCGCTCTCGGCGACCTCCCGTTGCTCCTCCACCGTCTGCCGCGCGGCGTGCGCGGCCTCGTAGAGCACGATCGAGGCGGCCGGGTCGAGCACCCCCGCGGTGGCCAGTTCCTGCGCCACCGAGGCGCGACGCAGCAACTGCGCGTCCAGCGCGGCGCGGGCGGCGTCGATCCGGGCGTGCAGCCGGTCCAGCCGCCCCGCCGTCCAGCTCAGATAGAGGCCGATCGCGGCGAGGACGACAAGGATCCAGATGAGGGTTGCGGTCACGGGCGGCAAGGCTACCGGGAGCCGCATCCGGACCCGAACGGGCCGGAGCCCGACCGACGGGTCGGGCCCTTCCCCGTCTCAGTCCCGCGTCAGGCCGAAGCGTGTCCACCGCTTCGTCGTCCGGTCGTCCGCCGCCACCGCGGCCGCGCCGGCGGTCACCGTCTCGTAGACGGACATGATGTCCGCGCCGACGGTCGACCAGTCGAAGCGGCGGACGTGGGCGCTGCCCCGTTCACGCAGCTTCGCGCGGCGCTCCGGGTCCTCCAGGAGGCGTATCGCGGCGTCGGCGAGCGCGTCGGCGTCCTCGTTGGGGAACAGTTCGCCCGCCGCCCCCCGGTCGAGGACCTGGGCGAAGGCGTCCAGGTCGGAGGCGAGCACCGGCGCCCCCGCGGACATCGCCTCGACCAGGATGATGCCGAAGCTCTCGCCGCCGGTGTTGGGGGCCACATACAGGTCGACGCTGCGCAGGAGTCGGGCCTTGTCCTCGTCGCTGACCATGCCGAGGAACTCGACCCGGGAACGGAGCTCGGCGGGCAGGCTCTCGACCGCCTCCTCCTCGTCGCCGCGTCCCGCGACCAGCAGCCGCGCCCGCGGGCGGGCGGCGAGGATCTTCGGCAGGGCCCGCATCAGCACCGGGAGGCCCTTGCGGGGCTCGTCGATACGGCCGATGAAGCCGATCGTCTCCCCCTGCCACCGCGGATCGGCCTCGGCGCGGGCGAAGAAGTCGACGTCCACACCGTTCGGGATCACCACGGCGTCCCCGCCGAGGTGTTCGACGAGCGTGCGGCGGGCGTACTCGCTCACCGCGATCCGTGCGCTGATCTTCTCCAGGGCCGCCTGCAGGATGGAGTAGGCGGCGATCATCGCCCTGGAGCGCGGGTTGGACGTGTGGAAGGTGGCCACGATGGGTCCCTCGGCGGCCCAGCAGGTCAGCAGGCCGAGCGAGGGGGAGGTCGGCTCATGGATGTGGATCACGTCGAAGGCGCCCTCGTGCAGCCAGCGGCGCACCCGGGCCGCCGACAGGAAACCGAAGTTGAGCCGGGCCACCGAGCCGTTGTACGGCACCGGCACCGCGCGGCCGGCCGAGACGACGTACGGCGGCAGCGGGGTGTCGTCGTCGGCCGGGGCGAGAACGGACACCTCGTGGCCGAGCCGGATGAAGTACTCGGCCAGGTCACGGATGTGGAACTGAACGCCACCCGGCACGTCCCAGGAGTACGGGCAGACGATGCCGATTCTCACGGAGTCGCCTCCCGTGCGGGATCGAGGTCCTTGAGCCACAAGCGCTGCAGCATGTGCCAGTCCTCCGGATGCTCGGCGATCCCCGCGGCGAAGGCGTCGGCCAGCGCCTGTGTCATCACGGACGTCTTCTCGGCGCGTGTGCCTGACTCGGGAATTGCGACCGGTGGATGGACCTGTCCCCGCATCACGGGCGAGTCGTCGTACCAGAGCGTCGCCGGCAGCAGCAGCGCGCCGGTCTGCTGGGCGAGCAGGGCGGGGCCGGCCGGCATCCGCGCGGTCTCGCCGAAGAAGTCGACCTCCACGCCGGAGGCCGACAGGTCGCGGTCGGCGACCAGGCAGACCAGTCCCCCGTCGCGCAGCCGCCGGGCCAGCGTGCCGAACGCGCTGCCGCCGTTGTGCGGGAGCACCTCCATGCCGAGGCCCTCACGGTAGGCGACGAACCGGTCGTACAGCGTCTCCGGCTTCAGGCGCTCGGCGACGGTGGTGAAGGGGATGCCGAGCCCGGTGGTGACCCAGGCTCCCGCCAGATCCCAGTTGGCGAGGTGCGGCAGTGCCAGGACGACGCCCTTGCCGGCCGCCATGCCGTCGGTCAGACGGTGGATGTCCTTGACGGCCACGCCGCCCGCTATGCGCTCCCGGCTCCAGGCAGGCAGCCGGAAGGACTCCATCCAGTACCGCAGGTACGAGCGCATGCCCGCGCGGGACAGTTCGGCGAGCCGCTCGGGGTCCGCGCCCGGCACCACGCGCGCGTAGTTGCCCTCCAGCCGCAGCACGCCCTTGCCCCGCCGCTTCCAGGCCAGGTCGGCGATGCTCCGGCCGAGTCGTACGGCGACGGGTTCGGGGAGTTTCCTGACGGTGGCCCAGCCGGCGCCGTACAGGGCGTCGGTCAGCCGCTCCTGGACGCTCACTTCGCGGTCTCGCTCCCCCTGGTGCGCTGGTCCTCGGCGGTCTCCCGCACCCCGGACTCCCGCGCTCCTGCCTCCCTCGCCCCGGACTCCCGTTCCGCGGCCTCGGCCTCGGCGGACTCCCGGCGTACGGTGACGACCCGCTGGATCAGCGTGATCAGGCTGCCGACGGCGACGATCCACAGGGCGATCGGCAGCAGGTACTGGATGCCGGGCACACCGAATGCGTGCAGGCCCGCCAGACCTGCCGCGACCAGCGAGATCACCAGCCGCTCGGCCCGCTCGATCAGCCCGTTCACGGCGACCGGCAGTCCGATCGACTCGCCGCGCGCCTTGGTGTACGACACCACCTGGCCGCTGGCCAGGCAGAAGATCGAGACGGCACACAGCACGAGGTCGTCGCCCCCGCCCGCGTACCACAGGGCAAGTCCGGCGAAGACGGCCCCGTCGGCGACCCGGTCGAGGGTGGAGTCGAGGAAGGCCCCCCAGCGGCTGGAGCGACCCAGCTGGCGGGCCATGTTGCCGTCGACGAGGTCGGAGAACACGAACAACGTGATGACGACCGTGCCCCAGAAGAACTCGCCCATGGGGTAGAAGACCAGCGCGCCCGCGACCACACCCGCGGTGCCGATGAGCGTGACCGTGTCCGGGCTGACCCCCCGCCGGATGAGAAACGCGGCGAACGGCGTGAGGACACGCGTGAAGAATGCACGCGCGTACTTGTTCAGCATGGCCTTCCCGACGGTCGGTGTGGCCGTGTGGCCCTGCTGGCCACCGGCTGGCCCATCGTAGTCACGCACGCGTACCGTCGTCGGCCGGGCACCCGAACGTCCGGCGCGCGGGCCGACGACGCACACGGTGGCGGACCGGGAGACGGGATCACGTCCCTCGTATGGACGCACCGTGACGGGAGTGCAAAGCTCGAAGGACCGCGGGCGTCGCCGGAGCCGTCACCGCTCGGGGTGCCCCCGGGTGAGCACCCGGAGGAGGATTCCGCGTGCCCGCGCCCACAGTGACCTCACCGTGCACGGGAGGCAGGACCATGGGCGACAAGGCGCACACACACCCCGGAGCCGCCGGAAGGGCACAGGCGGCCGACCATCCCACGTCCGTACGGAATGTGGTGCTGGTCGGTCACTCCGGATCGGGCAAGACGACCTTGGTGGAGGCTCTCGCGCTGACCGCGGGAGCGGTGAACCGGGCGGGCCGGGTGGAGGACGGCGGCACCGTCTCCGACTACGACGACATCGAGCACCGGCAGCAACGCTCGGTACAGCTCTCCCTGGTGCCCGTCGAATGGGACGACATCAAGATCAACCTGCTGGACACCCCCGGGTACGCCGATTTCGTCGGTGAACTCAGGGCCGGTCTGCGAGCGGCGGACGCGGCCCTTTTCGTCGTCTCGGCCTCCGACGGCGTGGACGGCTCGACCCGGATGGTGTGGGACGAGTGCGCGGCCGTCGGCATGCCCCGGGCCATCGTCGTCACGCACCTGGAAGCGGCGCGCGCGGACTTCCAGGAGATGACGCGCGTCTGCGCGGAGGCGTTCGGCGGGGACGACCCCGACGCCGTACTGCCGCTGTACCTGCCCCTGCACGGCCCTGCGGGGCCCGACGGGCACGCGCCCGTGACGGGGCTGATCGGCCTGCTGACGCAGAAACTGTTCGACTACTCCTCCGGGGAACGCGAGGAGTCCCAGCCCGGCCCGGACCGGCTGCCTCTGATCGAGGAGGCACGCAACCGGCTGATCGAGGGGATCATCGCGGAGAGCGAGGACGAGACCCTCATGGACCGCTACCTCGGTGGCGAACAGTGCGACGTCGAGACGCTGATCGAGGACCTGGAGCGCGCCGTCGCGCGAGGTGCGTTCTTCCCCGTCCTGGCCGCCGCTCCCGCGGCCGAGGGCGCCCGTCAGGGCCTCGGCACCGTCGAGCTGCTGGGGCTGATCACCGGCGGCTTCCCGACCCCGCTGGAGCACGTCACACCGCGGGTGACCACGGTCGACGGCACACCGCGCGAGCTGAAGCCGTGCGATCCCGACGCCCCGCTGGTCGCGGAGGTCGTCAAGACGTCGTCCGACCCGTACGTCGGCCGGCTCTCCCTGATCCGCCTCTTCTCCGGCACCCTGCGCGCCGACCAGACGGTGCACGTCTCCGGGCACGGACTGGCCGACCGGGGCCACGAGGACCACGACGTCGACGAGCGGATCGGCGCACTGTCCACGCCGTTCGGCAAACAGCAGCGGCCGGTGTCGCACGTCATCGCGGGCGATCTGGCGTGCGTGGCGAAACTGGGCCGTGCCGAGACCGGGGACACCCTCTCCTCCAAGGACGACCCGCTGCTCATGGAACCCTGGGAGATGCCCGACCCGCTGCTGCCGCTGGCCATCGAGGCGCACAGCAAACCCGACGAGGACAAACTCTCGCAGGGGCTGTCCCGCCTCGTGGCGGAGGACCCGACGATGCGCCTGGAGCAGAACCAGGACACCCACCAGGTGGTCCTGTGGTGTCTGGGCGAAGCACACGCGGACGTGGCCCTGGAGCGGCTGCGCAGCCGGTACGGCGTCCAGGTGGACGTCGTACCCCACCGGGTGCCGTTGCGGGAGACGTTCGGCGACCGGGCGGCCGGACGCGGGCGGCATGTCAAACAGTCCGGTGGCCATGGGCAGTTCGCCATCTGCGAGATCGAGGTGGAGCCGCTGCCGGGCGGCTCGGGCATCGAGTTCGTGGACAAGGTGGTCGGCGGCTCGGTGCCGCGGCAGTTCATCCCGTCCGTCGAGAAGGGCGTACGGGCCCAGGCCGCCAAGGGCGTCGCGGCCGGCCACCCGCTGATCGACGTACGGGTGACGCTGCTGGACGGCAAGGCGCACTCGGTGGACTCCTCCGACGCGGCGTTCCAGACGGCGGGCGCGCTGGCGCTGCGGGAGGCGGCCGCGGACGCGCGGATCCACCTCCTGGAGCCGGTGGCCGAGGTGAGCGTCCTGGTCGGCGACGACTACGTGGGAACGGTGATGAGCGATCTGTCCGGCCGACGCGGCCGAGTGCTCGGCACCGAGCAGTCGGCGGGTGGCCGCACCCTCATCCGGGCCGAGGTGCCGGAGATCGAGATCGGCCGGTACAGCGTCGACCTGCGGTCGCTCTCGCACGGCACCGCGCGCTTCAGCCGCCGGTACGCGCGGCACGAGCCGATGCCGCCGCAGGTCGCGGAGCGGGTGCGGGAGGAGGCCCGCAGCGCCTGACGGCGCCCGCGGTGCCCCGCCGGTCGGCGCCGGGCGCCCGGCGCCCGCCTTCACCCGCACGCGCCCCAGGAGCCCGCCGAACACGCCCTCGGAGCGTCGACCACCGCCCCGGCAGGCGGCTTTCGGCCGTCCACCGACGGACACCGGTGGCTGCCGATACTCTGAAGTCCAGATCAACAGGTGTGCGCAGCAAGGAAGTCGGGAAGGCCGCAAGACGACAGTCGCGGCGATCGGGGGCGGGAATGACCGTTGAGGGCGGTTACGCGGAGTTCTTCGGTCCGCAGGTGCCACGCACCGGTGACGAGGGACAGACTCCGACGTTCGCACTGGCCTCGGCGGCCTACCGGGACAACGAGGCCGAGGAGATACTCAAGGCCAACAACGAGTGGCACAAGTCGTCCGTGGACAAGCCCAGGATCGCGCTGTTCCGGCCGAACCTGGGCGAGGCGTTCTCCCGGGCGATCATCGACCGGATGCTGGGCTCCGGGCGGGCACCACTCATCCAGTCCTTCGGCGCCCACCCCCAGGTGGTGGTGGAGCACAGCCTCGCGGCGCACCGCATCCGGCGGGAGCGGGACAACTGGCTGAGTGCCGTGATGGTGCTGTGCGGCCTGCTGTTCCTGCCCGGACTGCTGGTGTGGCTGCTGGTATTCCAGATCCGCACCACCATCGCCAGACGCGAGGACAAACGGGCCGGCGCGCTCGCCACCACGCTCCTGGTCGCGGTGGGCGTCCTCGCGGTGATCTTCCTGCTCCGGATGCCCTTCGACGGGTTCTGGGGCTGGTACGCGCGCGCGTCGGTCGTCGCCCCGGTGGTGGGCTGGTTCTGGGCCAAGCGGATCTGCGAGCGCACGGCGCGGGACCTCAGGGAGCGCTGGAGCAGCCTGCTCTCCGGCGGCAGCGTGGGTGCCAAGGTGCCCGAAGCGGTGCCGAGCAGCCCCGGTGAGACGGCCGCCGAGCAGTTGCGTCAGTCGCTGGCCCGGCTCAGCGCCGAACAGCAGTCCAACTCCGTGTTCTACGCCGGCCCCAAGGGGATACTGGGCATGGGCACGCGCTGGGGCAGCTGGCAGCTCGCCGAGGAGCTCGTACCGATCGACCCGGACCGGGAGATCAACCCGTTCCGCAGCTGGGACGTGATCAAGGCCATCCACGACCGGCTGCGCATGCTGGAGCGCGGTCCGCTGCACACCGGCGGCTTCACCAAGCCGTCGGTACGGCACTGGATCGTCACCCCGATCGGGGAGAACGCGGACGGGGTGTCCCGGCCCGAGGGCACCGACGTCGAGGCGTACCAGGTCAAGCAGCACGCCATACAGGAGATCTGCAACAACCAGCAGTTCGGCGCGGGCGACCGGCACTACCTGGGCGTGCAGTGGACGCTGTGGGACGGCCAGTTGGTCCTCACCATGCTGATCACGGTGACGGTGCTGCACGAGACGCTGCGCATCGAGGTCACCGGGCATGCTCTGGGGCCGGTGCACTCCCTGTTCACGACCAAGCCGGCGGCCAAGGAGAAGACGGTCCAGAAGTCGGTCAGGTTCTGGGAGACCCGGACGGTGAAGCTCCCCCTGGTCGACGCGGACGAGGTGGTGCGCCTGGCCGCCCGGGCGCCGCTGACCTGGTACCCGCCGCTGCTGTACTGGCTGGGCGGAAAACTCTCGCTGCCCGAGCCCTTCGGCCTGCGGCACGCCTGGGCCGACAAGCCGTGGCGGCACCGTTTCATGGCCGACGACGCGCTGCGCGCCGCCACACCGGTCCTGCGGGCGGTGCACTCGGCGGCGATCAAGGTGCTGAAGGAGAACGGCGTGGACACGGAGAAGTTCGGTGCCCGCTCGGCGGGCCTGAGCGGAGTCATCCAGGAAGCGGTGCCCAAGAAGGCCGACGTGTACGACGCGTAGGTCTCCGGCGGTGCGGTCGGAGACGTACGCGTCCGCCGGTGCGGGCGTCCGCCGCGGATCAGTCCGTCGGCCAGGCTTCCGCGAGCATCTTGCGGGTGTCGCCCAGCAGTTGCGGCAGCACCTTCGTGTGGCCGACGACCGGCATGAAATTGGTGTCGCCGCCCCAGCGGGGCACGACGTGCTGGTGCAGGTGGGCGGCGATGCCCGCGCCGGCCACGGTGCCCTGGTTCATCCCGATGTTGAAGCCGTGGGCGCCGGAGGCACTGCGCAGGGCACTCATCGCCTGCTTGGTGAGCTCGGCGAGCTCCGCCGTCTCCCCCGCCGTGAGGTCCGTGTAGTCGGCGACGTGGCGGTACGGCACCGTCATCAGGTGACCGCCCGTGTAGGGGTACAGGTTGAGCACGGCGTAGACCAGCTCGCCGCGCTTGATGATCAGCCCGTCCTCGTCGGACTTGGCCGGGATGGAGCAGAAGGGACAGCCGTCGTCGGCACCCGGGCCGCTCGGCTTGTTCTCGCCCTGGATGTAGGCCATCCGGTGGGGCGTCCACAGACGCTGGAACGCGTCCTGCGTGCCCACTCCCAACTGCTGCTCCGGCTCACTCGTCATGCGTGCAGCATATGGCGTCGCCGTGGGGGAGCGGCAAAGGCCCCCGGGGGAACACCCGGGGGCCGATCCCCGCGCAGGTGGTCGGCAGGTGCGGACCACGGCAGAGGTCGGGACCATCCCCGCTCAGGCGGGGACCACGTCACACCTGAACGCGACGCTCCACCACGTCAACGAGCTTCGCCAGCGCTTCGTCACGCGGAATGCCGTTCTCCTGCGAACCGTCGCGGTAGCGGAACGACACCGTGCCCGCGTTCATGTCGTCGTCGCCGACGATGATCATGAACGGGACCTTGAGCTTCTGCTGCGTGCGGATCTTCTTCTGCATGCGGTCCGAGGAGGAGTCCACCTCGACCCGCAGGCCCTGCTTCTTCGCGTCGGCGGCGAACTTCTCCAGGTACTCCACGTGCGCGTCGCCCACCGGGATACCCACCGCCTGCACCGGCGCCAGCCATGCCGGGAAGGCGCCCGCGTAGTGCTCGAGGAGCACCGCGAAGAACCGCTCGATGGAACCGAACAGCGCGCGGTGGATCATGACCGGGCGGGTCTTGGAGCCGTCCGCGGCGGTGTACTCCAGGTCGAAGCGCTCCGGCAGGTTGAAGTCGAGCTGGATCGTCGACATCTGCCAGGTGCGGCCGATGGCATCGCGGGCCTGCACCGAGATCTTCGGTCCGTAGAAGGCGGCGCCGCCCGGGTCCGGGACCAGCGGCAGGCCCTGCTTCTCGGCGACCTGGCGGAGGGTCTCGGTGGCCTCCTCCCACGCCTCGTCCGTGCCGACGAACTTCGTCTCGTCCTTGGTGGACAGCTCCAGGTAGAAGTCGGTCAGGCCGTAGTCGCGCAGCAGGTTCAGGACGAAGGTGAGGGTCTTGTCGAGCTCCTCGGACATCTGCTCGCGGGTGCAGTAGATGTGCGCGTCGTCCTGGGTGAAACCGCGGGCGCGGGTCAGACCGTGCACGACGCCCGACTTCTCGTACCGGTAGACCGTGCCGAACTCAAAGAGCCTCAAGGGCAGTTCACGGTACGACCGGCCGCGCGCGTCGAAGATCAGGTTGTGCATCGGGCAGTTCATGGGCTTGAGGTAGTAGTCCACGCCCTCGTCGAGCTGCATGGGCGGGTACATGCCGTCGGCGTACCAGTCCAGGTGACCCGAGGTCTCGAAGAGCTTCCCCTTCGTCGCGTGCGGGGTGTAGACGAACTCGTAGCCCTCCTCCTCGTGCCTGCGCCGCGAGTAGTCCTCCATGACCCGGCGGATGATGCCGCCCTTGGGGTGGAAGACGGCGAGACCGGAGCCGATCTGCTCGGGGATGGAGAACAGGTCGAGCTCGGAACCCAGCTTGCGGTGGTCGCGCTTCTCGGCCTCGGCGAGGAACTCCAGGTGCGCCTTCAGCTCGTCCTTGGTCGGCCAGGCGGTGCCGTAGATCCGCTGGAGCTGCTTGTTCTTCTCGCTGCCGCGCCAGTACGCCGAGGCGTTGCGCATCAGCTTGAACGCCGGGATGTTCCGGGTGGTCGGCAGATGCGGGCCACGGCAGAGATCCCGCCAGCACAGCTCGCCGGTCTTGGCGTCCAGGTTGTCGTAGATCGTCAGCTCGCCGGCGCCGACCTCGACGTCCGCGCCGTCGTCGTGCGACGCGGCACCCTTGAGGCCGATCAGCTCCAGCTTGTACGGCTCGTCGGCGAGCTCCTCGCGGGCCTCGTCGTCGGTGACCACGCGGCGGGAGAAGCGCTGGCCGCGCTTCTGGATCTCCTGCATGCGCTTCTCGATGGCCTTGAGGTCATCGGGGTGGAAGGGCTTGTCGACGTCGAAGTCGTAGTAGAAGCCGTCCCGGACCGGCGGGCCGATGCCCAGCTTGGCCTCGGGGAACAGTTCCTGTACGGCCTGCGCCATGACGTGCGCGGTGGAGTGGCGCAGGATGTTCAGGCCGTCCTCGGAGGAGATCTCGACGCCTTCGACGGTCTCGCCGTCCTTGACCTCGTAGGCGAGGTCCTTGAGCTCACCGGCCACCCGCGCCGCGATGATCGAGCGCTCGCCTGCGAAGAGCTCGGCGGCCGTGGTGCCCGTCGTCACCACGCGCTCGTCCCGCTCGGAATCGCGTTGGATGATCACACGGACGTCTGACACCGGTCTCTCCTGACTGAAGGCTTTGGCTGCGGCGCCATACCTGAGCGCACGCACGGGTGCGATCGTACCGACCCGAACCGGTCGGGTGCGAAATCATTCCTCGCGGCCGGCCTGCTCGGCCTCGCCGGCCCGTACCGGGTGCGGCACCGGCCCTCACCGAGAGTGATCGGCGCGTATCCGGCCAGGATCCCGCGAGCGCCCACGGCCGCACGGAGCCGGGCGGCGACGGGCGGCGACGGGCGGCGACGGAGCGGTCGGTGCCCGCGTACGGCGCGCACCGACCGGGTATCACCGGAGCGGGCAGCGGACTGGGCGTCAACTGCCGATGGTGCGCGAGGGGTTGGTGGGTATGAGGTGCTGGTACGAGGGGCCGCTGGCCGCCTTCGACACGGAGACGACAGGGGTGGACGTCGAAACCGACCGGATCGTGTCGGCAGCCGTCGTCGTCCAGGACTCGCCGGGCACCCGGCCGCGGGTCAGCCGCTGGCTGGTCAACCCGGGGGTGCCGGTGCCGGCCGCGGCGACGGAGGCACACGGGCTGACGGACGAGCATCTGCAGCGCAACGGCCGCTGGCCGGCACCGGTGATGTACGAGGTGGCGGAGGCGTTGGCCGAACAGGCGGGGGTGGGCCGGCCGCTGGTGGTGATGAACGCCCCGTTCGATCTCACCCTGCTGGACCGGGAGTTGCGCCGCCATCGGGCCGCGCCGCTGAGCCGCTGGTTCGAGCGGACGCCACTGCTGGTGCTGGACCCGCAGGTCCTCGACAGGCAGCTGGACCGCTACCGCAAGGGCGGCCGCACGCTCACCGACCTGTGCGCGCTCTACGGCGTCCCGTCGGAGGACGCGTCCGGCGTGGAGGCGGGCGCGGCGGCGGCGCTGGAGGTCACCCGCGCGGTGGGCCGCCGCTTCGCGTCCCGGCTGGAGCGCCTGTCCCCCGGCGAGCTCCACACGTTGCAGGCGGTGTGGCACGCGGGCCAGGCCCGGGGCCTGACCTCCTGGTTCGCCCGTACCGGCACGCAGGAGGCGGTGGACCCGGCCTGGCCGCTGCGTCCGGACCTGCCGACGGCCGCGTGAGGCCCGGCCAGGAGCGCGTGAACACGGGTCGGGGCACACAAAAAGCCGGTCCGCCTGCGGCGGACCGGCTTTCCCGGTGGGCGATACTGGGTTCGAACCAGTGACCTCTTCGGTGTGAACGAAGCGCTCTCCCACTGAGCTAATCGCCCGGGAACGGACTGAACAATACAGGTCCGGGCGCGCTTGGTTCAAACCGCTTGCAGGTGGGCGGCCAGGCCGCGCCGCCCGGCCCGCATCATGAGTGCGTGGTTCGCGCGGAAGACGGGCCGTCCCGGCCTGGCGAGTCGGCGCAGCAGCGGTTTACGGACGTCGACCTCCTGGGCGTAGCGGGCGAGAGTGCCGCCGGAGCCTTGGGGGACGACGGTCCAGCGGGCCCAGCCGTCGATGTCCCCGGACAGGGCGACTTCCAGGAGTCCGGCCGCGGGGTGGCGCCTCGTCTCCCGCACGGTCGCCACCAGGGAGAAGGGCAGCACGGAGCGGATCCGGAGGATCCCGGCGCCCCCGCCGGCGGTGTCGGCGAGCCGCGTGGCCTCCTTCACCTGCGGCCACCAACGGGGATAGTCCTCGACGCGTTCCAGGGCGCGGTACACGGCGGGCGCGGGCGCCTGCGACAACGGCTGCCTTCGGGAGGGACCTGCGGGGACGGGGGGCATGGCCTTTCCTTTCCGTGCGGACGCATCGCAATGTCAAGGGCGTGACAAACAGAGACGCGACGCCGGGGTGTCGGCCCCGGCACGAAAGGCACCGCCGCGTCAGCGGTGCCGGTAGCGCTCTTCCGTGGCTATGACCGCCGCCGCGACGGCTCCCAGGACGGGGAGCGCGAGCGGCGCGCTGAGCCGGGCGGAGCAGACCACCACGGCCAGCCCGCCGACGATCAGGAAGGATCCGGCCGGGTCGAGCACGGTGCGGCGACCGGCCCGCGCTAGCAGCGACCGCCAGGGGGCGCCGGGTTGCCACTCGGCCGCCGCGCGCAGCCCGGCGACGACCGCCGCGATCAGGGCGAACACTCCGACGGCGGCCACGAGCGCACCACCGGGCAGCCCGGCCCGTACGGCCCGTACGTCCACCCACACCACGGCGAGGACGGCCCATCCGGCGAGTCCGACGAGCCACCCGCCGCGCAGTGCCGACCGGAAGTCGGCCGCGAACTCCCGCAGCCCGCCGCGCTCGTGGGCGAGCCGGCGCCCGAGGTGCCGCGCACCGGCCGCGAACGCGGCGGGCCAGGTGACGAGCGGCAGTGACGCCAGCGCGATCCACACTCCGGTGAGCAGACACTCGGCGAACAGGGCGAACCGGCCGGTGAACAGCGACTCGCCGCGTTCACGGAGGACCTCGGCCCGCGCCTTGGCCATGATCGGTTCAGTCATGCTCGGTTCACCTCAGCCCTTCAGGCCGGACGTGGCCATGCCGTCGATGAGGTAACGCTGGAAGGCCAGGAAGAAGGCCAGTACCGGCAGGAGCGCGACGAGGGACATGGCGATCATGCCGCCGTAGTTCGCCAGCGCCTCCTGGTCGACGAACATCTTCAGGCCGAGGGAGACCGTGTACTTGCCGGGCTCGTTGAGGTAGATCAGCGGGCCCATGAAGTCGTTCCAGGCGTTGATGAAGGTGAAGATGGCACTGGTGATCAGCGCGGGACGGCACAGCGGGAGCACGATCGACCAGTAGATGCGGAAGTGCCCGCAGCCGTCGAGGCGCGCCGCCTCGTCGAGTTCCCTGGGCAGGTTGCGCATGAACTGCACCATCAGGAAGACGAAGAACGCCTCCGTGGCCAGGTACTTCCCCAGCAGGAGCGGGGTGTACGTATTAATCATGTCCATGTTGCGGAAGAGCACGTACTGCGGGATGAGCAGCACGTGGTACGGCAGCAGCAGCGTGCCGATCATCAGTGCGAAGAGCAGATTGCGGCCGGCGAACCCGATCTTCGCGAAGGCGTAGGCGGTCAGCGAGCAGGACACCACGATCCCGATCACCGAACCGACCGCGAGGAAGAGCGAGTTGAAGAAGAACGTGGAGATCAGGATGTCCGCGATGCCGTCGGCGAGGCTGGTGTAGTTCGAGGTGGTCGGGTCGCCCGGGAAGAGGTCCAGGCCGCCGACGATGTCCTCGCTCTTCTTGAACGACCCGCCGATGACCCAGATCACCGGGTAGAGGATCACCGCGAGAATCGCCAGCGACCCGAGGTGCCAGGCCAGTGAGCCGGGCAGTCCGCGCCGGAAGGCCGTCGTCCGCGGGGAGCGGGCCGGTGTGCTGTCGGCGGTCGAGGGGGGCACCCCCTGATCGAGCGAGGTCGAGAGACCGGGGGAGCTCATCGGCCGCCCTCCTCGTAGTGCACCCAGCGTTTCTGGGACCAGAACAGCACCGCGGTGACCAGGGCGACCGCGACCAGCAGCATCCACGCCATGGCGGAGGCCAGGCCCATCCGGCTGTTCTCGAAGCCCTGGACGTACAGATAACAGGTGTAGACCATCGTGCCGTCCGCCGGACCGCAGGCGTTGCCTCCGGCGCCGCCGCCGACGATGTAGGCCGAGCTGAAGATCTGGAAGGAGTGAATGGTCTCCAGCAGGACGTTGAAGAAGAGCACCGGGGAGGTAATCGGCAGGGTGATGTTCCAGAACTGCCGCAGCCCGCCCGCCCCGTCGACGTCGGCCGCCTCGTACAGCTCGCGCGGCACCTGCTTCAGGCCGGCCAGGAAGATGACCATGGGGGCGCCGAACTGCCAGACGGTGAGCGCCACCAGGCTGTAGATGATCAGGTCCGGGTCACCGGTCCAGCCGCCGACGTCGATGCCGAAGAGCTTCTGCGTGCGGTCGACGATCGCGTCGTCGGAGAAGATCGCCTTCCACACGATGGCGACGGAGACGCTCGCCCCGATCAGCGACGGCGCGTAGAAGGCGGCCCGGTAGAAGGCCTGCCCGCGCCGCTTCTGGGCCAGCAGCAACGCCACCCCGAGCGCGGCGATCAGCTTGATCGGCGTGCCGACGGCCACGTACCAGAGCGTGACCTGCACCGAGTGGTGCCAGCGCGGGTCGGCGAACATCTCGGAGAAGTTGTCCAGGCCGATCCCCCGGGGGCGTCGAACAGGTTGTAGTCGGTGAACGCGAAGTACAGGGAGGCGATCATCGGGCCTGCCGTCAGCAACAGGAACCCGGCGATCCAGGGGGACATGAAGAGGTAGCCGGCCAGGTTCTCCCGGCGGCCCCGCTGCTTCAGGGCGGCGGGGCGCGGGGACTTCACCGGACCGTGCCGCGGCTCGGAGTCCCGGGTCGGGGCCTCCGGCGCAGGGGCGTGTGTCACGGCGGTTCCCATCAGCCGGCGAGAGCCGTCTTCGACTCGGTGAGGAACTGCTTGACCGCGTCCGCCACGGAGCGCTTGCCCAGGCCCAGTTCCTCCGCGATGCGCAGGAACGCGGCCTCGCAGATGTCGGCACCGTTCGGGTGCGGGGTGATGGGCTCCAGGACGCCCGCGTCGACGAGGGACTCCTCGTAGGCGGCGATCGCCTTGTTGACCGGGTCGGTCGGCCGGTACGCGTCGTACTGTGCCTGCGTGGTGGGCACACCGCGGTCGTATCCCATGATCTTGGCAACCTCGGGATCGTGCACCATGAAGTTGATGAACCGGGCGACCTCCTCGGGGTGCCGGGTGCGCTTGGACGCGCTCAACATCAGGGAGCCGAGGTACTGGCCGGTCCTCTTGCCGTCCGTGGTCGGAATGGGCGCGAGACCGTACTCGCTCTTGCCCTCGGAGGTGTAGCGCACGGTGAAGTTGTCCCAGGTGAACTCGGATCCGGCGAGTTCGGCGGAGAGCGCCGCCTTGGGCTTGATCTGGGAGACCTTCCTCGGGTCGGCGAACAGGCCGGACTTGACGCCCTTCTCGGCCTTGGTCCACCACTGGCTGAGATCCGCCTCGGTGAATCCCAGACCGTCCTCGCTGAAGAACGCCTTGCCGTTCTGCCGCAGATACAGGTCGTAGAGGTACATGACCCCGTACATGCCGCTGTCCCCGGCCCGTCCGGTTCTGTCACGGATCTTCGCCATCGCCTCGTCGAAGTCGTCCCAGGTCCAGCCCTGTTCGGGCTGGACACCGGCCCGGGTGAAGACGGGCTTGTCGATGGCCAGTGCCATCGAGTTCGAACCCACGGGCACGCCGAGGAGCTTGCCGTCGATCTCACCGAACTTCTCCAGGCCCGCCCGGAACCCGTCCATGGAGAGGTTGCCGGCCTCGACCTGCCCGCTGAGGTCGAGCAGAACGTTCTTTGCATCGTATTTACGCAGAAATCCGATGGCATTCTGGAAAACGTCCGGTGGATTCCCCCCGGAGGCCTGCGTGTTGAACTTCTTCCAGAAGTCGGTGTACGGCTGGAAGTCGGTCTCGATCTTCATCTTCGGGTGCTTCTCCTCGAAAAGCGCGATGGTCTTGTTGATGCGTTCGGCCCGGTCCTCGGCACCCCACCACGAGTAACGGAGCGTCACCGCCCCGCCTCCCGAGCTGCTGCCGCCACCGCAGGCGGTGGCGGTGGCACCCAGTCCCGCGACGGTCAGCGAGGCGCCCGCCGCCTTGAGGACCACCCGCCTCCCGACCCACCCTCCAGCCCGCCTTCCGACCCGCATCGCCGCGTTCTCGCCATTTTCGCCGTTCTCGCTCTGCTGCATACGAGCCTCCCCGCGACATCGAGTCCGCCCCGTGAATCGTTTCAAGTAAGCGCTTGCTGGCACAAGGTACGAAGGGCCCACGGACGCGTCAATGATTCGGACAGGAATTGCCGGGCGTGACGATCGGGCGCGGCCGGCGACGCCCCCCGGCTCCCCACGTGGGCGGGGGCGGAAAGGCCCAGGTCTGCGCGGGCGTGACCGACGGACCGAACGCCGGAGGGCCCACCGGAACACGGGCCCCGGAAGGTCACGGTTGAATGAAGGGCGCCGCAGACGACACGAACGGGACGGTCGCACCGCCCCCGTGCGCGAACGCGGTACGGCCCGACTCACTGTCTGCGAGTCGGGCCGTACCGCGATCCGGTGGGCGATACTGGGTTCGAACCAGTGACCTCTTCGGTGTGAACGAAGCGCTCTCCCACTGAGCTAATCGCCCGGACGCAGGAAGAACATTACCCCATGTCAGCCAGTGCCCGTGACGGGTGGGGGAACGGTCGCCGCGCCCCGCCCCGACTCACTGGTTCTCGATCTCCCAGGGCATCACCAGGCCGAACTTCCACAGGTAGGCCCCGGTCAACGCGGCCGCGATCAACAAGCCGATCGAGGTCAGGATGATGTTCCGGCGCCGCACCCGTGGATCGAGGGCGCGCTGCGCCGCCTCGGTGACCTTGCGCTTGGTCCACCGGAGCACCAGCTGGGCCCAGACGAACTCCGTCGCCCAGATCGCCATGCCGGCGAAGATCACCACCCACCCCGGCCCGGGCAGCACCAGCATGGCGGCGCCGGCCGCCACCACCGCGAGCCCCACGATGAAGACGCCGACCTGCCAGCTCACGTGCAGGGCGCGCCGCGCCTGGACGAACGCGGGCGCCCGCGAGCCCAGCGCGCGCTCGTCCTTCACCTGGTCCGCCCCGTCCGTCCCCGCCCGATCCGCCGTCATGGCCGCCTCGCCGGGTGAGTCACTCCCCGTGTTCATACCGCCAAACACTACCGGAGCCGATCCGGTCACCGGAACGGGCGCACCGGGCGAACAATCCCTCAGCCGGTTGAGTTACGTATACCGACGCAAAACACCCAGAGGGGTTTACAACGGCACCGTAGGTGGCATGTCGATTTCGCCGACGTGCGAATCCCCGAGCGCACACTGAGCGAAAGGCCCTGGCGCTTATGAACACCACGGTCAGCTGCGAGCTGCACCTGCGCCTCGTTGTGTCGAGCGAGTCCTCCCTGCCTGTCCCCGCAGGCCTGCGGTACGACACGGCCGACCCCTACGCCGTGCACGCCACTTTTCACACTGGAGCCGAGGAAACCGTCGAGTGGGTTTTCGCCCGCGACCTCCTCGCCGAGGGACTTCACCGCCCCACGGGCACCGGCGACGTCCGTGTCTGGCCATCGCGCAGTCATGGTCAGGGCGTCGTCTGCATCGCCTTGAGCTCCCCGGAGGGGGAGGCCCTGCTCGAGGCCCCGGCACGGGCTCTGGAGTCCTTCCTGAAGCGCACGGACGCCGCCGTGCCTCCCGGCACGGAACACCGGCACTTCGATCTCGATCAGGAGCTCTCACACATCCTGGCGGAAAGCTAGGGAGGGTTCACCGAACCGCCCGGCGCCGTCGACTCGGGGAGACGGCGCGGGCCCTGACAGCCGTGCGACGGCACACACCGGCGCCGACGCCGCGGGGCACCGCGGGCGGCGCCGGTGTGTTGCGCTCACGTCCCGGCCGAGCGGGTGATCGGGAGTCCCGGCTGGGTTTCCCTCGTTGCGTTTCGAAGCCATGTGCGGGCCGAACAGCGGTCGGGGGTCGCGGGAGCCACTACCATCGGCCAGCATCGACGGGCGCCCGCCCGACCCTCAGGCCAGGGAGCGAATCGTGCTGATCACCCACGACACCCGGTGCGCGCTGGACACCGTGGTGGATCTGGTGAACACCGCACCGGAGGAGGACGCGGCACCGGACGGGCTGCCGGACGTCGCGGCGCTCGAGAGCTTCGTGCACTCGCATCAGGTCAGTGAGGTCGGGGTACTCACGGAGTTCGACCTGTCGGCGGTGCGCAGACTCCGCGGGCGGTTCGCGGCGGTCTTCGCCGCTCCCGACGCCCACGCCGCCGCCAAACTGATCAACGAACTGGTCGCGGCCGCGGGCACCACGCCCCGGCTCACGAACCACGACGGCTACGACTGGCATGTGCACTACTTCGCCCCCGGCGCCTCGATCACCGACCACCTGGCCGCGGACTGCGGAATGGCGCTGGCCTTCTTCGTGGTCGCCGGTGAGCAGGAGCGGCTGCGGCGCTGTGAGGCCCCGGACTGCCGGCACGCCTTCGTCGACCTTTCCCGCAACCGTTCGCGCCGCTACTGCGACAGCCGTACCTGCGGCAACCGCCTGCACGTCGCCGCGTATCGCGCGCGGCGCAAGGAGGCGGCGAACTGACCGCCGGGCTCCCCGGGCCGGACGGGCGGCGGGCCCGGCACACGGGCGGGCCTGATGGACCCGGCAGGCCCGGCGTAGGGACGGGGAGGAGATCGATACCGTGCCGACGCGGTCCCGACGGGTGGCGCCGGGTACCGCGGGTACGGCTCACAGCCACAGCAGGTCGTGCAGGGCAGCCGTGAGCAGCAGACACCCGATCACCGCAAGGAAGATCATCAGCGGTGGCTGGGAAAGGGCGAAGAGGCATCCGCGCGGCTCTTCCTGCGGCGGCGCGGCCTCGCTCTGTGTCGTGTCCAGCATCTCGCGGCGATCATGACGCATCGGAAGCGCCCGACGCGATCACCACTCAGGGAGTGAACGCGAGTTCACCGATTCCGTGGCCTACAGCCCGAATCGCGATCGTTTACGGGCGCTCCGGGACTGACTGTGACGTTTCAACCGTCCCCCGACCCAGCCCCCCGCGTCGCACCCGTCACCTGCGGAGCGGCACCTTCATATGCCGTGCTTCTTGAGGATCGCCTCGATGTCGCTGAAGTCGTCGTCGCCCCCGGCCGCGGGCCGGGACGCCGGGCGGGAGCCCTGGCCCAGTGAGGGCGCCGAGGCCTTCGAGGCCACCGCCCCGGGCTGAGCGGCCGCCTCGGCCGAGCGGCGCTCCTTGCGGCCCTTCCGCTCCTCGCGTGTACCGCCGCGACGGCGCTCCACCGCTCGTGTGGTCATGAACAGCACCCAGGCCAGGCCCAGCAGCCCGAAGCCGGCCCAGGCCGTGGGGCTGAAGGCGGTGTCGGCCAACCACTCGACGACGCCTGTCATCACCAGGCCGATGGGAACGAGGGAGTAGGCGGCGATGCGGGTCGCGGCGAGGAAGCGCTTGCGCCACGCCGTGACCAGCGCGATGCCCAGGCCTGCCGCGGAGACGGCGGCACAGACTGTCTCGGCGATCATCCGGTCCTCCAGGCAGGGTCGGTTCGGTGGCGACGGGCACGTGACAACAAGCACTCCGTGCCCTTCCATCCTGCACCTTCCGGGCCCCGTCGGGCCATGTTCCGATCGCAGATCAGGGACATCTCCGGGTCGGCTCCTCCCCAGGTGCCGGTGCGCCGTACACCCTCGTCGGAGCCGGTACGGACGATCGTCCGAGGTCCGATTGGGTGCTGTGGGGCGGGGCTGGGAGACTGTCGGCCATGAGTGACTCCTCCCCCGACCGCGTCGCCGTTCCCGTTCTCGACGTGTGGTGCGAGCTGCAGTGCCCGGACTGCCGCGGTGCCCTCGACGATCTCCGCGCCCTGCGTGCCCGCTACGGCGACCGTCTGGAAGTGCGGCTGCGGCATTTCCCGCTGGAGAAGCACAAGCACGCTTTCGCCGCCGCGCAGGCCGTCGAGGAGGCGGTCGAGCAGGGGCAGGGCTGGGCGTATGTCGAGACCGTGCTGGGGCGGGTCGAGGAGCTGGCCCGCGAGGGAGAACCCTTCCTGGTCCAGGTCGCCCGGGAACTCGGACTGGACGCCGAGGAGTTCGACACCGCGCTGATCGACGGTCGGCACATCCTGATCGTGGACGCGGACCAGGCCGAGGGCAAGGCGATCGGGGTGACCGGCACTCCGACCTACGTCATCGGCGGCGAGCGCCTCGACGGCGGCAAGAGCCAGGAGGGCCTGCGCGAGCGCATCGAGGAGATCACGGACCGGCTGCTGGCCGAGCAGTAGGGGTGGACCGGGGCCGCTCGGCCTCCGCGAGCCGGCCCCACCTGCCACGTGGCCCCGTCACAGCAGGTGCTTGTACATCGCGTACCGCGTCGTCCGGTAGCCGAGTGACGCGTAGAGCCGCTCCGCCGGGGTGTTGCCCGTGAAGACGTTCAGTCCGACGGCCCGTTTCCCGGCGGCGACCGCCTGGGCCTCGGCGAGCCTCATGAGGGAGCGCCCGTGCCCCTGCCCGCGGTGCGCGGCGCCGACCTCGAGGTCGAACACGAACGCACGCTCCCCGCGCACCGCGAGCCACAGTGTGCCCACGGGTGCGCCCCGGTGTTCGAGGACGCTGAGGAGCATGCCCTCGGTCCTGAGCCCGTCGGGCAGCAGGGCGGCACGGTCCCCGGCCGCCTTGGCCCGCGCCTCGGCCTCCGGCAGGCCGCGCTCGGCCCAGCTCTGCGCGTAGTCCGCCTCGCTCTTGACGGACCACGGGCCGTACTCGGCATCGGTCATCGGCCGTGCGTGACTGCCCTCCGGCAGGACGGGCGGAGTGTCGCCCTGCCCCAGCACCTTCGCCATGGCGTAGTTGCGTACGACGTAGCCGAGCGCCGTGGCGAGGCGGAAGGCGGCGTCGGCACCGGGGTCAGCGGGGACGCTCGCCTCGATGCGGCGGCAGCCCCAGCTCCGTGCGATCTCCTCGGCGGCGAGCGCCGCCACCGTGCCCCGGCCGCGTCTGCGGTCCGGCTCCTCGATCCGCAGGCTCATGATCCGGGCCACGGCGTCACCGAAGACGGGCTCGGTGCCGAGTCGTACGCGGCCGACGGGACGGCTGTTCACGCACACCTGGTAGCGGCGGGAACGCGTGCCGTCGGGATTCTGCTGGAGCGGCTCGGCCGGCCGCAGGGTCGTGGTCATCACCGGTGTTCTACCCACTGCGGCCCGTCGGGTCAGCCGAATTTCCGCGCGCTCACGGATCGAGCTCGGCCGTGGCGTGCTCGTCGAAGATCCGCATGGCCTTGGCGGTCACCGGGCCCGGCGCGCCCGGCAGTTCACGGTCGTCGACACGGTGCACGGCCTGCACGTCCCGCAGGGTGGAGGTGAGGAAGATCTCGTCGGCCCGCTGGAGGACGTCCATCGGCAGATCGGTCTCGGCGGCTCCGGTCCACTCGACGGCCAGCGCCCGGGTGATGCCCGCGAGGCAGCCGGAGGCGACCGGCGGGGTGTGGATCTCGCCGTCCAGGACGACGAAGACGTTCGAGCCCGTGCCCTCGCAGAGCCGGCCGACCGTGTTGCCGAACAGCGCCTCGGAGGCACCTTGTTCACGGGCGCGGGCGAGGGCGACCACGTTCTCGGCGTAGGAGGTGGTCTTCAGGCCGGTGAGCGCGCCGCGTTCGTTGCGGGTCCAGGGGACGGTGATCACGGCGGTGGAGTCGGGGCGGCGGGTGGTGTCGCCCAGGGCGACGAGAAGCGTCGGGCCGTGTTCGCCGCGGTCGGAGCCGAGGGGGCCGCGGCCGCCGGTGTAGGTGATGCGCAGCCGGCCGAGCGGCATCGGGTTGGCCTCGAGGACGGCCGCGCAGGCGTGACGGACCTCGTCGGCGTCGGGTTCGGGCAGTCCCAGGCCGCGGGCCGAGCGGGCCAGCCGGTCCAGATGCCGGGTCAGCGCGAACGGCCTGCCGTTCACGGCCTTCACCGTCTCGAAGATGCCGTCGCCCACGGTCAGTCCGTGATCGAAGACGGAGACGCGGGCGGACTCGGTGTCCTGCAGCCCGCCGTCGAGCCAGATCTTCACCTCTAGGTCCCTTCACTCACCTCGTACCTGCCCGACGCTACCGCGAGCAGCCGGGACGCCTTCAGTTCGGTCTCCCGCCACTCCCTCTCCGGATCCGATCCCCAGGTGATGCCGGCGCCGGTGCCGAACCGGAGCACGGCGGCGCCGTCCGCCCGCCGGTCGATCCAGAAGGTACGGATGCCCACCGCCAGCTCGGCGGTGCCCCGGTCGGCGTCGACCCAGCCGATGCCGCCGCAGTACGGACCGCGGGGCGCCCGTTCCAGGGCGCCGATGATCCGCAGGGCGCTCGACTTGGGCGCGCCGGTGACGGAGCCGGGCGGGAACGCGGCGGCGAACAGGTCGGGCCAGCCGGCCCCGGGCCGCAGTTCGCCCTGCACCGTGGACACGAGGTGCACCAGCCCCGGATGCTTCTCGACGGCGCACAGGTCGGGCACCGTGATGCTGCCGGTGGTGCAGACCTGTCCGAGGTCGTTGCGGACGAGGTCCACGATCATCACGTTCTCGGCGTGGTCCTTGTCCAGGAGGTCGGCCTCGGTCCGCCCGGTGCCCTTGATCGGCCCGGACTCGACGGTCCGCCCCGCGCGGCTCAGGAAGAGCTCGGGTGACGCGGTGGCGATCTCCACACCGTGTCCGGGCAGGCGGATCGTTCCCGCGTACGGGGCCGGGTTGCCGCGTGCCAGCAGGGCGGTGAGGGCGTCCACGTCGGCGTCGGCCGGGACGGGGGCGGAGAGCACCCGGCAGAGGTTGGCCTGGTACACCTCGCCGGCGGCTATGTGCTCGCGGATGCGCCGGACGCCGGCCACGTACGCCCCGTGGTCGAGGGAGGACGTCCAGTCGCCGGCGGCGGGCCCCCGCCAGTCGCCGGGCACCGGCGCGGGCACCGGCTGCTCGCGGACGTCCCGGAAGCGTGCGCAGGTCAGACGGCCCTCGAAGTCCGCGCAGACGGCCCAGAAGCCACGGGAATCCAGTGCCGCGGGGTCGTCGGTGACGTCGAGGAGTCCGGTGGCCACGCGGCTGCCGAAACGGGCGAGGGGTGGGAGATCGAGCACGTCGTCGAGTCTATGGCGGGGACGCCGAGGTGGCCTGGCCGTGTCCGTGGGCGGGCGCAACGCAGCACGCTGCACAAACGGGTTTTTGTACTGGCCCCGGAATCCGCTAGAGTTCACCACGTCGCCGGGACGCGGAAGCGGACCGGACCGACAGGCGGACGTAGCTCAGTTGGTAGAGCGCAACCTTGCCAAGGTTGAGGTCGCGAGTTCGAACCTCGTCGTCCGCTCGAAGGAACGGGGGCCTCCCGGGCCCCCACGCTCCTGGTGGAGTGGCCGAGAGGCGAGGCAACGGCCTGCAAAGCCGTCTACACGGGTTCAAATCCCGTCTCCACCTCCATGGACGATTAGCTCAGCGGGAGAGCGCTTCCCTGACACGGAAGAGGTCACTGGTTCAATCCCAGTATCGTCCACTGGATCTTCGGATCCTCCGCGCGATTAGCTCAGCGGGAGAGCGCTTCCCTGACACGGAAGAGGTCACTGGTTCAATCCCAGTATCGCGCACGCACCGTCCATGATCCGCTCCTCGGAGCGATCGTGGCCCCGAGGACGATTAGCTCAGCGGGAGAGCGCTTCCCTGACACGGAAGAGGTCACTGGTTCAATCCCAGTATCGTCCACCACCCCGGAACCCCGGCCGCTGAGCGGCCGGGGTTCCGTCGTCCTCTGGGTGTGATCAGGACGAGAACAGCATGCGCCCGAAGCCCTTGTTCCGGTGGTGGCCGTAGTGGTGACCGCCGTGCGGGGCGCCCCAGGCGGGCTGTGGCGCCGCCGGGTACGCCTGCGGGGCTGCGGGCGGCGCGGGCGGCGGCGCGGACTGGGACCACTGGGCTTCCAGCCGGGTCAGCGACTCGAGTTCGCCGTAGTCGAGGAAGATGCCTCGACAGCCGCTGCACTGCTCGATCTGGACACCGTTGCGGTTGTAGGTGTGCATCGGCGCACGACACTTCGGACACTGCATGTTCGGTCAACTCCTCGCCGGTCGGCCCTGCTTCGTGTTTCGCCAGGACAGACTCTGTCCGGCTGCGGTCGGTTGCACCCTACTTCGTCGACTTGTGCGTCAACCGGCCCGGGATCGCGGCCATTCGCCGGCAGGCGTCGACCACGGCACGGTCCAGCTCGTCCAGGTCCCGCCCCTCCGCCACCGCCTTGGTGACCGTTCGCGCGGCGGTCTGCACGGTGAGGGCGCGGGCCGGGACGTCCAGGACGCTCCAGGGGTCGTCCCCCGGGCCGAGCGCGGTTCCGCCCGCGGCCCGGTAGGCGTCGAGGAACCGTGTCCATTCCTCCCCCGACAGCAGCCCGCAGGCGAACCAGGCCGCGGGGCGTGCGAGGTCCCAGGCCGGGACGCCCGCGCCCAGATCGTCGATGTCTATCAGCCGCCAGGGCCCCTCGGGCAGGCGTACCAGCTGGCCCAGGTGGAGGTCGCCGTGGCACAGGGCGGCCGGCTGCGGCATGGGGGCCTCGGCGCGCGCCCAGGCGGGCAGGGCCGCCCAGGCCCGCAGCACGGGAGCCGCGGCCGGGTGATCACCGACGGCGCGGAGCCCGGCGACGGCACGGGCCGCCTTGAGGGGACCGCGCATCTTCGGCGCCGACTCGGGCACGGGTGCGCGGTGCAGCAGGGCGAGCAGGGTGCCGACGGCCTCCCAGGGGGCGGCGTCGGGATCGTCCGGGTCGACCGGACTGCCGTACGGCCAGAAGGTCACGAGGCGTCCGCGCAGGTCGACCGGTGCCGGTCCCAGCGAGGGCAGGAAGACGTCCGGGAGCCCGGCGGAAATGGTGAGGCGCCGGGTCAGCTCACCGGCGTCGGCGTCCGGGGCATGGGCCTTCGCGACGGTGTCCGCGTGCCGGACGACGGTGCCGTCCGGGCGGTCGGCCAGGGTGCCGGCCGCCCCGCAGGGGCAGGTGAGGGTGCGGGTGTGGGCGATGTCTTCGGCCCGGGCGGCGAGTTCGGGAAGGAGGGTGGTGACTGTCACGGGACTCCCTGGATGCGGCCTGGGGAGAGGGTACGCGGGGGCGCGGCCGGCGTCGGCCCCGGTGGCGCGAGGGCGGAAGCAGAGAGAAGCAGAGACACGGCTCACCGCAGTGACGAGGCACCGACGAGCGGCGGCAGCTGCGCGAGCCGGCACGGGCGCAGAAAAGTGCCGGCGCAGCTCCCCAGCTGCGCCGGCATTTGTGCCGTCCGCCGCACCCCCGTCCCCACGGGGTTTCATGGGTGGATGTCCCCGCCCGGACCGCTCTTCCGGGCCTGGGGTCGCCGCTCAGCGCCCCAGCATCTCGCCCACGGACGACGCCTGTGTGGCCACCGTCTCCCACCCGTCGAAGACGAGGAGGAGCAGGACCGCCAGGGGCAGGGCCATGAGCGTCGCCACCACGGGGTGGCGACGGCCCTCGCGGCGCGGGCGGAACGCGGCGGTGCCCGCCTGCTGTACCCGCGTGCGGACGAGTGTCCGCGGTGCCGTGTGGGCCATGACCCCTCTCCTGACCGTTTCTGTTGTCGTGCTGCTTCAGGTGCCTTTGTGCGCCTTGGGCAGCGGCGGGTGTCCGACCTCGGGGGACGAGTACCGCACCCGCCGCTCGACTTCAAATCTAGGGGCCCGGCGCCGCCCGGACGTCATGCCCTCGTACCGATTACCGGGCCTCCCGGAGGATGAGCCATGCCCTGCGGTGTACTCCCCTGGGTGGAGACGGGCTCCTCCATGTCAGGGACATCCCCGAGGGGACGGCCGCTCCGGGCCGCCCCGCCCGTCCCTTCGCCTACTCGGAGTCGTCCACCCTCGGCACCGGCTGCTCGACCAGCGCGAGCACGCGGTTCGCCATGAAACGGGCGGTCCGCACCACCGATCCCGTACGCGTGACTTCACTCACCTCCACCACTCCCCGGCGCACCGCTGTCTCCACCCTGCGGCCCGCCCTGCTCGCCACCACCTCGTACGTCCGCGTCGTGTCCCCCGCGTCCACGACTATCTCCACACGATCACCCTTCACTTGATCAATCCCCCTTCGGCGTCAAGTGGTTGGGATCATGCTCGGGCGCGGGCCCGGCCTGCTCGCGCCTTTCCCGACCACTCTTCGAGTTTCCCACCCACCACTGACAATCCGTCGTCGCGAGAGGGCGCGGCCTCTGCGCACGGGCGCCCGGGGAAACGTAAGCTGAGGCACGTCACAGGACCGGGCAGCGGGGATGAACATGGCGATGATGCGCCTGAGGCGCGAGGACCCGCGCGTCGTCGGCTCTTTCAGACTTCACCGACGGCTCGGTGCGGGCGGGATGGGCGTCGTCTACCTGGGCTCCGACAAGAAGGGGCAGCGGGTGGCGCTGAAGGTCATCCGGCCCGATCTGGCGGAGGACCAGGAGTTCCGTTCGCGGTTCGCCCGCGAGGTCTCCGCCGCGCGCCGGATCCGCGGCGGGTGCACGGCCCGCCTGGTGGCCGCCGACCTGGACGCGGACCGGCCGTGGTTCGCCACGCAGTACGTGCCCGGCCCGTCGCTGCACGACCGGGTCGCCGACGAGGGGCCGCTCGGCGCGGCCGAGGTCGCCGCGGTCGGCGCGGCCCTGTCGGAGGGGTTGGTCGCCGTGCACGAGGCCGGGGTGGTGCACCGGGACCTGAAGCCGTCCAACATCCTGCTGTCCCCGAAGGGGCCCCGGATCATCGACTTCGGCATCGCCTGGGCCACCGGCGCCTCGACGCTCACCCACGTCGGTACGGCGGTCGGCTCCCCCGGCTTCCTCGCCCCGGAACAGGTGCGCGGCGCGGCCGTCACTCCGGCCACGGACGTGTTCTCGCTGGGTGCCACGCTCGCGTACGCGTCGATGGGCGACTCGCCCTTCGGGCACGGCAGTTCCGAGGTGATGCTGTACCGCGTCGTGCACGAGGAGGCTCACCTGCACGATGTCCCGGACGCGTTGGCGCCGCTCGTCCGCGCCTGTCTGGCGAAGGACCCCGAAGAGCGGCCCAGCACCCTCCAGTTGTCGCTGCGGCTCAAGGAGATCGCCGCGCGGGAGAGCCAGGGATTCGCCGACATCCGTCCGCCCGCACCCCGTGGCGCGGAGCCGGAGCGGATGACCGGGCGGCAGTCCGGCACCTATCCGGACCGCGTGCAGCGGCGGGCCCCGGGCCAGCAGGGCACGTCCGGGGGCCAGGCCACTCCCCCGCCGTCCGGGGCGTCCGCCGGACGCGGTGCCGCTCCGGCCGGGAGCGGGCCGTCGCCGCGGCGCGGCGACCGGCGGGTGCCCGCGGCGCGCGGGGGCGGCGCGTCACGCGGGGGCGCCTCGCGTGGTGGTACGCCGTCCCGGTCCGGCCCGCGGTCCACGTCGGGGGCGCGGAACCCGACCCGGTCGGGCACCGGCTCCCGTCGTCCCGGGCCCCGGACGGCGGGTGGCGGGCTGCGGCCGGCCAATCCGCGGCTGCTCCGGCAGCGGCTGTTCGTGTTCGTCGTGGTGACGCTGGTCGTCGCGGTCGGCATCGCCCTGGTCCAGGGCTGCCAGGGCTCGGCACACGGACTCGGTGACGACGGCAACAGCGGCGGCAACGGCGTGCGGGCCCAGCAGGAGCAGGGGCGGAGCGGCTAGGGCCTGTCCGGCGGATCACGTCGCAGGAAAGCGACGACGCCCTCATCAGCGCCGGTGAGCGGGGGCGATGGGGGTGCCCCCGCTCATGGGGTCCCCCCTGCTCGAAGAGCTTGGGGGAGTGCGTGCCAGAGCCCGCGTCCGCGGCATGACCCGCCGGACAGGCCCTGGAGCCGGCCGGTGCGGGGCGAGTTCGTGTCCGAGCGGTACGTGTCGAGGGCGGGCCGGGACGGCTGACCCGGCAGGGTTCCGGATCCGCGCTCGCCGAGTTCCCCGTCTTCGGATCGGTCCCCGGCTCGTGCTTCGGCATCCCTCACGGGACCGGTCGGCCCGTCGCCACCGCGTAGAAGGCGACCGCGGCCGCGGCGCCCACGTTGAGGGAGTCGACGCCGTGGGACATCGGGATGCGGACCCATTCGTCGGCCGCGACCAGGGCCTGGGTGGACAGCCCGTCGCCCTCCGCGCCCAGCATGAGGGCGACCCGCTCCATCCGGTGCGGGGCGGCCTCGTCGAGGCTTCGGGCCTTCTCGTCGGGTGTCAGGGCGAGGAGTGTGAAGCCCGCCTCGCGGACCGTTTCCAGGCCCTTGGGCCAGTTGTCCAGCCGGGCGTACGGGACGGAGAAGACCGCGCCCATGGAGACCTTGACGCTGCGGCGGTAGAGCGGGTCGGCGCAGTCCGGGGAGAGCAGGACGGCGTCCATGCCGAGGGCCGCCGCCGAGCGGAAGACGGCCCCGATGTTGGTGTGGTCGTTGACCGACTCCATGATCACCACCCGGCGGGCGGTGCGGAGGAGTTCGGCCGCCGTGGGCAGTGGCTTGCGCTGCATGGAGGCGAGCGCGCCGCGGTGCACGTGGTAGCCGGTGACCTGTTCGGCGAGTTCTGGGCTCACGGCGTAGACCGGCGCGGGGAGTTCGTCGATGACGTCGCGCATGACGTCGACCCACTTGGCCGAGAGCAGCATGGAACGCATCTCGTAGCCCGCGTCCTTGGCGCGTCTGATGACCTTCTCGCCCTCGGCGATGAACAGGCCCTCGGCGGGTTCGCGGGTGCGGCGCAACTCCACGTCGGTCAGGCCCGTGTAGTCGTGCAGGCGCGGGTCGTCGGGGTCCTCGAGGGTGATGAGATCGGCCACGGGGGTGATACTGCCTTGTCCTGGATGGGGTGCCAACGGCCGGGGCCGGCCATGTTACCGAAGGTTACTTCCGGAGGACTTTCCCGGGGTCACCGCGAGACCCGCGAAGGCTTCGGAACCTGCGCGGACGGGGGGCCGACGTTCACGACCTCCCCGATGACGATCACCGCCGGCGGTTTGACCTCCTCGGCGCGGACGGTCTCGGCGACCGTGGCGAGGGTGGCGTCGACGCGGCGCTGCGCCGCCGTGGTGCCCTCCTGGACCAGGGCGACCGGGGTGCCCGGGGACCTGCCGTGCGCCACGAGGGTCTCGGCGATCCGGCCGATCTTGTCGACGCCCATGAGGACCACCAGAGTGCCGGTCAGCTTCGCCAGGGACGGCCAGTCGACCAGGGAACGCTCGTCGTCGGGCGCGACGTGGCCGCTGACCACGGTGAACTCATGGGCCACACCGCGATGGGTGACCGGGATCCCGGCAGCGCCCGGCACCGAGATGGAGCTGGAGATGCCGGGGACGACCGTGCACGGGATGCCCGCCTCGGCGAGCGCCTGAAGCTCCTCCATGCCGCGGCCGAAGACATACGGGTCGCCGCCCTTGAGCCGGACCACCGACTTGCCCTGCCTGGCGTGTTCGATCAGCGCGTTGTTGATGGCCTCCTGCGCCATGAACCGGCCGTACGGGATCTTCGCCGCGTCGATCACCTCGACGTGCGGCGGGAGTTCGGCCAGCAGGTCGCGCGGGCCGAGCCGGTCGGCGATGACGACGTCCGCCTCGGCGAGCAGCCGGCGCCCGCGCACGGTGATCAGGTCCGGGTCGCCGGGACCGCCGCCGACCAGGGCGACGCCCGGGGTGCGGGTGCGGTGGTGCGGGGCGACGAGGGTGCCGTCGCGCAGGCCCTCGACCACGGCGTCACGGATGGCGGCGGTGCGGCGGGGGTCGCGGCCCTTGGCGTCCGTGGTGAGGACGGCGACGGTGACGCCCTCGCTGTGCCCGGTGGCCGGGGTCCAGGCGGTGGCCCGGTCCGCGTCGTCGGAACGGACGCACCAGACGCGGTGGCGTTCCGCCTCGGCGGAGGCCCGGGTGTTGGCCTCGTCGTCGCCGGTGGCGATCAGGGCGTACCAGGCGTCCGCGAGGTCGCCCTCGGTGTACCGGCGCCGCTGCCAGGTGATCTCGCCGGCGTCCGCCATCGCCTCCACCGACGGCGTCGCCTCGGGGGAGATCAGGAGGATGTCGCCGCCGGCCGCGATGAGGGCGGGCAGGCGGCGCTGGGCGACCTGGCCACCGCCGAGCACGACCACTCGGCGGCCGGTGAGGCGGAGGCCCACGGGGTAGGCGGGGTGTTCGGCCATGAGGTGCGGCTCCTCGTACGGGCGGCGTGCGCGGGCGCTACGGCACTGGAGCGGCCCTGACGTGCGGTGTGCGGATGGGGACTTCAGCGTACGGTGGGGGCGGGGCGGCGGTCGCCGCCCCGCCCCCACCGGGTGCCTGCTACTTCTCGGTGACGCCCGCCGAGTCGAACGTCGCCACCTCGTGCATGGCGCGCGCCGTGCTCTGCACCATCGGCAGGGCGAGCAGCGCGCCCGTGCCCTCGCCGAGTCGCAGGTCGAGGTCGACCAGCGGGCGCAGGCCCAGCTTGTTGAGGGCGGCCACATGGCCGGGCTCGGCGCTGCGGTGTCCGGCGATGCAGGCGGCCAGCACCTCGGGGGCGATGGCCCGGGCCACCAGGGCCGCGGCCCCGGCGCTGACGCCGTCCAGGATCACCGGCGTACGCAGCGACGCACCGCCGAGGAGCAGGCCGACCATGGCCGCGTGCTCGAAGCCGCCTACGGCGGCGAGGACGCCGAGCGGGTCGGCCGGGTCCGGCTGGTGCAGTTCGAGGGCACGGCGCACGACCTCGGTCTTGCGGACCAGGGTCTCGTCGTTGATGCCGGTGCCCCGGCCGGTGACCTCCGCCGGGTCCGCGCCGGTGAAGACCGAGATCAGGGCGGCGGACGCGGTGGTGTTGGCGATGCCCATCTCACCGGTGAGCAGGGCCTTGTTGCCGGCCGCGACCAGGTCGCGGGCGGTCTCGATGCCCACCTCGATGGCTTGCTTGGCCTCCTCGCGGGTCATCGCGGGGCCGGCGGTCATGTCGGAGGTTCCGGCCCGGACCTTGCGCGGCAGCAGTCCGGGGGTGGCCGGAAGGTCGGAGGCCACCCCCACGTCGACGACGCAGACCTCGGCGCCCACCTGGGTGGCGAAGGCGTTGCAGACCGCTCCCCCGCCGAGGAAGTTGGCCACCATCTGGGCGGTGACCTCCTGCGGCCACGGGGTGACGCCCTGGGCGTGCACGCCGTGGTCGCCCGCGAAGACCGCGACGGCCGCGGGCTCCGGGACGGGCGGCGGGCACTGGCGGGACAGCCCGGCCAGCTGCGCGGAGATGATCTCCAGCATGCCGAGCGCGCCGGCCGGCTTGGTCATGCGCTTCTGCCGCTCCCACGCCTCGCCGAGCGCCTTGGCGTCCAGCGGACGGATCTGCGCGACGGTCTCCGCGAGCAGGTCGTGCGGGTCCTCGCCGGGCAGCGCACGCCTGCCGTAGGTCTCCTCGTGCACGACCCAGGACAGCGGGCGGCGCTTGGACCAGCCCGCCTGCATCAGCTCGGGCTCGTCCGGGAACTCGTCGACGTAGCCCACACAGAGGTAGGCGACGACCTCGAGGTGCTCGGGCAGGCCCAGCGCGCGGACCATCTCGCGCTCGTCGAAGAAGCTGACCCAGCCGACCCCGAGTCCCTCGGCGCGCGCGGCGAGCCACAGGTTCTCGACGGCCAGCGCGGAGGAGTACGGCGCCATCTGGGGCTGGGTGTGCCGCCCCAGGGTGTGCCGGCCGCCGCGGGTCGGGTCGGCGGTGACGACGATGTTCACCGGGGTGTCGAGGATGGCCTCGATCTTCAGTTCCTTGAACTGCTTCGCCCTGCCCTTGGGCAGGGACCTGGCGTAGGCGTCGCGCTGACGCGTGGCCAGTTCGTGCATGCCGCGCCGGGTCTCGGCGGAACGGATGACGACGAAGTCCCAGGGCTGCGAGTGGCCCACGGAAGGCGCCGTGTGGGCGGCCTCCAGAACACGGAGCAGGACCTCGTGCGGGATGGGGTCGTCACGGAAGCCGTTACGGATGTCCCGGCGCTCTCGCATGACCTTCAGTACGGCCTCGCGCTCGGCGGCGTCGTAGCCGGGAGCGGGGGGACCGGTGGGACCGGCGGGCGGTGCGGTGTCGGGCACTCCGGCGCCCTGGGTGTCCAGTTCGTCCGGGTTCTGGGCCGGTTCGTTCAGCGCCGGTTCGTTCAGCGCGGGTTCGTTCTGGGCCGGCGTGGTGGGCACCACGTCGGTGTCGGCGGCATCGGCCGGGCGGGGTGCGGGCACCGGGGTGGCGGCTCCCGGCGCGGGCTGTTCCTCGGTGGGGAGGGTCAGGGTCTGCGGCGGCGTCGGCGCGAGGTGCGGGGTGGCCGGAACGCTCCCCTCCACGGAGGTGAGCTCCCCCGGTGTCTGCTCCGGCTGGGCCTCCGGGAGAACAGTGCCGTCGGGGGCCGCCCCGGGTCCGGCGGGAGGGGCCGCCTCCGCAGTGGGGGCCTCGGCGCCCGAGGGGGCCGGGGACCCGGAAAGCGGCGCCCACGCCTCCTGGACGGGCGGGGCGAAGGGGGCGGTCGGAGCCTGGGGCTGGGACACGACCGGGTGGTGCCCGCTGTTCGGGCTCTCGGCGGCCGGCTCGGCCTCCGTCCGCCCGAGGAGCGGTTCGGCTGCCGTGGCGGGAGGAGGCACCGTGGCAGGGGCGGGTGCGGCAGGTTCGAGGGCTTCGCCCGTCTCCGCCGGGCCGGGAGCGGGCGCGGGCGCCGGAACCGGCTGCTCCGTTTCCGTTGCGGAGATGTGCCCGGGTACCGGAACACTGTCAGCTGCGGCCAGGGGTACGGAGGCTGACGCCTCGTCGTCCCCGACAGCGGTCGCGGCAGGGGCGGCCACATGCGGGTCGGCCAGGTCGGCGACCGGGCCGTGGGGCTCGTGGGCCCCGGTGTCCGCCTCGCCGGTCGCTGCGGGGACGGCGGCGTCACCGGTCGTCGTCCCCGCCTCGGGGGCGGCGGCATCCGCTGCGCCCGCGTCGGGGGTGACGCTCTCCGGCGTCCGAGCGGACACGGGCTCCTGGTCCGGAGCTTCCGGCACCACGGCAACGACGGGGGTGAACGCCTCCTGCCCCGCGGCATCGGCCCCGGTGGCCACGGCGTCGGCCGCCTCGGCGGCCTGCCCGTCGACAGCCGGTGCCGGAACGGTCCCGGTGCCCTGCCCGGCCTCCGGAGCCACGGGAGGTACGGCGTCCGCGGCAGGACCCGCGCCGGACCCGTTCGCCTCGGCCGCCGTCGGTGCGGGCGCACTCTCAGCGCCCACAGCACCTTCAGCTCCCTCAGGACCCACAGCGCCCCCGGGGGCCTGTGCCCCCTGCCCGGAACCGGTGTCCGTGCCGGAGGCCACCGCGTCGCCCTGCCATGTCTCCGCGGCCGCTGCCGCCACTGGCGCAGGGGGCTTCGGCACCGCAGGGATCTCCGCCGCAGGCGCCGCCGGTGCCTGCGCCGTCGCCGGCACAACGTCCTGCGGCGTGACCTGCGCCCCGGCGGTGCCGTCCGCCTCCGTCGAGACGCGGGTGACGAGCGCCTGGGCGGCGCCCACCGGCAGCGGCGACGGAGCAACCGTTTCCGCTTGGGCCGCCGCGCCCGCGCCCACCGGCGCCGCGGCGCCCCAGGCCTCCGCCACCTGCGGGGCCGTCTCCCGGGGCCGCGGCACGTCGAGGTACTCGGGGCCGACGGTCGGCGGGCCGACCTGGCGCACCGGCACGTCGGCCGGGCCGCGGTCGGCGAGCGAGCGGACCGGGCCGGTGGTGGCGCTGGGGATGGGCGGGCCGAGGTGCAGCGGACGGCGCGGCGCCACCGGCTCGCGCGTGAACGCGCGGCCGGGTGCCTGCGCCCGCTCCGGTTCGGGGAGACGGACACCGCCGAGGTCGACCGAGCCGGTGTCCCGGCCGGCCGTCTCGTGCGGTCCCGGCTCGTGCACGGTCTCGACCACCGGCTCGGGCGCGGGTGGGGCGACCTCGTTGCCCCAGGCGCCCTGGGCGCCGGGCAGCAGCAGCTCTTCGTCTTCGACGGAACTCTCGGAGAGGTAGGCGTACGGGGCGGGCGCGGGGACGCCCGGCTGCTCCACCATGCCTGCGTTCTCCGGCAGTCCCTCGCCCGGGACCTGGCCGGTGTCGGTCATGCGTACCCCTCGCCCATCGGTTAGTGCTCCTACGACCAGCTCACCCGGAACGGCGCACCGACCGCCCCACACTGAAGAACGAGCGTGCGTCCCCAGCGGCACGAACGGCCTGCCGAGAAAAGGCGACAAAGCCATTCACTGGCATTGTCGCTGCCGTACTGCCGTCGCGTCAGCTTGATCGGCGACGGTTCCGCTGTGGACTGCGCCACGTTGCGCGTCCTTGGGTTCCGCCGTACCACACACACCCCGGAACGGGCGTGTTTTCGGGACATCGGCCGACGAATCGGCGAGCGTCCGAGTTGCGGTACAACGATCGGCCAGCCTACCGCGAGCGGTACGACAACCCGATCACGGGGACGGCATCGGAACCGGGGGACGCGATCAGGGGGTGCGCGCGGGCAGTACGCCGCTGAGCAGGAACGCGACGCTCCGCTCCGTCTCCGTCCAGGCCCTGGTGTCGAGTTCGACGGACTGCAGGAGGGCGCACTCCACGGTGTAGCCGTGTTCCGTCAGTTCCCGGCCGATGCGTTCGGCCGCGTCGCGGGTGGCGGCGTGCGTGACGATGCGCTGCGGGCGGCGGTCGGCGACCGCCGTGACCACGGCCGCTCCCCCGCCGCCGACCCGGACGACGTCCGGTTCGGGAAGGTCCTCCAGGACGTGCGGGGCGGTGCCGTGCACGACCTGGAGCTGGACGCCGTACCGGCGGGCGGTGGACTCGGTACGCGCGCAGGCCCGCGGGTCGCTGTCGACGGCGATGACCGCGGCACCGGCCCGTGCCGCCTCGGTGGCGAAGGCACCGCTGCCGCAGCCGATGTCCCACACGAGGTCGCCCAGCCGCGGTCCGAGCCGGGCGAGTTGGGAGACGCGCAGCGGCTCCCGCTCGCCCTCTCCGAGTTCACCGCCGTAGGCCTCGGCCGGCAGCGACCAGCCGCGCGGGCCGGCGGCGGGGTCGCGTCCGGCGATCCAGCCGCCGGACTCGCCGGCGGCGGCCGGGCCACCGATCACGATGACGACGTTGGGGTCGCGCCAGGTGTGGTCGGCGGCCTTGTCGGAGGTGACGACGCTGACCTGTTCGCGGGCGGTGCCGAGTTCCTCACAGATGACGAAGGTCCGGTGGACACCCTCCATGAGCAGGCCCAGTTCGGCGGGGCCTGCGCCGGGAGAGGTGAGAACCGCCACTTTGGTGTGGGCTCGGCATACGTTCACCGCGCGTCGCAGGGTTCGGGAGTGTGCGACGACCACCTGCGCGTCGTCCCAGGGCATTCCGGCCCTGGCGAAGGCGGCGGCGACCGAGGAGACGGCGGGGACGACCTCGACCTCCAGGCCGAACTCGGGTGCGCGCAGGGTCCGTACGACGCCGAAGAAGCCGGGGTCGCCGTCGGCGAGGACCACCGCCGTGCCGCGGTGGCCGGCGACCCGGCGGGCGGCCAGGGCGGCACTGCCGAGCCGGACGCGCTCGGCGCCCGCGGGTACCTCGGGGAGTTCCAGGTGGTGCGGGGCGCCCGCCACCAGGGTGGCGGCGCCCAGTGCGGCGCGGGCCGCTGCGGTCAGCGGCGAACCGTCCCAGCCGATCACCGTGACCCGGTCGGCCATCGTCGTCAGTCTCCTGGGTTGTGCTCGGATCGTCTGGGGAGTGTGCGCGGGTCCGTCGTCGGCCGCTCCGCCCGCGGACGGGCGGGCTTGGTGAGAGTACCTGGTACGGCCACGCAGTGAATGGACGGTACCGCCGGCCGCGGGTTCGCGGAGGATCAGCTCCAGTCGGTGAGGGTGGTGAACTCGCCGGTGTCGGTCAGGGGTCCGGACGCGCCCTCGAGGTCCTCCGGCAGCAGGCTCCAGACGATGAAGTCGGTGCGGACGTCCGTCCAGCCGCCGTCCTCGGTGCGGACGTGGGCTATGCAGGCGTTGCGCAGGACGCCCTCGCTGATGCAGCCGATCTTCTGGGCGACCTGTTGCGAGGCGGTGTTGTCGGCGGCGGTGCGCAGCTCGACGCGCTCCAGCTTCTGGTCGCCGAAGAGCCACTGGGCGGTGGCGAGCGCGGCCTCGGAGGCGTATCCCTCGCCCCGGGCCCAGGGGGCGACGATGTACGACAGTTCGGTGGACCGGATGTGCCAGTCGGTGCCGGTGAGCCGGATGACGCCGACCAGGCGCTGGGTGAGGAACTCGGTGACGGCGAGGTCGAGCCCGCGTCCGGCCATCCGTTCGGCGGGGGCCTCCTCGGTGATCCAGGTGCGGACGGCCGGTTCGGTGAAGGGCCGGGGAACGTCGGTCCAGGCGGCGACCTGTTCGTCGTTCATCATCTCGGCCAGGGCGGGGACGTCGTCCTCGTCGAGGGGACGCAGCACCAACCGCTCCGTGCTGATGGAGATGTTGGGGAAGGTGCTGCTCGTCATGCGCCGCTCCGTAACCTTCGAGACCTTCGAGACCATCAGGTCCTGCTGAACTGCCCAGCATGCAGCATGAAAGCACCGAACCGCACCACGGGGGCCACTCCGTGTACCGGAGTGGCCCCCGTGGGTGCCGGACGGGCCGTGCCCGTGGTGCTCGCGTCCCTCGGATCAGAAGGCGGCGACGACCGAGCCGGCGTACTTGTCGTCGATGAACTTCTTGACCTCGTCGGAGGTGAGGAGCTCGGCGAGCTTCTTCACGCGCGGGTCGTCCTCGTTGCCCTCCTTGACGGCGAGGAAGTTGGCGTGCGGGTTGCCCTCGGCGGACTCGAGGACGAGGGCGTCCTCGGCCGGCTTGAGGTCGGCCCCGATGGCGTAGTTGCCGTTGACGACCGCGGCGTCGACGTCGGCCAGGGCGCGCGGCGTCTGGGCCGCCTCCAGCTCCTTGAACTTGAGCTTCTTCGGGTTCTCGGTGATGTCCGAAGGGGTCGCCTCGAATCCGACGCCGTCCTTGATCGTGATGATCTTGTTGGCAGCGAGCAGCTGCAGCGCGCGTCCCTCGTTGATGGTGTCGTTGGGGATGGCGATGGTCGCACCGCTCTTCAGCTGGTCGGCCTCCTTGACCTTCTCGGAGTAGAGGCCGAGCGGCTCCAGGTGCACGTCGCCGGCGGGCACGATGTGCGTGCCGTTCTTCTTGTTGAAGTCGTCGAGGTACGCCTGGGTCTGGAAGTAGTTGGCGTCCACCGAGCCGTCCTCCGTGGAGGTGTTCGGCGTGACGTAGTCGGTGACTTCCTTGACCTCCAGGTCGAGCCCGGCCTTCTCGGCCAGGTTGTCCTTGACGAAGTTGAGGATCTCGGCGTGCGGCACGGGGCTCGCGGCGACGGTCAGCGTGCCGGAGGCGTCGGACCCGGATTCCTCCTCCGAGCCGCAGGCGGTGAGGCCGAGGCTGAGGGCTCCGGCGGCGAGGACAGCGGTGGTGATCTTGATGGTGTTACGCACGAAAAGTGCCTTTCCTTCAGGGTGGTGCGGCCCCGGCTCGGGGTGGTGCGGGGCCTTCGGTGAAGTGGGGATCAGGGGGCGGGAGGCCGAGGGCGGGCCGGGGTCACCCGGCCTTGCCGACGTCGGCCGCCGCCGGTTCCTCGGCCTTGAGCAGCCGCAGCTTCGGCCCGGCGCCCGGGCGTCCGCCGCGGTGGTGCAGGGAGCGGGCCGCGTAGTCGCCGGCGAACTGGATGAGGGAGATGACCACAGCGAGGATCGCGACGGTGATCCACATCAGCCCGGTCTCGAAGCGCTGGTAGCCGTAACGGACGGCGAGGTCGCCGAGGCCGCCGCCGCCCACGGTGCCGGCCATGGCCGAGTAGCCGATGAGGGCGATGATCGTGGTGGTGGTGCTGGCGATCAGCGAGGGCAGCGCCTCGGGCACGAGGACCCTGCGGACGATCGTCCAGGTGTTGCCGCCCATGGCCTGCACGGCCTCGACGAGTCCGTGGTCCACTTCACGCACGGCCGTCTCGACGAGCCGGGCGAAGAAGGGGATGCCGCCGATGGCGAGCGGCACGATCGCGGCCTCGCTGCCGATGGTCGTCCCGGTGATCCAGCGGGTGAAGCTCATCAGGGCGACCATGAGGATGATGAACGGCATCGAGCGGCCGACGTTCACGACCTGGCCGACAACCTTGTTCACCAGGCTGTTCTGCAGCAGCCCGCCCCTGTCGGTGAGGACGAGCAGCACGCCGATCGGCAGACCGACGACGACGGAGATCAGGGTGGACCAGCCCACCATGACCAGCGTTTCCCAGCACGCCTGTTCCAGCAGGGGCTGCATCTGGGACCAGGTCACTTGGCCGCCTCCTTCACCAGGGTCCGCGCGCCCGGTTCCGCCTGCGCCGCCCGTGCTGCCTGTTCGACGACGTCGATCTGCAGCCCCTGCTCCCGCAGGAAGCCGACCGGTACGACGTTGTCCTCGTAGCGGCCCGGGAGTTCGATGCGCATCCTGCCCACCTGGAGACCTCCGACGGTGTCGATGGCGGCACCGAGGATCGATATGTCGATGTTGTAGGTACGGGCCAGCTGGGAGATGACCGGCTGGGTCGCACTCTCGCCCTGGAAGGTGACGTCCAGAACGGTGCGGTTGTCGTCCGAGGCCTCACCGGCGACCGGGAACAGCGCGGAGGCCAGTTCGGAGCCGGGGGTGGCGAGGAGTTCGGTGACCGTGCCGGACTCGACGATCCGGCCCTTCTCCATCAGCGCGGCCGAGTCGCAGATCGTCTTCACGACGTCCATCTCGTGCGTGATGAGCAGGACGGTCAGGCCGAGCTGGCGGTTCAGGTCGCGCAGCAGCGCCAGGATCGAGCGGGTGGTCTCCGGGTCGAGAGCGCTGGTGGCCTCGTCGGACAGCAGCACCTTCGGGTCGCCGGCCAGCGCGCGGGCGATGCCGACGCGCTGCTTCTGGCCGCCGGAGAGCTGGGCGGGGTAAGCCTTGGCCTTGTCGGCGAGGCCCACCAGGTCGAGCAGTTCCAGCGCCTTGCGGGAACGTTCCTTCCCCGACCGCCCGAGGATCTCCAGCGGCAGTTCGACGTTGTCCTGCACGGTGCGCGAGGAGAGCAGGTTGAAGTGCTGGAAGACCATGCCGATACGGCTGCGCGCCTGCCGCAGTTCCCGTCCGGCGCGCGGGCCGCGCCCGGCCAGGGCGGTGAGGTCCTGCCCGGCCACGGTCACGGTGCCCGAGGTGGGGCGCTCGAGCAGGTTGACGCAGCGGATGAGCGAGGACTTGCCGGCGCCGGACTGGCCGATGACGCCGTAGACCTCGCCTTCGCGGACGTGCAGGTCGACGCCGTCCAGGGCGGTGACCTCGCGTCCGCGGGAGCGGTAGACCTTGGTGAGGCCCGAGGTGGTGATCACGTGAACATCCGTCACTGTCGAGTGCGCGACACGTCGTGGCGCCGGCACGAGGCATTCAGGGTCGAAAGCAGCCCGTACGCGACACGGCTTCTCCCGAGCTCGGCGGAGGTGAACCGTGGAGAGACGTGCGCGGGGGCGTGGTTCCGTGACGCATGCGGGACCCGGAGGACACGCGGGCGGACGGGAACCGGCTCTCGCTTCGGGGCGCGAGGCTCAAGTGGTGCGGGGGCCCTCTAGAAGGCGCGCATTCGGAGCGGACACATACAACCGGCGCCGGGCTGCATGTGCACCTCGGTCGCGGGGATGCTGTCGCTCATCGTGGTCATGCGGCCAGTAAAGCAGACCTTTACCGCTGACCGGACACCCATGTCCACATTCTGGACAGCCGTGGACACGAGTGACCGCACGTCAGGGGCGTACGGCGATCTCCACTCCCGCGTCCGTGACCAGTGCGGACAGGGCCGACAGGTCCTTCACCACCAGGTCGGCGGTCAGCTCGTGGGCCTGGTGGGTTGTGGCCAACGCCACGGTGGTCATGCCGGCGGCCCGGCCCGCCTGGAGCCCGGCGGGGGCGTCCTCGAAGACCACGCAGTGCGCGGGGTCCACGCCGAGGGTCCGGGCGGCGAGCAGGTAGGGCTCGGGGTCGGGCTTGCCCCGGGTGATGTCGTCGGCGGCCACCAGGGTCTTGGGCAGGATGCCGGCCGCGGCGAGGCGGGCTTCGGCCAGCCGCCGGGTGGCCGAGGTGACGACGGCCCAGCGCTCGGCCGGCAGCGCGTCGAGGAGGTCCCGGGTGCCCGGCAGCAGAACGGCCCCGCCGTTCGGCACGTCCTCCACCTCCAGGTCCTCGATCCGCGCGACGGCCTCCGGCACGACGTGGGCGGGCAGCAGGTCGGCGGCTATCTCGACGGCCGGCCTGCCGTGCAGCTCGACCCGTCCGAACTCCTCGGCCGTGATCCCGTACTCCACGGCCCACCGCGTCCAGCAGCGCCGCACGGATTCGAGGGAGGACACGAGGGTCCCGTCGTTGTCGAACAGGAGAGCCTGCGCATGGATGGTCATGCCATCGACCATACGGTGCAGGCGGGGCCGGGCACGGTGGGGCCGTTCCGGCGTAATAAGGTCGCTGACATGCTTGATGTCCTGACGCTGACGACCGGCGTCGCCGCGCTGCTGCTCGCCGCCTGGTGCGGCTGGGCCGCCTACCGGGATCAGCCGACGAAGGACTGGCACTTCATCGGCATGGCCGTGGTCACGCTGCTGACGCTGGTTCAGCTGATCGTCGGGATCGTGCAGCTGGCCCGGGGCGAGAAGCCGGAGCAGGGGACGACGATCTTCCTCGCGTATCTGCTGGGCTCGTTCGCGTGTGTCCCGGCGGCGGGCTTCATGTCGCTGGCCGAGCGCACCCGGTGGGGCTCGATCACGGTGGCCGCGAGCGGTGTCGTCCTGGCCGTGCTCGAGGTCCGGCTCTATGACATCTGGGGGGCCTGAGATGGCCGCGCCGGAACGGGAGCCGACCGGGACCCGGCTGATCGGCGGGCCCGGGCTGCTGCTGGTGTGGCTGTACGGGGTGATGGTGGTCGGTGCCGTGTCGCGCTCCGCGTACCAGATCGCCACCGAGTTCGACCGGGCACCGCTCGCCTACTCTCTCTCGGCGGTCGCCGGGGTGGTCTACGGATTCATCACGTACACCCTGGTGCGCGGCGGGGAGACGGCCCGCAGGGCGGCGCTGGTGTGCTGCGCCGCCGAGCTGGTGGGCGTCCTGACGGTCGGCACCTGGACCCTGGTCGATCCGTCCGCCTTCCCCGACGCGACGGTGTGGTCGGACTACGGGATGGGGTACCTGTTCATTCCCGTGCTGCTGCCCCTCACGGCCATGTACTGGCTGCGCAGGGCACGCACGGCGTGACGCCCCCCGGTCAGGCGGTGGTCGCGTACGTCTCGGCCGACTTCTCCAGGACGATCTGCGGTACGCCGTCCGCTCCCCGGGACGTCCCGACCCGCTGGTAGCCGACCCGGCTGTACAGCTGGAGGTTGCTCTCGCTGCGGTGCCCGGCGTGCAGACGGAAGGTCCTGGCGCCCCGCTCGTCGGCGAGGGCGGCTTCGGCGACCTTCAGGAGCCGGGCTCCGATGCCGTGCCCCTGGAGGCGGGGGTGGACACAGAGCTTGCCGATGGCCGCGGCGGCGTCCTCGGTGCTCCTGCCGTGCACCGAGCCGACGATCTCGTCACCGAGGCGGGCGACGAAGACCAGGTCGGCGGCGACCTCCTCGCGGACCGAGTCCAGACTCTGGACGAGCGGGTCGATGCGGTAATTGCCGTACAGCGCCGCTTCGCTCTGGAAGCACAGGTACTGCAACCTGAAGATCTGCTCGGCGTCCTGCTCGGCCGCCGCAGAGATGGTCACGCTCATGCCCATGTGCGCACGCCTCCCGCTCACCTGATCACCTGTGGTCCCTCACTCCTATCCCCGTCCTCAACGCGACGCAACCTCCGGCGCGAGCAATCGACGCAGACATCCCAGGCATCTGGAACGTTCCGGACCCATGCTGCCTTGTGAGATACCCAACTCCCCCGCGATTTCCCGGTATGTCGGGTCGTGCGGGGCCAGCAGCGCCTCCAGCAGCCGGGGACAGCGGCCGGGCAGCCGGCGCACCGCGTCCCGCAGGGCGCGGCGGCGGGCGGCGGCGACGGCGAGAAGTTCGGGGTCGCGGTCGCGGGGGTCGCCGGGATCGACGGGGTCACCGCCCCACGGCCTCTCGTGCCGGACGGCGCGGCGGCGGCGACGGGCCTCGGTGCGGACGGCCCTGCGGAGCCAGTCATGGGGGTCGTGCGGCGGGCCGTGGACGTCGAGGCGTTCCAGGAGGCGCAGCCAGACCGCCTGTTCCAGGTCGGCGGGTTCACCCCCGGACGCGTACGCCTCGGCGGAGGCCTCCGCGGTGAGCAGCGGACGGAGAGCGGCGACCAGGTCATGGGTCATATGCACAACGACACGGCCGCCTCGGGACCGGTTGCCCGGGGCGGCCGGAAATCACCCCGAACGGGGACGGAGAGTCTCAGCCGTTGACGAAGTCCTCACGGGCGAGCAGAGCGGTGTCCGGGTGGTCGGTGAAGACGCCGTCGATGCCGGTGGCGAAGTAGGTGCGGAAGGCGCCGAAGACGTCGCCGTAGGCGTCGGGGTCGCCGCCTCTGCGGAAGTTCGCCGGCAGGAAGGGGTTCTCGTTGCGCATCGTGTACGGGTGCAGGATCAGTCCGGCCCGGTGCGCGTCACGGACGAGGCCGGTGGGCTCGGTGAGGTTTCCGGCCGCGTCCCGGGGGATGACCAGGTCCAGGGTGGGGCCGATGCCCTGGGCGTAGGAGGCGATCTCCTTCAGGCCCTTCGGCGTGATGAGGTCGGCCACCGTGCGCGGGTCACCGTTCTCGACGAAGTCCCAGGGGCGGCTGTTCGCGCCGGAGAGCAGCACGGCGAGCGGGTTGCCGACGAGCCTGCTCATCCGCTGGATGCTGGTGGGTTCGAAGGACTGGACGATGACGGGCGAGTTCTTCTTGTCCTTGCCGTACGCGCGCAGCAGCCGGGCGAGACGCTCCTCGGTGCCCAGGCCCAACCGGCGGAAGTAGGTGGGGTGCTTGAGCTCGGGGTAGATCCAGACCTGCTTGCCGCGCTTGCGGGTCTGCTCGTTCTGCCAGCGCAGCACCTCTTCGAAGGTGGGGATCTCCCAGCGTCCGTCATAGAGGGTGTTGTGCGGGCGGTTGGCCGGGATGCGCTCGACGGCGCGGAGCGTCTTGAGCTCGGCGAGGGTGAAGTCCTCGGTGAACCAGCCGGTGACAAAGACGCCGTCGAGTCGCTTCGTGCGCTTGCGGTCGGCGAACTCGGGACGGCTCGCGACGTCCGTGGTGCCGCCGATCTCCGGCTCGTGCCGGCAGACGAGGTGGCCGTCCCTGGTGGGCACCAGGTCACCGGCCTCGACGATGTCGGCACCCATGTCGAGGGCCAGTTCGTAGGCGCCGAACGTGTGCTCGGGCCGGTGGCCGCTGGCCCCCCGGTGGCCGATGACGGTCGGGACGGGCAGGCCCTTGACGCCCCGTCCGCCGCCGCTGCGTCCCTCGGCGTGCCGGGCCTCGGCCGCTCTCGCCGTACCGCCCAGCCCGAGGACGGTGCCGCCCGCGCCGAGCACCGCCGCGCCCAGGAGCGCCCGCCGCCCGGTTCCGCCGTCCGCGGCCTTGCCCGTCCGCTCGTCCGACTCCTGCGTTCCCATGAGGTGCCTCCTGCCGTCGACCGTCAGTGCGGGGTGATCGTAGGGGCGCGAGCATGACGAACGGGAGACCGCGACCGGAACACGCGGGGGCCACCGGATGGCGTACGGCCCGGGCCCGGCGCGTCGGGCTCCGGACGGGTGTGCCGGGCGGGAGTCTGACGACCCGCCGGCTTCGGAGGCGCCGTACCGGGTACTCGTGGACATGCCGCCGACGGCGCGCCTCCCGCGGTCCGCGGGTCGCGCGTGCTTCGATCCGGCCGTGTCCGCACCCCGGACCGACGAGGCCGCGGACCGCCCTCCGCGGACGCGACGTGCCTCACATCACGTCGTGCGCGTCACGACCGTACGACACCACGTCACCGCAGGTGAAAATGTGCCTGCACCGCGTGACACCTCGGTGGACCCGACGTGCGCGTCCCCCTCGCCCGCGAGTAATGTCCTTACCTGCACAGACTCATACCGCATTCCCGACACCGGAGGACCCGTTGTCCCGCTTCGCGCTCATCAAGGCAGTGCTCGGCCCGGTCATGCGCCTGATGTTCCGCCCACGGGTGGAGGGTGCGGAGCACATCCCGGGTGACGGCCCGGTCATCCTGGCGGGCAACCACCTCACGTTCATCGACTCGATGATCCTGCCGCTGGTCTGCGACCGTCAGGTCTTCTTCATCGGCAAGGACGAGTACGTCACCGGCAAGGGCCTCAAGGGCCGGGTGATGGCCTGGTTCTTCACCGGCGTCGGCATGATCCCGGTCGACCGGGACGGCGGCCGGGGCGGGGTCGCGGCGCTGATGACGGGCCGTCGGGTGCTGGAGGAGGGCAGGATCTTCGGCATCTACCCCGAGGGCACCCGCTCCCCCGACGGCCGCCTCTACCGGGGCCGCACCGGTATCGCGCGGCTCACCCTGATGACCGGCGCGCCCGTCGTCCCGTTCGCCATGGTCGGCACCGACAAGCTGCAGCCGGGCGGCGCGGGCCTGCCCCGGCCGGGCAGGGTCACGGTCCGCTTCGGTGAGGCGATGGAGTTCTCCCGCTACGAGGGCATGGACCGCGACCGCTACGTCCTGCGGGCCGTGACCGACTCGGTGATGGCCGAGGTCATGCGCCTGTCCGGGCAGGAGTACGTGGACATGTACGCCAGCAAGGCGAAGGCCGCCTGACCTCGCCCGCCGCGAGGACCACGCACGCCGACGGCGGACCGCTGCTGAAGCGGTCCGCCGTCGGCGTGTCAGTGCCAGGCCAGTTGCCCGCGTCGTTCCCAGTACGCGTGCGGGTCCTCGGGCAGCGCGGCGAGGCGGGAGAGCTGGTCGTCGTCGAGGTCGACGGCCGCCGCTCGCAGGTTGGAGGCGAGCTGGACGACGGTGGCGGCACCGGAGAGGACGACACCGGCCCAGGGCCGGCGCAGCACGAGCGCGAGGGCGACGGCGTCGCAGTCCAGTCCGGTCTCCGCGGCGACGGCTTTGAGCGCGTCGGGCGCGTGCGCCGCGGCCAGCCGCCCGTTGGCCATGCCCTCCTTGACGATCACCGTGAGCCCGGCGTCGTGGGCCTCGGCCAGCGCGGGCTCGGCGGACGTCTCCAGCGCGTTGTACGTGGACTGGACGGTACGGAAGAGGGGTTCGCCCTCGACCGTGACGGCGAGCGCCGCCCGGACGGCGTCCGCCTGGGCCGGGCCGCTGGTGGAGAATCCGACCGTGAGGCCCTGGGCCGCCGCCTCGGCGAGCCGGGCGTGGAGGTCCTTGTCGGTGAGGGCGGGGCTGTCCGGGGTCACCGAGTGGATCTGGTACAGGTCGAGCCGGTCCCCGAGCAGTGCGTCGGACTCGGCGCGCTGACGCTCGTACGCGGCGAGGGAGTGCTCCTTGACCTCGTGCCGCTCTGCGTCGGTGGACCAGTCCGCGGTGTACGTGTAGCCCCATTTGCTGCCGATGACGACGTCGTCGGCGTCGGGCCTGCCGCTCAGCCAGTCGGCGAGGAACTCCTCGGACCGGCCGTAGGAGCGGGCCGCGTCGAAGTAGCGGACGCCCTGGGCGTAGGCGGCGTCTAGGAGGTCGTGGGTGCGGGTGCGCAGGGCCTCGACGCTGCGGTCGCCGCCGAGGTCGGTGTCGCGGTCCAGGTTGATGTAACCGGGCCGGCCGACGGCGGCGAGTCCCAGGCCGATGTGGCAGGTGGGGGTGGTGGCTGTGGCCAGACGTGCGAAGGGCATCGGGGCTCCGTTCGGTCGGCTCCTTGCGGCTGCCCGACCAACGTAACCCGCGATGCCCCTGCGACACCCGCTCCCTTACTTCTTGGCGTTCGCCCACGCGTGCTGGACGGCCAGGTCCGCCTTGACCTCGGTGAGCTGCGTGGCGACCGCGCTCGGTGCCGTGCCGCCGCGGCCGCCGCGGGAGGCGAGGGCACCGGGGACGTTGAGGACGGTGCGCACCGCGGGGGTGAGGTGGGCGGAGATCTTCGCGAACTGTTCGTCGGTCAGCTCGTCGAGCTCCTTGCCCTCCGCCTCGGCGGCCTTGACGCACTCCCCCGCCACCTCGTGCGCGACCCGGAACGGCACGCCCTGCTTGACCAGCCACTCGGCGATGTCGGTGGCCAGCGAGAACCCGGCCGGGGCCAGCTCCTCCATGCGCTCGCGGTGCACGGTGAGGGTGGCCATCATGCCGGTGAAGGCCGGGAGCAGGATCTCCAGCTGGTCGATGGAGTCGAAGACCGGCTCCTTGTCCTCCTGGAGGTCGCGGTTGTACGCGAGCGGGAGCGCCTTGAGGGTGGCCATCAGGCCGGTCAGGTTGCCGATCAGCCGGCCCGACTTGCCGCGCGCCAGCTCCGCGATGTCCGGGTTCTTCTTCTGCGGCATGATCGACGAGCCGGTGGAGAAGGCGTCGTGCAAGGTCACGAAGGAGAACTCCTTCGTGTTCCAGATGATGACCTCCTCGGCGATCCGGGAGAGGTTCACGCCGATCATCGCGGTGATGAAGGCGAACTCGGCGACGAAGTCCCGGGAGGCCGTGCCGTCGATGGAGTTGGCCGCGCTGCCGTGTTCGAAGCCGAGGTCGCGGGCCACCGCCTCCGGGTCCAGGCCGAGGCTGCTGCCGGCCAGTGCGCCCGAGCCGTACGGCGACACCGCGGTCCGCTCGTCCCACTGGCGCAGCCGCTCGGCGTCCCGGGACAGTGACTGGACGTGGGCGAGGACGTGGTGGGCGAAGAGCACCGGCTGGGCGTGCTGGAGGTGGGTGCGGCCGGGCATGGCCACGTCCGGGTGGGCCTCGGCGAGGCCGACGAGGGCGTCCTGGAGATCGGCGATCAGGTCGCCGAGCGTCCGGGCGTGATCCCGCAGGTACATCCGGAACAGGGTCGCGACCTGGTCGTTCCTCGAGCGGCCCGCACGCAGTTTGCCGCCGAGGTCGGGGCCGAGGCGCTCCAGCAGGCCGCGTTCCAGAGCGGTGTGCACGTCCTCGTCGGCGATGGTGCCCGTGAACGAGCCGTCGGCGACGTCCGCCTCGAGCCGGTCGAGGCCCTCGATCATGCGGGTGAGTTCGTCCTCGGTGAGCAGGCCCGCCCCGTGCAGCACGCGCGCGTGCGCACGCGATCCGGCGATGTCGTAGGGCGCGAGCCGCCAGTCGAAGTGGACGGACGCGGACAGCTTGGCCAGGGCCTCGGCGGGACCGTCGGCGAAACGGCCGCCCCAGAGCCGTACGTCACCGCTGTTGCTGCTCAATTGCGTTGCTCCTCGAAGACAGGCAGGTCGTGGATGTGCCACCGCCTCCTCACTCAGGCGCAGGGGAGTGAGGAGGCGGTGTCAGAGTAGTGCGTGACGGGCCGTCAGGCGGTCAGGCCGGCAGGGCCTGTCCGGCGGTCAGCCGAGGTCGCGCCTGGCGGCGATCTTCGACGACAGGCTGTAGATGTCGATGAAGCCCTTGGCCGCCGCCTGGTCGAAGGTGTCGCCGGTGTCGTAGGTGGCGAGGTTGAAGTCGTACAGGGACGACTCGGAGCGCCGGCCGGTGACGACGGCCCGGCCGCCGTGCAGGGTCATCCGGATGTCGCCGTTGACGTGCTGGTTGGCCTCGGTGATGAAGCCGTCCAGGGCACGCTTGAGCGGGGAGAACCACTGGCCGTCGTAGACCAGTTCGCCCCAGCGCTGCTCGACCTGCCGCTTGTAGCGGGCGAGTTCACGCTCGACCGTGACGTTCTCCAGCTCCTGGTGGGCCGTGATCAGCGCGATGGCGCCGGGCGCCTCGTACACCTCGCGGGACTTGATGCCGACGAGGCGGTCCTCGACCATGTCGATCCGGCCGACGCCCTGGGCGCCCGCGCGCTCGTTGAGCTGCTGGATGGCCTGGAGGACGGTGACGGGCTTGCCGTCGATGGCGACCGGCACGCCTTCCTTGAAGGTGATGACGACCTCGTCGGCCTCGCGCGCCACGGCGGGGTTCTGCGTGTACTCGTAGACGTCCTCGATCGGCGCGTTCCAGATGTCCTCGAGGAAGCCGGTCTCGACGGCGCGCCCGAAGACGTTCTGGTCGATGGAGTACGGCGACTTCTTCGTGGTCGCGATCGGCAGGCCCTTGGCCTCGCAGAAGGCGATGGCCTTGTCGCGGGTCATGGCGTAGTCACGGACCGGGGCGATGCACTTCAGGTCGGGGGCGAGGGCGACGATGCCGGCCTCGAAGCGGACCTGGTCGTTGCCCTTGCCGGTGCAGCCGTGGGCGACGGTGGTGGCGCCGTGCTTCTGCGCGGCGGCGACGAGGTGCTTGACGATCGTCGGCCGGGACAGCGCGGAGACCAGCGGGTAGCGGTCCATGTAGAGGGCGTTGGCCTTGATCGCCGGGAGGCAGTACTCGTCGGCGAATTCGTCCTTGGCGTCGGCGACCTCGGCCTCGACGGCACCGCAGGCGAGCGCGCGCTTGCGGATGACGTCCAGGTCCTCGCCGCCCTGGCCGACGTCGACCGCAACGGCGATGACCTCGGCGCCCGTCTCCTCGGCGATCCAGCCGATGGCGACGGAGGTGTCCAGACCGCCCGAGTAGGCGAGTACGACGCGCTCGGTCACGGGATTCTCCTTACAGTGCATTCGCTGATATGCATGAGTATGCAGGAGAGCGCATGATTCGTCAATCCACCTCCGCGTGAGTGTCGATTCCGGGTGCGATTGAACGCGGGAAACCGCTTTCCCGCAGCTCCGCAGGACGCAGGCGCCGCGTCGGCACGACCGAGACATCACGCGAGACCCGCGAAACCCGACCCCGCCCCCTCGATCCGAGTGAGGCATCCGCACGTCCTGGGCTCTTCCGAAGTGCGACAAGCGTCGCGTCGGCCTCATCGGCGGTGCCGCCGCCGTGGCGCTGTCCGGCGCGGTGACCGCCGGATCCGCCCTCGCCGGCGAGTCGTCCGAGGACAGCGCCGCGAACGCCCGGACATTCGCGGGCCCTGGCACGATCAGCTGTCCCGACGTCGCCCCGCGGCTCCCCGCCGTCCCCGCCTCCGCCCAGGCCGAGGTCGAGGTCGAGGTCGACCGCAACCTCGCCGACCTCGACACCCGGATCAACGAGGCCGACAAGCGACTCGTCGACACCGTCGGACAGGGCGGACCCGACTTCACCCAGAACGCCGTCCTCAGCCCCTCGAGGACAAGCGCGTCGCCGCCATCAACCGCATCGCCACCGCCATCGGCCGCACCGCCGAACGCCCCGCCGGACTGGACACGCCGGCCGCCTGCATGCTCCCGAAGTGACGTGACAGGCGCCGTGGCCGCCCCGTATTCGCGCCGGCCGGGGCGGCCGGGGCGGCCACGGACGATAATCCTTAGACAGGCGAAAGAAGTGCGCCCATAATCGGTGCCCATGGGAAAGACCTATGAGCGCATAGACGGCCGGCTGCGCACGTTCATCGAGGCGCAGCCGGTCTTCTTCACCGCCACCGCCCCCCTGTCCGCCGACGGCACGGTCAACCTCTCGCCCAAAGGCCTCAAGGGCTCCTTCGTCGTCCTCGACGAACTCAGCGTGGCCTACCTCGACTTCGCCGGTTCCACCGCCGAGACCATCGCCCACCTGCGGGAGAACGGCCGTATCACCCTGATGTGGTGCGCCTTCCAGGGGCCGCCCAACATCGTGCGCGTCCACGGCCGCGGTGAGCCCGTCTTCCGGGACGACCCCCGCTTTCCCGAACTGCTCGCCCGCTTCCCCGACATCGATCCGACGCTCCACGGCCTGCGCGCGATCGTCGTCGTGACCGCCGAGCTCATCCGTGACACCTGCGGCTACGCCGTCCCGTTCATGGCCTACGAGGCGGAGCGCGACCTGCACGGGAAGCGGTTCGCACGGGAGGACGACGCCTCGCTGGACGCGTACTTCACCAAGAAGGAACACGTCGCGACGAGCCTGGACGGCCTGCCCGGGCTGCCCTTGCCGCTGCCCCCGTCCCCGGCCTGAGCCGTCCGCCCGGACGCCTCGGTCTCCCGAGGAACGTCCCGGGGCGTTTTTCCTCCGCACGCCCCGCCTTTTCGCTGAACGCTCCCGAGTCACGGCACGTATGTGTGGGCCAAGGGTCAAGTCCCACGGAGGAACCGTGACCACCACGCTCGCAGGCGGACGTGCCGCCCGCCGTCAGACGATGCGCCGCATCCGTCCGCGCCGCTCCCCCGCCGTGCCCCTGCTGCTCGCCGTGGGGGCGGGCGCGGCGGCCGTGCTGTGGTTGTGGTGGGACAACACACCGTCCATCTCGGACACCACCGGAAAGATCGTCGCCGCGGGCCGCATCACCGGCCTGCTGGCCGGCTATCTGATGGCCCTCGTGGTGCTGCAGATGGCCCGGGTCCCCGCGCTGGAACGCCGGGTGGGCTCGGACCGGGTGGCCCGCTGGCACGCGATGAGCGGGCGCTACACCGTCAGCCTGGTCGTCGCCCACGTCTTCCTCATCATGTGGGGCTACGCCCTCCAGGCCGGCAAGGGCCTCGGCGACATCGTCCGGCAGACGATCACCTCCGTCGACCAGCTGCCGGACATGGGCAAGGCCGCCATCGGCACGGGCCTGCTGTTCGTGATCGCGCTCATCTCGATCGGCCCGATCCGCCGCCGGCTGCCGTACGACGGCTGGTACCACGTGCACCTGCTGACGTACGCGGCGATGTACCTGACGTTCTGGCACCAGATCACCACCGGCAACGAGTTCGCCGTCGAGCCGGCCGCGAAGACCTTCTGGTACGGGCTCTACGGCACCGTGACCGCGCTGGTCCTCTGGTACCGGGTGCTCACCCCGATCCGGCTGAACCTGCGTCACCGGATGCGGGTCGAGGCGGTCATCGAGGAGACGCCGGGCATCACCTCGGTGCTGATCAGCGGGCGCAAGCTGCACCGGATGGGCGCGGAGGCCGGTCAGTTCTTCCGCTGGCGGTTCCTGGCGCCGGGGATGCGGTTCAGCTCCCACCCGTACTCGCTCTCGGCGGCTCCCCGCCCCGACATGCTGCGGATCACCGTGAAGGCGATCGGCGACCACACCGCCCGGCTGCGCGAGCTGGAGCCCGGCACCCGGGTGTGGGCGGAGGGACCCTACGGGGCGATGACCGCCCAGCGCCGCAGCCGCGGCAAGGTGCTCCTGGTCGCGGGCGGGGTGGGGATCACCCCGATGCGGGCCCTGTTCGAGACGCTGCCCGGCGCCTCCGGGGACATCACCCTGCTGTACCGGGCCAACACCACCCAGGACCTGGCCCTGTGGGGTGAGCTGGCCAAGATCGCCGATGAGCGCGGTGCGCGCCTGATGTACGCGGTGAACAGCCCCGAGGGGGAACGCCCCGACATCTCGGCGGACAGCCTGCGGCGGAAGATCCCCGACATCGACGACCACGACGTCTTCATGTGCGGCCCGCCCGGGTTCGCCCAGTCGGTGTACGACGCACTGCGCGGCGCCGGGGTCCCCGCCCGCCGTATCCACCACGAGTCGTTCGAGATGTGAGCGACGGGTCATCCACACCCATCAGGAGCTTGAGAAACGATGAGGAAGAGTCACCCCGTCCGGCGTGCTGTGCTGGCCACCGCAGCCACCGTCTCCGGGATCGTGCTGCTGCTGACGCTGAAGCCGGATTCCGACCCGGGCGCGGCGGACGCGGTCGGCGGCACGGTCCCGCCCGCGGCCGCGCAGTCCCCGCAGGGCGGCGCCCAGGCCCTCGGCGACGGCACCGTCACCGGTGACGCGGCGCAGACCCAGTACGGAGCCGTGCAGGTACGGATCACCGTCCAGGGCGGAAAGATCACCGAGGCCGAGGCCGTCCAGTCCCCCAAGGGCGGCCAGAGCGACCAGATCAACGCCAACGCCGTACCCAAGCTCAACCAGGCCGTGATCGCCGCCCAGAGCGGCGAGATCGACGCGGTGTCCGGCGCCACCTACACCAGCACCGGATACAAGAAGTCGCTGCAGTCCGCGCTCGACAAGGCCAGGGCCGCCGCACCGGCCGGGAGCGGACAGGGCGCGGAAAACGCCCAGGCCCTCGGCGACGGCACCGTCACCGGTGACGCGGCGCAGACCCAGTACGGAGCCGTGCAGGTACGGATCACCGTCCAGGGCGGAAAGATCACCGAGGCCGAGGCCGTCCAGTCCCCCAAGGGCGGCCAGAGCGACCAGATCAACGCCAACGCCGTACCCAAGCTCAACCAGGCCGTGATCGCCGCCCAGAGCGGCGAGATCGACGCGGTGTCCGGCGCCACCTACACCAGCACCGGATACAAGAAGTCGCTGCAGTCCGCGCTCGACAAGGCCAGGGCCGCCGCACCGGCCGCGTCCGGCAACGGGTCCGCCGGGAAGAAGGAGTCCGCCGACGAGGAGCCCGCCGGGAAGGAGTCCGCCGGAAGCGGGCAGGGCTCGGGGGGCGGGCAGACCCTCGAGGACGGCACCGTCACCGGTGACGCGGTGCAGACCGAGTACGGGGCGGTACAGGTACGGATCACCGTCCAGGGCGGGAAGATCACCAAGGCCGAGGCGGTGCAGGCACCCAAGGGCGGTCAGAGCGACCAGGTCACCTTCTCGTCCGTGCCCCGGCTCAACAAGGCCGTCGTGGAGGCCGGCAACGCGGACATCGACGCGGTGTCCGGCGCCACCTACACCAGCGCCGGATACAAGAAGTCGCTGCAGTCCGCACTGGATCAGGCCGGTGGCTGACACCGTGGCCGAGTCCGCACAGGCTCCCGCCGCGGTGCGTCGTACGGAGGAGACGATGGGGACCGTCTTCTCCTTCGACGTCCGCGGCGGGGAACCCGCTGCCGTACACGCGGCACTGGAGGAGGCGGTCGCCGGGCTGCGCCGCGTCGACGAGGTGTTCAGCACGTACCGCGACGACTCCCAGATCTCGCGGCTGGCACGCGGCGACCTCACGGTCGAGGAGTGCGATCCCGAGGTCACCGAGGTGCTGGAGCTGGCCGCGGAGGCGGAACGGGTGAGCGACGGCTGGTTCAGCCCGCGCTACCGGGGCCGGCTCGACCCGACCGGCATCGTCAAGGGCTGGGCCACCGAGCGGGCCGCGCGGCGGCTCGCGGAGGCCGGGGCGGTCGGCGTGAGCCTCAACGGCGGCGGTGATGTTCAGTTGCTGGGCTCCCCGGGGGCCGGGCGGCCGTGGCGGGTGGGCGTGGCGGATCCGCTCCGGCCGGGCGGTCTCGCGGCCGTGGTCTCCGCGGCCGGCGTGGACGAACTGGCCGTCGCCACCTCGGGCACCGCCGAGCGCGGCGACCACATCGTCGACCCGCGCACCGGCCGTTCCGCGGTCACCGACCTGGTCTCGGTGACGGTGGTGGCATCCCGACTGGTCTGGGCCGACTGCTGGGCCACCGCCGCCTTCGCGATGGGCTCGCGGGAGGGGCTCGCCTGGCTGGAGACGCTGCCCGACGTGGAGGCGCTGCTGATCACGGCGGGCGACGAGGTGCGCTGCACGGGGGGCCTGGCGGACCGGCTGGGGTGATCGGGCTGCTCGGGCGCCGCGCGCCCCGGCCGGTCCGGCCCGCGCTCAGTGTCCGTTCTGGGCCAGCCGCAGCATGTGCTCGGCCAGGGCCGGCCCGCCCACCGGGTCGCGGCTGATCAGCATCAGCGTGTCGTCACCGGCGATGGTCCCCAGGATGTCGTGCAGTTCGGCCTGGTCGATGGCCGAGGCCAGGAACTGCGCGGCACCCGGAGGGGTGCGCAGGACCACGAGATTGGCGGACGCCTCCGCGGAGATCAGCAGCTCCTGGGAGAGCCGCCGCATCCGCTCCTCCTTCGCCGACTCCCCCAGCGGTGCCCGCGGGGTGCGGAAGCCGCCCTCGCTCGGTACCGCGTAGATGAGGTCGCCGTCGGTGTCGCGGATCTTCACCGCGTTCAGCTCGTCCAGGTCCCGGGAGAGTGTCGCCTGGGTGACGGTCAGTCCGTGGTCGGCGAGCAGCTTCGCCAACTGGCTCTGGGAACGCACCGGTCGCCGGTTGAGGATGTCCACGATCCGGCGGTGGCGGGCGGTGCGGGTCTGCGGTACGGCAGGCCCGACAGGCTGTCCGTGGTCCTGATCGTGGCTCATCGTCGTCTCATTCTCCGGTCGTCCTCGGGGCGTTCCCCGGCTCGTGGTCCGGTTCATCGCCCTGTTCGTCGTCCGGGTCTCGCCCGGCTCGTGATCCGGCTCACCGTCCGGCTCGCCCTTCCCCGTCCGCCGCCCGGCCGGCGGCGTCCAGGACGCCGGGCAGTGCCCCGAGGAAGGCGTCCACCGCGTCGTCCCCGAGGATCAGCGGCGGCATCAGCCGTACGACATCGGGGGCGGGCGCGTTCACCAGGAAACCGGCGTCCTGAGCCGCCTGTTGCACCCGGGGCGCGAGCGGCTCGGTGAGCACGATACCCAGGAGGAGGCCCGCACCCCGGACATGGCTGATCAACGGGCTGCCGAGCGCCTCGATTCCGTCGCGGAGCCGCTCGCCCTGCCGCTTGACGTTCTCGAGCAGTCCCTCGTTCTCGATGGTGTCGAGGACGGCGAGGCCGGCGGCGCAGGCGACCGGGTTGCCCCCGAAGGTCGTGCCGTGGTGGCCGGGGTGCAGCAGTTCGGCGGCGCGTCCGAAGGCGACGGCCGCGCCGATCGGCAGCCCGCCGCCGAGTCCCTTGGCGAGGGTGACGACGTCGGGCAGGACGCCTTCGTGAGCCTGGTACTCGAACCAGTTGCCGGTGCGGCCGATGCCGGTCTGCACCTCGTCCAGGACGAGCAGCGCGCCCGTGGCGGCCGTGATGGCGCGGGCGGCCTTCAGATAGCCGGGCGGGGGCACCACGACCCCGTTCTCGCCCTGGATCGGCTCGATGACGACCAGCGCCGTGTCCTCGGTGACCGCGGCGGCCAGGGCCTGCGCGTCGCCGTAGGGGACATGGGTGACGTCCCCGGGCAGTGGTGCGAACGGCTCCCGCTTGCCCGGCTGGCCGGTCAGCGCGAGGGCGCCCATGGTGCGGCCGTGGAAGCCGCCGTCGGTGGCGACCATGTGGGTCCGCCCGGTCAGTCGCCCGATCTTGAACGCGGCCTCGTTGGCCTCGGCGCCGGAGTTGCAGAAGTACACCCGGCCCTCGCGGCCGAAGAGCCGCAGGAGCCGTTCGGCGAGTGCGACGGGCGGTTCGGCGACGTACAGGTTGGAGACGTGGCCCAGGGAGGCGATCTGCCGACCGACGGCCTCCACGACGGCCGGGTGGGCGTGGCCGAGCGCGTTGACGGCGATACCGCCGACGAAGTCGGTGTACTCCTTGCCGTCGGCGTCGCGGACGGTGGTGCCCGCACCGCTGACCAGGGACAGTTTCGGTGTGCCGTAGTTGTTCATGAGCGCGCCCTGCCACCGCGCGCTCAGCTCCTCGTTGCTCACGACTCCCCCCGTCCTTCCTGCACGTCCTGCACGTCCTGCACGTGCGGTGTTCCGTCGGGTACGGCCTCGGTGGCGTCTGCGGGGTCGTCGGGCACGACCATGGTGCCGATGCCCTCGTCGGTGAAGATCTCCAGCAGGATCGAGTGCTGGACCCTGCCGTCGATGACGCGGGCCGTGGTCACGCCGTTGCGTACCGCGTGCAGGCAGCCCTCCATCTTCGGCACCATGCCGGAGGACAGCTCCGGCAGCAGCTTCTCGAGCTGGGACGCGGTGAGACGGCTGATCACCTCGTCGGAGTTCGGCCAGTCCTCGTAGAGCCCCTCGACGTCGGTGAGGACCATGAGGGTCTCGGCGTCCAGAGCAGCAGCGAGTGCCGCAGCCGCCGTATCAGCATTGACGTTGTAGACATGGTGGTCGTCCTGGCTCCGGGCGATGGACGAGACGACCGGGATACGGCCGTCGGCGAGCAGCGCCTCGATGGCGCCGGTGTCGATCTCGGTGATCTCCCCGACCCGCCCGATGTCGACCGGCTCTCCGTCGATCTCGGGCCGGTGTTTGGTCGCGGTGAGGGTGTGCGCGTCCTCGCCGGTGAGGCCGACGGCGAACGGGCCGTGCCGGTTGAGCAGCCCGACCAGCTCACGCTGCACCTGTCCGGCCAGCACCATCCGTACGACATCCATGGCGTCCTCGGTGGTGACCCTGAGGCCGGCCTTGAACTCGCTGACGATGCCGTGCCGGTCGAGCGCGGCGCTGATCTGCGGGCCGCCGCCGTGCACGACGACCGGTTTGAGGCCGGCGTGCCGCAGGAAGACGACGTCCTGGGCGAAGGCGTTCTTCAGTTCCTCGTTCACCATGGCGTTGCCGCCGAACTTGATGACGACGGTCTTGCCGTGGTGCCGGGTCAGCCAGGGCAGCGCCTCGATGAGGATCTGTGCCTTGGGCAGGGCGGTGTGCTTGCGGGTGGTGGTCATGAGGAGTAGGCGCTGTTCTCGTGGACGTAGTCGGCGGTGAGGTCGTTGGTCCAGATGGTGGCGGTCGCGTCACCGGCGCCCAGGTCGGCGACGATGTGGACCTCGCGGTAGCGCATGTCGACCTTGTCGCGGTCCTCGCCGACGCCGCCGTTCTTGCACACCCAGACGCCGTTGATGGCGACGTCGAGTTCGTCGGGTTCGAAGGCGGCCTTCGTGGTGCCGATCGCGGACAGCACCCGGCCCCAGTTGGGGTCCTCGCCGTGGATGGCGCACTTGAGGAGGTTGTTGCGGGCGATGGAGCGGCCCACCTCGACGGCGTCGTCCTCGGTCGCGGCGCCCACCACCTCGACCTTGATGTCCTTGCTGGCGCCCTCGGCGTCGCCGATGAGCTGCCGGCCGAGGTCGTCGCAGACGGCGCGTACGGCCTCGGCGAACTCCTCGTACCCGGGGGTGACGCCGGTGGCGCCGGAGGCGAGCAGCAGCACGGTGTCGTTGGTGGACATGCAGCCGTCGGAGTCGACGCGGTCGAAGGTGACCCGGGTGGCGGCGCGCAGGGCCCGGTCCAGCGTCCCGGCGTCGACGTCGGCGTCGGTGGTGAGGACGACCAGCATGGTGGCGAGGCCGGGGGCGAGCATACCGGCGCCCTTGGCCATCCCGCCGACGGTCCAGCCGCCGTCCGCCGAGGTGGCGACGGCCGTCTTGTGCACACTGTCCGTGGTCTTGATGGCGATGGCGGCCTTCTCGCCGCCGTGCTCGGACAGCCGGCCGGCGGCCGCCTCGACCCCTGGCAGCAGCTTGTCCATGGGGAGCGTGACGCCGATGAGCCCGGTGGAGCAGACGGCCACCTCGCCCGCGCCGGTCCCGAGCACCTCGGCGGCCTTCTCGGCGGTGGCGTGGGTGTCCTGGAAGCCCTTGGGGCCCGTACAGGCGTTGGCGCCACCGGAGTTGAGGACGACGGCGGCGACCTGGCCACCCTTGAGCACCTGCTCGGACCAGAGCACGGGTGCGGCCTTGACGCGGTTGGCGGTGAAGACGCCCGCCGCGGCGCGGCGCGGCCCGTTGTTGACCACGAGGGCCAGGTCCGGATTGCCGTTCTCCTTGATCCCGGCGGCGATACCGGCCGCCGTGAATCCCTTTGCTGCCGTCACACTCACTGCGTCTCCTTGATCGTTTCTCCGCCCGTGCAGCGCAGAGGTGCGGGCATCGTGCTCGTCTGCGGCCCGGCGGCTGCACGTGCGTCACTCACGGAGCGACTCCGATCGTCGTCAGTCCGGTGGACTCGTCGAGCCCGAGGGCGATGTTCATGCTCTGCAGAGCGCCGCCCGCGGTGCCTTTGGTGAGGTTGTCGATGGCGCTGATCGCGATGATCCGTCCCGCGGCCTCGTCGTACGCGACCTGGATCTGAACGGCGTTGGAACCGTAGACGGACGCCGTCGCCGGCCACTGGCCCTCGGGGAGGAGACGGACGAAGGGTTCGTCGGCGAACGCCTTCTGGTAGGCGGCCCGGACGGACTCGGCGGTGACCCCGGGCCTGGCCTTGACACTGCACGTGGCGAGGATGCCGCGGGGCATCGGCGCGAGGGTCGGCGTGAAGGAGACGGAGACCCGCTCCCCCGCCGCCGCGCTGAGGTTCTGGATCATCTCGGGGGTGTGCCGGTGGGTGCCGCCGACGCCGTACGGCGACATGGACCCCATGACCTCGCTGCCCAGCAGGTGCGGCTTGGCCGCCTTGCCCGCGCCGGAGGTGCCGGAGGCGGCGACGATCACCGCCTCGGCCTCGGCGAGGCCCGCCGTGTAGGCCGGGACGAGGGCCAGCGAGACGGCGGTCGGATAGCAACCGGGCACCGCGATGCGCTTGGACCCCTCCAGCGCAGCGCGGCCACCCGGCAGTTCGGGCAGGCCGTAGGGCCAGGTGCCGGCGTGCGGGGAGCCGTAGAACCGTTCCCAGTCGGCGGCGTCGGCGAGCCGGTGGTCGGCGCCCATGTCGACCACGAGCACCTCCGGCCCGAGCTGCTCGGCGACGGCGGCGGACTGCCCGTGCGGCAGGGCGAGGAAAACCACATCGTGCCCGGCGAGCACTTCGGCCGTGGTCGCCTCCAGCACCCGCTCGGCGAGCGGCACCAGATGCGGCTGCAGGCTCCCGAGCCGCTGCCCGGCATTGGAGTTCCCGGTCAGCGCACCGATCTCCACTCCCGGGTGCGCGAGCAGCAGCCTCAAGAGCTCCCCGCCCGCATATCCGCTGGCCCCGGCCACAGCTACTCGTACGCTCACGGAAACCTCCTCCTTGATGGCATGACTATACGTATACCCGCAGGTTTATGCAATGCCGCGCAGGGAGCACCCTGCGACGGCGTCGCGGTGGAGCCGGCATGCGCACCCGATCCGATCGGGCACAGGATGTCGGGTCCGGCAGGATGCCTGCTGCCTAGCGTGTTGATCGCAAGCAAGAAGGAAGGAGGCCGGGCGTGCTGGAGCGGCTCAACCAGGCCATGGAGCAGATCGAGCACGGTCTCGACCGGCCCGTCGATGTGGCGGGGCTGGCACGCACCGCGATGACCTCGGAGTACCACCTGCGTCGGATGTTCTCCGCGCTGGCGGGCATGCCGTTGTCGGAGTACGTCCGGCGTCGGCGGCTGACCGTCGCGGGGGCCGAGGTGCTCGCCGGGCGTGAGTCGCTGCTGGAGATCGCGGTGCGCTACGGCTACGGCTCGGGGGAGGCGTTCGCGCGGGCGTTCCGCGCCATGCACGGTGTCGGTCCGGGCGAGGCACGGCGCACCGGCTGCGCGCTCGTCTCCCAGCCCCGGTTGACCTTCCGCCTCACCGTCGAAGGGAGCAGCAGCATGCGCTACCGCGTGGTCGACCGTCCGGCCTTCAGCGTCGTCGGCCTCAAGGCCCGGGTGCCACTGGTGCACTTGGGGCCGAACCAGGCGATCATCGACTTCGTCCGCGGCATCGAACCGCGGACCGTGGAACGCCTGGAGCAACTGTCGGACCAGGAGCCGCAGGGCATCGTCGCGGTCTGCGACGACCTGGACCCCAGCCGCGCCGAGGGTACCGAGCTCGACTACTACCAGGGGGTGATCACGTCGGCGGCCGCTCCCGAGGGAACGACGTCACTGGCCGTCCCGACCGGCACCTGGGCAGTCTTCACCACCTCCGGACCGGCCCCGCAGGCCATCCAGGAGCTGTGGCGGGACGTGTTCACCCAGTGGTTCCCGTCGAACCCGTACCGCAGCCGCCCCGGCCCGGAGATCCTGCGCACCCGCCTGTCCCCGGACAAGACCGAAGCCGACGCCGAGTTGTGGCTCCCGGTGGAGCGGGAACGGGATTGAACACAGCACCGGACTCGTAGCCGCCGAACGGGATGAGTGCCTCAGCCGACAGCACACGCCGGCCGAGGCACTCGGTCCGGACGTGGACGGCCGGCCACGCATCACATCAGGCTGACCTGCATGCCGCCCTCGGCCAAGACGTCGAGGGCCTCGGCGAACAGGTCGAAGGGCCGGCCGCACGGTGCCAGCTTCCGGGAGAGGTGTTCGCGTGCGGTGGCGGCGTCCCGCCAGAGCAGGGTTGCGGGGGCCGTGTAGCCGAAGGAGCCACGCAGGCAGTCCGTGAGGGCGTCGAGACAGCCGCCGAAGTAGCCTCCCGGCCCGTTCACCGCTTCACCGAGCGCCAGGTAGAGGCCCGGTTCGTCGGTGATCTGCCGGCCGTCGAGCTCGTAGGCGTGCCCGGCCGACCGGTCACGATGGGCACGACGGCAGGCATGCTCCTGGACGAGGTCGAGCCAGACCTCGCGACGGCGCGTGTCGAGGCGGGCCCAGGCCCCCGGGGTGTCCGGCGGCCCCTCGAGCCATTGCTCCCACACGGGCTGGGCGTACCCGGGAACGGGTGTGAAGAGCTCTCCATCGAGTTCCAGGTCGATCAGGTCCGCCCCGTAGGAAGACGGGCCCCACTCACGGACGGTGGTCCACAAGAACCGATCGGTGAGCGGCTCACCTCGGTCGTCGCGTATCTCCAGAGCGGCCTGCTCCAGATCCAGTGCCCGCCGGGTGCCCGTCCTCAGCGCCGTTCGCAGTCGATCACCCTGGGCGAGCCCTCGCAGGATGAGCGGCGGCGCCGCCCGCTCCGGCGGCAGGACACGGGTGTATTCCCGGCAGGAGCCCAGCCACCGGCTCCCGTCATGCACACGTACGGGACCCCGGTGTCCCTCGGGCGGACCTTCATGGTCGTCCCGGCCGGTGAGAACAAGGCTGTCCGACCCAGGAAGCAGCCCGAGGCTCTCCGCGTCCTCCAGCAGCCAGGGTTCGATTGCCTCGTCGTCCGGCACCAACCACACCCGACTGCCGACCCAGCCCCACCCCCCTACGCCTTCCGGAACCCAGCCGAACAGTTCGTACGTCCCGCGCCGGGGCTCCCCGAACAGCCCGTCCACTGCCTCGCACACACCCTAGATGTGGCCATGGTGCGTGTCCGTGAGCGCGTACCGCTAACGCCCTCGACGGCCGCTTCCTCCGTACACTTGGGGAATCATGCCCGCACCGGGCTTTGCCGACGAAGCCGTTTTTGCCACAGCGGGCTGACGTGGTTCAAGGCTGAGCACTCCGGTGGGTGGACGACCCTCAAACGGGGGAGGTCGAGCGGTCGGCAGGGCGGGCGGGGCATTCACAGCTGGGGACGAGGGCTGACATCACGGCAAGCGGCAGCGCCGGGTTGGCCGCCGCCGCTTCCCCCACCTGCGAGTCGGTATCGGCGAGCAGGTCCACGACGACCGATGGCGGGAGGGCCTGATGGCCGGCTGCCACGGGTCTCGCTCGTCTGTCTGCCAGGCAGGCGAGCAGCGCTCGCACTGTCGCGTTCCGGTGCCGGGCGATCTCGCGGAACGCCTTCTGCGCCGGTGGTTCGTGCCGGGTCAGGTACTCCAGCAGTGCCGGACTCGCGTCCGGGTTGGTCGCCACCTCGGCCAGGACCCGGACTCCGTGGCGGTCGACCATGGCACGCAACTCAACTTCGGTGAGGCCCGGGTGCGGAGCAACGGATTGGGCCACTTTCGTGTCGACGTCACCGGCCAGCGCGTCGCGGATCTCGGGCGGCAGGTCGCGTCGTTGCCCCACGAGCATGCGCACGGCCGGGTTCGGTGACTGGGCCATCTGCCGGACCTCACCGGGCGACGCGGCAGCGATCCGCGGCAGCAGGGTGGCGCCGATCCTGGTGTCGCCGGCCAAGTGGACGAGTACATCGAGCGGCACGTACGGGTTGCCCGCGAGCCTGCGCCGTACGCCGTGGTCACGGTCGTCGGCCAGAGTGCGCATCAAAGCGGCGCCGATCACGGGATTCCCGGCAAGGTCGGCCCGGACACCGGGAACAGGGTCTGCGGCCAGTCGCCGGTACACCTCCGCGGGCAGACCGGGGCGCGCGGCAAGGGTCCAGCGCAGCAGCGTCGAAGGATGGTCCACGAAACCGACCACCGCTTCGGTGGGTGTCCCCGGATTCCGCAACGCGGCCTTCTGGATCTCATGCCTCGTGGACTCGTGGGACCCGTCACAGGAGGCGCCCGGCGGCAGATCACAGTCGGACCGCGGACACTGCGGCTCGTGCACGAAGGGCGGCACTTCACGGTCGCAGACCAGGCATCGGTGCGCCGGAGGCAGTTCCTCGCCGATGAGCGCTGCAAGTACGTCCGGGGGCGTCGTCTCGTTGGCGGCCACCGCACGGCGGACCTCGGCGTGCGGATGGCCGGCAAGTCTGGTGGCCATGTCGGGCGTGGTCCACAACGCCAGCTCCGTGACGACGCGGACATCCGGGTCCGCGGCGAGAATCTCCCTCACATCCTCCGGAAGGCCGGGGCAGGAGGCCAGTTTCTCCCGGTGCTTCAGAACCGGATCGGCTGCGAAGTGGCGTGCCCATTCCGGAGTACCGGCTCGCTCGTCGAGCAGGGCGAGGGCGGCGTGCGGCTGTGTCACCGGATCGACGTCGGCGACGGTCAGCAGGCCTTCGTACGCAAGCCGCACACCGCTCTCCGGAACGCGCGCGGCCAACGCGACCGCCTGCGCACGGCTGAGATCCTTTTGAACCGCGAGGCTCTCGGCGATGTCGGCGTCCGCGACCGCGATCAGCCGGTCGACCAGCTCGGCCGGAAGGGCCGGATTGGCGGCGAGCCCGCACAGGACATGATCCACGGAGGTCATCCTGCCTCTGCCCCTGACACCGCGCCAGGGGCAGAGGTCGACAGACCACAAGAACAAGCCCTGTCGGGGCGTGAAACCGACGAACGCCGGCCAGGCTGCGGGGTGGACCGAGACACCGGGGCGACGTATGTCCTCGGAGTCGCATACATGGATCGTGTGCAGGCAGGACGCCGCCTCGACGCACTCGCCGCCTTCCTCACCGCCGCAACTGCTCATGCCCCACAGAGGCCCAGACGTGTGCGCGCCGTTCGCCTCGTCGCGCGGGCACTCTTCCGCGCCCGACTTGATAGGCAAGCCGTCACTTGCCTATCGTGTCGGCCATGGCGGAGGACGTCTTCAAGGCGTTGGCCGACCCGACCCGTCGGCGCATCCTCGATGAGCTGGCGGAACGGGACGGCCAGACCCTGTTCGAGATATGCACACGGCTGGTGACCAAGCACGGCCTGGGACTGTCCCGCCAGGCCATCAGCCAGCACCTGGCCGTACTGGAATCCGCGGGACTGGTCCGTTCACGGCGCCAGGGCCGCTACAAGTTCCACGATCTGGACACCGAACCCCTTGAGCACATCGTGACCCGGTGGCTCAGGCCCGACACACCGGAGAGCACCCCATGAGGATCCACCTGACCAGCGCCTTCGTCGACGACCAGGAGAAGGCCCTGCGCTTCTACACCGAGGTGCTGGGCTTCGTGAAGAAGCACGACGTCCCGCTGGGCGAGGACCGGTGGCTGACCGTGGTCTCGGCGGAGGAGCCCGACGGGACCCAGCTACTGCTCGAGCCCTCCCGCCATCCCGTCGTGGCGGCGTACAAGGCGGGACTGGCCACGGACGGCATCCCGGCCGTCTCCTTCGCCGTGGACGACGTCCACGCGGAGTACGACCGGCTGCGCGGGCTCGGAGTGCACTTCACCCAGGAGCCGCTGGAAATGGGCCAGGTCACCACCGCGGTCCTGGACGACACCTGCGGGAACCTGATCCAGCTCGTGCACAGCGAGTAGGGACCCGGAGAAGGTCGGCGGCGCGCCCTCCCCCACCGCCCCAAGCCCTGCCCCTCAGGCCGCACCCTCCCACGCGCGCCGCAGGAAGGCCGAGGCGTCGGCCAGTTCCGGGAGGGCGATGGCGTGACCCAGGCCCGGGTAGCGGCGCTCTTCGAGGTGGGCGCCGGATTCCTCGCGGAGCCAGGTGCCGGTCCGGGTGACGAGGTCGGCGGGGATCACCTGGTCCGCGGTGTCGCGGCCCCAAAAAACCGGCATGCCGGTCAGGCGGCCCTGCTCCTCGGGCAGGTCCGCGTCCCACGGCAGGGTGCCGGACAGGAGGACTGCGGCGGCGAACCACTCCGGGCGGGCGAGCAGCAGGCCGCCTGCCATGGCCATGCCGCCGGAGAAGCCGAGCAGTGAGACCGACGTGTGGCCGGCGGCCTCGGTGTCGAGCCAGCGGAAGAGCCAGTCGGCGGTGGCCGCGATGGAGTCGGGCAGGGGACGCCCGATCCCCCGGTTGGCGAACCACGCGTATCCGCCGCCCTCGGCCAGCGGGGCGCGCACGAAGGCCATCGTGGCCTCCTGCGGCAGATGCGGCGTGAGCTGCGCGAACGACGCCTCGTCCGCTCCCCGCCCGTGCAGGGCGACGACGAGCGGCGTGCCGGGCCTGCGGTCGGGTTCGACGGACCAGTCGACCGTGGGTGCGGCGGTGTAGGGCATGGCAGCGGCTCCTTGGGCGGCGTGGGGCAGACACAGGTTTCGGCTCGGGACTGAGCACGGTCGAGCGTACTCGCACTGCTTGAAAGTTGAAGCAAGGGCCATGATTGGTTTAGCTTGAAGCTTCAAGTTTGCCGGGGCGGGGCGTCGCTCAGTGCCGCGCGGCGCCCCCACCGTCTTCGCCGTCCCCTTCCGAGGAGTCCCCCCATGGCCAGTGCCACCACCTTGTCCCGCCCCGCCGCCGCGACGTCCGGCCAGGAGGGCCCCGCCGCCCCCGCCCGCGCCTACGACATCGGTCTGCTGGTCCTGCGTCTCGTGCTCGGCCTGACCATGGCCGTGCACGGCGCCCAGAAGCTGTTCGGCTGGTTCGGCGGTGGCGGTGTCGAGGGCACCGGAATGTTCTTCGAGTCCCTCGGCTACCCCTCGCCCGAGGCGTTCGCCGTCGTGGCCGGGCTCACCGAGACCCTCGGCGGGCTCGGCCTCGCGCTCGGCCTGTTCACCCCGCTCGCCGCAGCGGCCGTCGCCGGCACGATGGTCAACGCGATCGCCGTGAAGTGGGGCGGCGGCTTCTTCGCCCCGGAGGGCGTGGAGTACGAGCTGCTCCTCACCCTGGCCGCGGTGGCGCTCGCCCTGACCGGCCCCGGCCGGATCGCCGTGGACCGGCTGCTGCCCTGGCTGCGCACGCACCGCCTCGCTTACGGCGTCGCCGCGGTCGTGCTCGGCGCCGTGGTGGCCGGTGTCACCCTGCTGCTGCGCCACTGACACGGCGGGTGGCTTCCCGGTCGGCGCCGGGTGCGGGCCGCCGTCTCCGTGACGGCGGCCCGCACGCCACCGAGGCCGATCACCGTGCGGGCCTCGGCCTCGCACCGGGCTCGCCCCGAGAAGTCGTACGCTTGCCCTTCTCCCTCCGGAGGCCGGTTTCGAACGGCAGGACAGGAGAAGGCAGAAGCACGTCAATGGTTCGTGCGGCGACGGACACGAGGGGGAAGGCAACGGGATGGACGAGTTCCGGCCGGTACCGGACGCACTCACCTATCTCGGCGGACGCTGGCGGGTGACCCGGACCGTGCGGGACCTCGCGAGCGGCGACCCGGGGCGTTTCGAGGGAACCACGCTTTTCGGCCCGCTCGAGGGCGGCGGCCTGCTGCACCGGGAGTCCGGCACCTTCACCTGGCGGGGCGTCCCCCGGCCCGCCGAACGCACCCTGCGTTTCCTCCCCGGACCCGGCGGCACGGTGGACGTGCGGTTCGCGGACGGCCGGCCGTTCCACGACCTGGACCTCTCGACGGGCCGGTACGTCGCCGACCACCCCTGCGCCGCGGACCTCTACCGGGGCGAGTTCACCGTCCACGACGAGGACCACTGGCGGACCCTCTGGCGGGTGCGCGGCCCGGCCAAGGACCTGGAGCTGGACACCGGCTACGTCCGTGTGCGCTGAGGGGAGACACCCTCGATGCGCAGGCTCCAGCGGCCCGCCCGCCCGGTGACGCTGACCCGCGACAGCGCGCGGACGTCGATGTTCCAGTAGGTCGCGGGCGGCGCCTTCAACGCGTACACCAGCGCGGCGCGGATCACGGAGGGTTCGGCCACCGCGACGACCCGGAAGTTCTCCTCCAGCGGCCGGGTGTCCAGCCAGCCGCCCACGCGGGTGATGAAGTCCAGCAGCGATTCCCCGCCGTGCACGGTGGCCCGCGGGTCGGCGAGCCAGGCGTCCACGGCTTCCGGCTCCCGGGCCATCGCCTCGCCCAGGCTCAGCCCGCGCCAGCGGCCCATGTCGCAGTCGCGCAGGGCGAGCTGGACCAGCGGGGCATAGCCGAGCCCGTCCCCGGTGGCACGGCTGCGCGGGTTCGGCGAGCAGTACCGCAGATCGGCCGCGGCGAGCGGCAGCAGCTCATGGGCGACGCGCTGCACCTCGCTCCACCCGGCCCGGTCGAGTGGCCGGTCGTCCTCGAAACGCTCGGTCAGCCGCGAGGAGCTCCCCGCTGCGGCAACGAACGTGACCCGAAGTGCCATGCGGCGATCGTCGGCCCCCCGGGGCGGGCAAATCAAGGGGTCCGGCCGGGGTGTTACCGAGCGTCCACCAGACCTTGAGCGCAGATCACGACCTACCGGGCAAGTGACGCGAAACGCCCGCCCCTTCGCCTCACCGCCCTCACTCGAACTCGAGGGGGAGCGCCATGAAGTGGTCGGGCCGGTCCAGTGCCCGGAACCCGAGCCTGGCGTAGACACCGTGCGCGTCGTGCGTGGCGAGCAGGATGCGCCGCAGTCCGCACGGCCGCAGTTCCTCCCGTACGGCGGCCACCAGGGCCGTGCCGAGCCCCTTGCCCCGCACCGACGGGCCGACGTAGACATCGCACAGCCACGCGAAGGTCGCCCGGTCGGTGACGACCCTGGCGTAGGCCACCTGCTCCCCCGACAACCTCTCGTACACACCGAAGTTGAGCGAGCCCTCGATCGCCGCGTCATGCTTCTGACGGGACCGTCCGAGGGCCCAGTACGCGTCGGTGGACAGCCAGTGGTGCACACGTCCTGCGTCGATACGGGCGGGGTCCGTGGAAATCTCGTAGCCCTCGGGCAGGCTCGGCATGGCGCTCATGGCCGAATATTCGCAGGTCGAATCCGGCTGGAGCGAGCGCTTTCCCCGGTACCCCGGTCAGCCCAGTACCTCGTCGCAGGCGGTGCGCAGTCGTCGTACGCCCTCCGTGATCTCGCCGGCGCCCGCGACCGCCGCGAAGCTCAGCCGCAGATGGGCGGCCGGGGGCTCAGCGCTGAAGTACGGGCGGCCGGGGGTGACGGCGACGCCCGCGCGCAGGGCCGCCGCGGTGAGCGTGGACTCTCCTCCGGGGCCGAAAGCCTGGGAGGTGCCCCCGGTGCCGTCGGGCAGGCGCAGCCAGAGGTGGTAGCCGCCCGCCGGGACGTGCGGCAGGACGAGTTCGGGCAGGCGGAGCCGGAGCGCGGTGGTCATCGCGTCCCGACGGGCCCGCAACTCGGCCGAAACCGACCGCAGATGGCGCGGCCAGGCGGGCGAGCCGACGAGTTCCAGCGCGGCCTCCTGGAGGGGTCGGGGGACGAAGAAGGTGTCGACGATCTGGATGGCCCGCAGCCGTTCCAGCACCGGCCCGTGCGCGGCGAGGGCGCCCACCCGGAAGCTCGGCGAGGTCGCCTTGGTGAGCGAGCGGACGTGAACGACGACGCCGTCGGGATCGTCGGCGGCCAGTGGGCGCGGCACGGGGCCCGCGTCCTCGTGGACCAGGTGCCGGACGAAGTCGTCCTCGACGACGAACGCGCCGGCCCGGCGTGCGATGTCCAGCACCTCACCGCGTCGTTCGGGCGCGAGCACGGCACCGGTGGGGTTCTGGAACAGGGGCTGGCAGACGAGGACCCGGGCGCCGGTGGCCCGGAACGCGTCGGCGAGCAGCGTCGGCCGCACCCCGTCGGCGTCCACCGGAACGGGCACCGGCCGCAGTCCGGCGGCGCGGGCGACGGCCAGCATGCCGGGGTAGGTGGGCGACTCCACGAGGACCGGGGCACCGGGCGGGGCGAGTGCGCGCAGGGCGGTGGTCAGCGCGGACTGACCACCCGCGGTGATCAGCACCCCCGCCGCGGTGACCGCACCCCCGACGCCGCGCGCGAACCACTCGCGCAGTTCCGGCAGCCCTTCCACGGGCGGCCTCCCCCAGGCGCCCGGCCTGCGCCCGGCCCGGGACAGGGCCGCCGCCATCGCTCGCTCCGGCTGCAACGACGGATGCAGATAGCCGCCGTTGAACTCGATCACCCCGGGTGCCGGAGCGGCGAGGGAGACCAGGACCCCGGAGGCGTCCACCGAGCGCGGCACGAGGTCGGCGGCGCCGTCCGCGCTGAGCGCGACCTCCTGCCAGGAGGTGTCTCCCGCCGCGGCGGCCGGGGCCACAGGCCGGTCGGCGCGGAACGCGCCCGCGCCGGGCCGGGTCACCACCAGCCCCTCGGCGGCGAGCTGCGCCAGCGCCCGCGAGACGGTCACGGGACTCACCCGGAACCGCTCCACAAGGGCTCGGCTCGACGGGAGCTTTCCACCGAGAGAGTAGCGGTCCAGTTCCCCTCTCAGCTTTTCCGCCAGTTCAGCGACACTGCTACGCTCATGCATGAGAACACAGAGTAGCGCTACTGCCGAGGCCCCGATAGCGGTCACCGGCCGTCGGGAACGTGTCGGCTTCGGCACCCTGCAGGCCGCCCTCGGCGTCATCGCCTTCTCGCTCACCTTCCCGGCCACCGCCTGGGGACTGGAGGGCTTCGGCCCCTGGTCGCTGGTGGCCGTACGCAGCATGCTGGCGGGGCTGATCGCCGGCGGCTGTCTGCTTGCGGTGGGGGCACGGGGCGGGGGGCCGGGCGCGGCAGGAGGGTCCTCGCCCGGGCGGGTTCCGGCGCGGTGGCGCGTGCGGCGTGTTCCGCTGCCCGCCCGCCGGCACTGGCCGGGGCTCGCCGTGGTGGCCATCGGCGTCGTCCTCGGTTTCCCGCTGCTGACCACGCTGGCCCTGCAGACGTCGACCACCGCGCACGCGGCCGTCGTGGTCGGGCTGCTCCCGCTCACCACCGCCGCGTTCTCCGCCCTGCGCGTCGGTTCCCGCCCCTCGCGCACCTTCTGGGCGGCCGCGTCGGCGGGTGCCGTAGCGGTGCTGGCCTTCACCCTGCGGCAGAGCGGCGGCGCGCTGACCACTGCCGACCTGTACCTCTTCGCGGCACTGGTGGTGTGCGCGGCCGGGTACACGGAGGGCGGCAGGCTGGCCGGGGTGATGCCGGGATGGCAGGTGATCGGCTGGGCGCTGGTGCTGTGCCTGCCGCTCGCCGTACCCGCCGCCGCCCTCGCGCTGGCCGTCGAGCCGGTGCGACTGACCGCGCACAGCGTGGCCGGGGTGCTGTGGGTGGCGGCGGGTTCGCAGTTCCTGGGCCTGGTCGTCTGGTACCGGGGCATGGCGGCGATCGGCATTCCCCGGGCCAGCCAGCTGCAGCTGGCCCAGCCGCTGCTCACGCTGGTGTGGTCGGTGCTGCTCCTGGGCGAGCATCTGACGGCGGCGGCCCCGCTGACGGCGGCCGCTGTGCTGGTGTGCATCGCCGTCACCCAGCGGGCGCGCGCCTGAGGAGCGGTACGGGCCGCGGAGGCGCGGCCCGCCGACGTACGGACCCCGGGAGCGCGGGCCCGTTCCCGTGCGGGGCGTGCCGGGTGGTGCGCTGCGCCGTAGACTCGGAGCCACGGACCGCTGCTCCCGCACTTGGTGAGGAGACCCCTATGCGCGCAACCGTGGGCGACCAACTTGTCCAGCACGGCAGGGTGGTCGGTCAGCACGACAAGGTGGCCGAGATCGTCGAAGTGATGGGCCAGAAGGGCGATCCGCCCTACCGGGTCCGCTTCGAGGACGGGCACGAGGCCGTGTGCTCACCCGGCCCCGATTCCGAAATCCGGCACAAGAACCGTCAGCGATAGCCCGGCGACCGCCGGGGTGGATCAGCGTGGAGGTGGCGCCGGCCGCCCGTAGTGGTCGGCGACCACCCTCGCCATCGCGCCGACCGGATCGGTGCTCAGTTCCCGGGCGGCGAAGAAGACGTGCCCGCGCACCTGCGGGTGATCCTCGGCGAGCGTGAGGTGCCGGGAGAGTTCGGCCGGGTCCTGCCAGGGGGCGGGCTGCGCCGGGTCGCCTGCCTTGTAGAGCGCCTCGCCCGCGTACAGCTGTGTCCCGGAGCCCTCCACCACCGCGGACCACCAGGCCAGCAGCTTCGCGTAGTCGGCGGCGGCGAGGCCGATGTTCCAGTAGAGCTGCGGACAGATGTAGTCGATCCAGTTCTCCCGCGACCACCTGCGGGTGTCGGCGTGCAGGTCGTCGTAGGTCTGCACGCCGGCCCGGGTGTCCGAGCCGAGCGCGTCGGCGGCGGCGTTGCGCCACACTCCGAAGGGGCTGATGCCGAAGCGGGTGCCGGGCCGGACCTCCCGGACGCGGGCCGCCGTCTCGCGCACCAGCCGGTCGATGTTGTCCCGCCGCCAGGCCGCCCGGTCGGGGAAGGCGCCGCCGTGGATGTCGTAGGCGGTGTCGTCGTCGAAGGTCTGCCCCGCCACGGGGTACGGGTAGAAGTAGTCGTCGAAGTGGACCGCGTCGACGGGATACCGGCGCACCGCGTCGAGCATCGCGTCCACGACGAAGGCGCGGACCTCGGGCAGCCCGGGGTTGTAGTAGAGCTTCCTGTCGTACGGGACCACCCAGTCGGGGTTCCGGCGGGCCGGGTGCGTGGCGGCGAGCCGGGCGGGGTCGGTGTGCGGGGCGACCCGGTACGGGTTGAACCAGGCGTGCAGTTCCAGGCCGCGGGCGTGGGCCTCGGTGACGGCGGTGCCCAGCGGGTCCCAGCCGGGATGCGTGCCCTGGGTGCCGGTGAGGTAAGCGGACCAGGGTTCGTACGGGGACGGCCACAGGGCGTCGGCCGTGGGCCGCACCTGGAGGATCACGGTGTTGAGCCGGTTGCGGACAGCGGTGTCGAGGTGGGCGATCAGCTCGGCCCGCTGCCGGTCGGCGCTCAGTGCCGGACGCGACGGCCAGTCCCGGTTGGCCACGGTCGCCAGCCACACGCCCCGCATCTCCCCCGACGCCGCTCCCCGGCCCCCCGCCGCACCCGAGGGACCGGGCCCCGGCCGGGCCCGGCCGGCCGGGGCGGCCGTCATCATCGTCACGGCCGACAGCGTCACCGTCGCGAACACCCTGCGTGACATGCGTCTCATCGCACGCCTCCCGACATCCCGTCGAGCCGTCCGGTCCCGCGGCCCGTTTCACGCTCAGGATGCCCACCCCTGCGATCGATCATCGATACTTCGGGGTAACGTGCACGAACGGAGCAGGCCCGGAACAGTGCCGGGCCTGCTCCAGCCCCAAGGAGTAGCGAAAGGGACGATTTAAACCCTCCCCCGGCTGAAGCGGGGGATTCCTGACTCAAGCTGCTCATTCGCTCGGCGAGCGAGCAAGTCTGACGCTCTCAGCACCAGCCGGGACGGAACCTGCCCGGTTGTCCGTTTAGACAAAGGAGTTGCGCGTGCTTGGTTCTCGCGACGCACACCGGCCACCCTACCCAACCATGTGGGCGATCTCTCATACTTGGGGCAAGACTCCTCCCTCGGCTGCGGCCGTGGCCGCCTTCGGAGGTTCCCGGTGACCGACATCGAACGCGTCGGAGTGGTGGGCTGCGGTCAGATGGGCGCGGGAATCGCCGAGGTGTGCGCTCGCGCCGGACTGCACGTGATGGTCGCGGAGACCACCGGCGAGGCCCTGGAGATCGGCCGTACCCGGCTGTACAACTCCCTCACGAAGGCGGCCGAGCGCGGCAAGATCACGGCGGAGGAGCTGGAGGCCGCCCAGGCCCGGCTGAGCTTCACCACGGACCTCGGCGAGTTCGCCGACCGCGACCTGGTGATCGAGGCCGTCGTCGAGAACGAGCAGGTCAAGACGGAGATCTTCCAGGTACTCGACCAGGTGGTGACCCGGCCGGACGCGATCCTGGCCTCCAACACCTCCTCCATCCCGCTGGTGAAGCTGGCGGTCGCCACCTCGCGGCCCGACCACGTCATCGGCATCCACTTCTTCAACCCGGCCCCCGTGCAGCAGTTGGTCGAGCTGATCCCGGCGCTCACCACCTCCGAGGGCACGATCAGCCGGGCGCAGATCTTCACCGAGAAGGTGCTGGGCAAGCACGCGATCCACGCCCAGGACCGTTCCGGGTTCGTGGTGAACGCGCTGCTGATCCCGTATCTGCTCTCCGCGATCCGGATGTTCGAGTCGGGCATCGCCAGCCGTGAGGACATCGACAACGGCATGGAGATGGGCTGTGCCCACCCGATGGGCCCGCTGAAGCTGTCCGACCTGATCGGTCTGGACACGGTGGCCTCGGTCGCGCACTCGATGTACGAGGAGTACAAGGAGCCGCTGTACGCCGCTCCCCCGCTGCTCCAGCGCATGGTCGACGCGGGCCGCCTGGGCCGCAAGAGCGGCTCCGGCTTCTACAGCTACGGCTGAGGGACGCTTCGTGGGCCCGGCGCCCCGAGGGGGTGCCGGGCCGTCGGCGTCAGGGCCTGCCGTCCTGGCCGAGCCGGAGATGGTGCAGCAGCAGTAACGCGGCCGCCATGTTGGCGGCCGGGACCTCGCCGCGGGCGACCAGGTCGGGGACCACCTTCAGCGGCACCCACTCCCGGCGGTCCGACTCGAAGTCGTCCACCGGGTGTCCGACGTACTCGCCCTCGTCGGCCCAGTAGATGTGGTGCCGGGCGTCGGTGAGCCCGTTGGACGGCTCCACGCTCATGAGGTGGTGCAGGGGCCCGGGCCGCCAGCCGGTCTCCTCCTCCAGTTCCCGGGCCGCCGCCCTGACGACGTCCTCGCCGTCCTCGACCACACCGGCCGCGAGCTCCCACCCCCAGCTGTCGGTGATGAAGCGGTGGCGCCACAGGAGGAGGACCTCGTTGGCCTCGTTCACCACCGTGGCCACGGCGACGGGCCGCAGCCGGATGAGGAAGTGGTCGAGATGCCGACCGTCCGGTAGTTCGACATCCGCGAGATTGACGCTGAACCAGCGGTTCGAGTACACAATGTGTTCGTTCTGCTTCGTCCACTGCACGGTTATGCCACCTTCCGCTGAGTAAGGGGCAATATCGCAGCAGCAGTGGTCCGGCAGCAGGCGCACAGGAGGCCGCCCGCGACGCAGCGGACGGCGCGACGCGGGCGCACTCCGCGGCCACCTGCGGCGGGCCACCCGGGCCACCGTGCGCGCCGACGAGCCACCGGGCACGCGCGGCGGGCTACAGCGGTACACGCAGGGCACCGTCGATGAGTTCGGCCGCCTCACCGGTGCCGGCGCAGCCGTTGCGCACCAGGTGCTCGCGCACGGCGCGCAGTCTGTCGCGCAGCCGCTGCGACTCCATTCCACGGGCCTGCTCGGCCATCTGCACCGCGATGGCGACCGCTTTGTCGGCGTTGCCCTGCCGTAGTTCGATGGTGCTCAGCATGGCGAGCCGGTGCACCCGTCCCCGGTCGTGCGCGGGGTTGTCGACGGCGGCGGCCGCGTGCTCGCCCGCCGCGGCCAGCTCGCCGAGGCTGAGCAGCGCCTCCGCCACCTGCACGTTGACCAGGCCGGGTTGGACATAGCCGGTCTCGTCGGGTTCGTGGCCGCGCCGGATGCGCTCGGCGGCCTGCTCGGCGCGGCGGATGCAGGACAGTGCGCTCGTGCCGTCGCCGAGGTGTGCGTACGCCTTCGCCTGCATCGCGTACAGGTCGGAGGCGAGGGCGGGGGTGATGTGCTTGCCCGCGGCGCGCAGCGCGGCCTCCGCGAAGGCGACGGCCTGCCGGTGCTCCCGCATGAACAGCGACTGGTTGACCAGAAGCGCGATCACGTACGCGCCAAGTCCGCGGTCCCCGCTGGCTTTTGCCAGCCGGAGCGCCTGATGGAAGTAACGCTGGGCGAGCCCGTGCGCGTCGGAGTCGTACGCGCAGATCCCCGCGACCGCCACCAACCCGCCTGTGGCCCGGTGGAGTTGACGGCCGGTGGAGTCGGTGTAGCCGCCGCGCAGCAGCGGGGCGGCCTCGGTGTCGAGGAAGCCGACGATGCGGGCGCGGGTCGCGACACCGCCGGCCTTGCGGTACATCTGCTCGTAGTGGGAGCGGGCGGAGCGCAGCATGTCCAGGTCGCCCGGCGTGACCCGGTGCCGGCCACCGCGTGAGACGTCCACGTCCTCGGGCGGGTTCTCCCACTCCCAGACGGGCATCACGGCGGGGGTGCCGGTGACCGCGGGCGCGCCCCGTATGTGCGGGCGCCGCTGCTGGTCGGAGCGCCACAGCGCGGTGGCCCGCTCGACGAAGCCGGAGAGCGAACCGGGGTGCGGGGCGAACGGTCCGCCGGGGACACCGAGACCGATGTCGTCGAGGGTGACCTGGCGGCGCAGCCGGACGGCCAGGACCTCGCAGATCAGGTCGGGCACCTGGCCGCGGGGCCGCTGCCCCTTCAACCAGCGCGCCACGGCGGTGTGTTCGTACCTGAGTGACAGTCCGCGTGCCCGGCCGGCCTGGTTGACGTGCGCGGCCAGACCGGCGTGCGAGATGCCGGCCTCGTCCAGGACCGCGTCGAGCAGAGTGTTGGGCTGCATGAGGTCCCCCGCAGGATCGGTGTCGACAGAGTAGTGGCCGGGCGTTCACACGGGGTGTGAACGGAGTGCCCGAATCCGCGGTGTGCGCGCGCTGTCGCGGAGAGTTTCCGGGCGGTTGACTGAGGTGCCTCGAAAGAGGCCGGCCGGGCCGCCGGCTCCCCCTCGTACAGTGCGGCGGCCCGTATCCGCGCCGTCCGCCCAGCTGCCTGCCCGACACTCCGCGGCGGGGCGGACGGCCCCGCCGGCCGTCCGCGCACGGCGGGGACGCGCACTATGCGGGGAACTGCTGGTGGCTCGCCGCATGCGGGTCCGTCGTGATCGACCACGGGGATTCCGGCACGATCGAGGGGGCGCGCGGAGAGGGGCGCTCGTTCCTGAGGACCATGAGGGCGATGTCGTCCTGGGGCGAGCCGCCGGTGTGGCGGGTCAGCGCCGTGAGGACCGCGCGCAGGACCGCCTGCGGTGTGCGCGGTGCCTCGCGCGCGGCCGCGGCAAGCACCTCCGGCAGCGGGAAGAAGCGGCCGTCGGCGTCCCGTGCGTCCTCAGCTCCGTCCGTGTGCAGGACGAGCATGTCACCGGGCAGCAGTCGTCCGCAGGGGACGGTGGGGAGCTCGGCGGGCAGCGGGAACGGGCCCAGCGGCGGGTGCGGATCGGCGCGGGCGAGCGGTTCGGCCCGTGCGCCGCTCAGCAGATGGGGCCAGGGATGTCCGCAGTTGAGCGCCCGGACCTGCCCGTCCGGGAGGATCTCGAGGAGCAGTACGGTGACGAACTCCTCGGCGACCTGATGGCCGTCGGCGGCGCCGGCGGCTGCCGGAAGCTGCTCGGCGCGGGCCCGCTCCCGCAGGTGCCGGTCCATCGCCCGCTCCAGCCTGCGCAGCACTCCGGCCAGGTCGGGTTCGTCGTACGCGGCCGCGCGGAAGCCGCCGAGGACGGCGGTGACGGTGGGGACGGCACCGAGCCCGTGCCCACGGACGTCGCCGATGACCGCCCGTACGCCGTACTCGGTGGCGACCGCCTCATACAGATCGCCGCCGAGCCGGGCACCCCGGTCGGCGGAGAGCTGGATGGCGGCGACCGTCAGTCCGCCGACGCGCGGCGGCGGCCGCAGCCTCCGCTGCGCGGTGCGGGCGAACGTGCGGGTCCGCCGCAGCTCCCGCAGCAGGCTCTGCCCGACGTGCAGCGCCAGTCCGGTGCCGACGGCGCTCAGGGCGGTGGGTGGCAGTCCGCGTGCGAGCGCCCGGCGCAGCGGGCAGCGGTCGGGATTCCATGAGGTGGTCCTGGGCCGCCCCGTGCGGGGTGCTCCAGCCTTGAAGCGGATCATGCCGATGGCCCCCCATCGTGGCCCAGACAGCGCAGACCGGCCTCGGAGAGGCCGGTCTGATTCTTTCGACCACACGGTCCGATCCGGATGTATCGCCCGAAAAGTCACCCGAACGAGTGAGGTGACTGTCGGTAACAGATGCGTGAGAGACCTATGTGACCTCAGGGGCGCACGGGAACACGAGCACCCCACGAGAGCCCGAGGACCGGCCCCGAAGGGCCGGTCCTCAGGAGGAGCCACTAGCCGCGAAGGACCGCCCCGGTGCGCTCACCCGCGAGGGCGACCGCCGTCTCCCGGGCCGCGGACGCCTCGTCGACCGTCAGCGTCCGGTCGGATGCTCGGAACCGCAGCGCGTACGCCAGGGACTTGCGTCCCTCACCCAGCTGCTCGGCGTTCTCGTACACGTCGAACAGGCGGATGGACTCCAGCAGTTCACCGGCGCCCTCGCGCAGTGCCGCCTCGACGTCCGACGCCGGCACGAACGCGTCGACGACCAGCGCGACGTCCTGCGTGGCGACCGGGAAGGTGGAGATGCCCGGCGCCTGCGGGGTCTCCTCGCCGGCCTGCTCCAGGACGTCCAGGTCGAGCTCCATCGCGCAGCTGCGCGCGGGCAGGCCCAGGGTCTTCAGCACACCCGGGTGCAGCTCTCCGGCGTGCCCGATCACCCGCTCGGTGCCGTCGACGACGACCACCAGCTCGGCGCAGCGGCCCGGGTGCCACGGGCCGTACTGGCCCTTGCGCACGACGAGTTCGGCGCCCGCCTCGGCGGCGACGGTGCGGGCGGCCTCGATCGCGTCGGCCCAGTCGGCCGGGCGGCCCGCGCCCCACCAGCCGGCCTGCTCGCGGGCGCCGGCGAGGACCGCGGCCACGTGCCGCGGCTGGTCCGGCAGTGCCGCGTCGAGGCCGGCCAGCTCCTCGTCGGTGGGCCGCCGGTCCACCGGCAGCCGGACGGCGGTCCGCTGCTCCTCGCGCGGGAAGAAGACCAGGCCGGTCTCGAACAGGGCCAGGTCGTGCGAGCCGCGTCCGTCGTTGCGCCGCAGCGCGCCGAGCAGGCCGGGCAGCAGCGAGGTCCGCAGCGCGGGCTCCTCGTCGCTGAGCGGGTTGGTCAGCTTCACCACGCGGCGGGCCGGGTCGTCGGCGTCCAGGCCGAGCTGGTCGAAGACCTGCTCGGCGATGAACGGGTAGTTCGGCGCCTCGACGTATCCGGCGCCGGCCAGGGCCCGGCCGATCCGGCGGTGCAGCCGCTGCCGGGAGGTCAGCCCGCGGCCGGCGGGCGGCCTGGGCAGCGTGGCGGGCAGGTTCTCGTAGCCCTCGAGCCGGATGACCTCCTCGGCCAGGTCGTTCGGGTCGGTCAGGTCGGGCCGCCAGGACGGCACCGTGACGACCAGCTCGTCCTGGCCGTGGACGTCGCAGCCGACCTGCTGCAGGCGGCGTACGACGGTCTCGCGGCCGTAGGCGACGCCCGCGACCTTGTCCGGGTGGTCGGCCGGGATGGTGATGGTGTGCGGCGCGGTCGGGGCGACGACCTCGGTGACACCGGCCTCGGCGGTACCGCCGGCGAGCAGCACCAGCAGGTCGACCGTGCGCTGCGCGGCAGCTGCGGCGGCCTGCGGGTCGACTCCCCGCTCGAAGCGCCGGGACGCCTCGGAGGACAGCTTGTGCCGGCGGGCCGTGCGCGCGATCGACACCGCGTCGAAGTGCGCGGCCTCGATCACCACGTCGGCCGTGGCGTGCTCGACGGTGGGGGTCCCCCCGGTCGAGTCTGTCCGAGACTGGGGGAGGTCGGCGATCTCCGTGTTGGCGCCGCCCATGACGCCGGCGAGCCCGATCGGGCCGCGCTCGTCGGTGATCACCAGGTCCTCGGCGTCGAGGGTGCGCTGCACTCCGTCGAGGGTGGTGAGCTTCTCGCCCGGCTCGGCCCGGCGGACGCCGATGGTGCCCTGGACCAGGGTGCGGTCGTAGGCGTGCAGCGGCTGGCCGAGCTCCAGCATCACGTAGTTGGTGATGTCCACGGTGAGGGAGACCGGGCGCATGCCGGCCTTCTGCAGCCGGCGCCGGAGCCAGATCGGGGAGCGCGCGTCGGGGCTCAGGCCGGTCACCGTACGGGCGGTGAAGCGGTCGCAGCCGGCCGGGTCGGAGACCTTCACCGGGTAGCCGAAGGCGTTCGGTCCGGGCACGTCGAGCAGCGCCGGGTCGCGCAGCGGCAGACCGTAGGCGGTGGCGGTCTCGCGGGCCACGCCGCGCATCGACAGGCAGTAGCCGCGGTCCGGGGTGACGGCGATGTCGAGGACCTCGTCGACCAGCTCCAGCAGCTCGATCGCGTCCTTGCCGACCTCGGTCTCCGGCGGCAGCACGATGATGCCCTTGCTGCCGTCGTCGCCCATGCCCAGCTCGTCGCTGGAGCAGATCATGCCGTGCGAGACCTTGCCGTAGGTCTTGCGGGCGGCGATCGCGAAACCGCCGGGGAGCGTGGCCCCGGGCAGGACCACGACGACCTTGTCGCCGGCCGCGAAGTTGCGGGCGCCGCAGACGATCTCCTGGGGCTCACCGGTGCCGTTGGCCCGGCCGACGTCGACGGTGCAGAAGCGGATCGGCTTCTTGAAGCCCTCCAGCTCCTCGATGGTCAGTACCTGGCCGACGACCAGGGGACCCTTGAGGTCGGCTCCGAGGTGTTCGACCGTCTCGACCTCGAGGCCGGCCGAAATGAGTTTGGCCTGGACGTCGCGGCCGGTCTCCGTTGCCGGCAGGTCGACGTACTCCCGCAGCCAAGAAAGCGGGACCCGCATCAGATCTCCATCCCGAACGGCCGGGTGAACCGGACGTCACCCTCGACCATGTCTCGCATGTCCTCGACGTTGTGGCGGAACATCAGCATCCGCTCGATGCCGAACCCGAAGGCGAATCCGCTGTACTTCTCGGGGTCGACGCCGCAGGCGGTGAGCACCCGCGGGTTGACCATGCCGCAGCCGCCGAGTTCGATCCAGCCCTCGGAGGAGCAGGTGCGGCAGGGGCGGTCGGGGTTGCCGACGGATTCGCCCTTGCAGACGTAGCAGAGCATGTCCATCTCGGCGCTCGGCTCGGTGAACGGGAAGAAGTTCGGCCGCAGCCGGGTCTTCATGCTCTCGCCGAACAGCGACTGCACCATGTGGTCCAGGGTGCCCTTGAGGTCCGCCATGGTCAGGCCCTCGTCGACGGCGAGCAGCTCCACCTGGTGGAAGACGGGGGTGTGGGTCGCGTCCAGCTCGTCGGTGCGGTAGACGCGGCCGGGGCAGATCACGTAGACCGGCAGCTCGCGGTCGAGCAGGGTGCGGGCCTGCACGGGCGAGGTGTGGGTGCGCAGCACGACGCCGGATTCGGTGCCGCCCTGCGGGCCCTGCACGAAGAAGGTGTCGTGCTCGCCGCGGGCCGGGTGGTCCGGGCCGATGTTCAGGGCGTCGAAGTTGAACCACTCGGCCTCGACCTGCGGGCCCTCGGCGACCTCGTAGCCCATGGCCACGAAGATGTCCTCGATGCGCTCGGACAGCGTGGTCAGCGGGTGCCGGGCGCCGGCCGGTACGCGGTCGTGGGGCAGTGTGACGTCCACTGCCTCCTCCACCAGTACGCGCGCGTCGCGCTCGGCCTCGAGCTCGGCCTGGCGGCCGGCGAGGGCCTTGTTCACGGCACCGCGCGCCTGGCCCACGCGCTTGCCCGCGTCGGCCTTGGCGTGCGGGGGCAGGGCGCCGATCTCGCGGTTGGCGAGGGCCAGCGGGGAGGCGGCGCCGGTGTGGGCGACCTTGGCCTCGTGGAGCGCGTCGAGGGAGTCCGCGGCGGCGAAGGCGGCGAGCGCCTCGTCCCGCATGCGCTCGATCTCTTCCGGTTTCAACGCCTCGACCTCGACTGGGTCGTACGACTTATTGGGTGCCGACATCTCTTCCCGTACTTCCGTTTGTCCCCCAGCTACCGCTGGGAGGTGCCCCCTGGCTGATGGTCCCCGTCACCGGCTCGTGGACGAAGCGTCTCCGTCTGCGGGACACAATGGTGGCCAGAGGCCGAGTCTAACGGGGTGAGGGCGGGCGAATGCGTCCGTGGGGCCCTGGGTGCGCTCTAGGTGAGATACGCCGGGGCCGCCACGGGCAACGTAAATCGGAGCTCCGCGCCGCCGCCGCGGGCACGGCCGACGGTGATGGTGCCGCCGTGGGCCTCGACGATGCCCTTCACGATGTAAAGCCCGAGGCCGGTGCCGCCGCGCTTGCTGCCCCGCCAGAAGCGGGTGAATACGCGGTTCATGGACTCCTCCGGGATACCGGGACCCTCGTCGCTCACGGTGACCGACGTGGCCGCGTGCTCGCCGTTCTCCCGGTCTCGGGGGGACGCCGAGGGCGTGATGTCGATGGTGACGGTTCCCTCGCCGTGGCGCACGGCATTTTCCAGCAGGTTGCTGAGCACCTGGTCGACCTTGTCGGGGTCGGCCCACAGGGCGGGCAGGGGGTGCTGGATCCGCAGCAGGAACCGGTCGGCGGGCTGTCCGGCGGCGACGTACGCCTGGATGTGCCGTCCGACGGCCGTGCCGATGTCGACGGGCTGGCGGCGCACCTCGAGGCGCCCGGAGTCGATGCGGGAGATGTCGAGGAGTTCGGCGATGAGCCGGGTGACGCGGTCGGCGTCGGCGTCGACGGTCTCCAGCATCAGCTGTTTCTGCTCGTCGGTGAAGCGCTCCCACTTCGCGAGCAGGGTGGCGGTGAATCCCTTGACGGAGGTGAGCGGGGAGCGCAGTTCGTGGGCGACGATGGCGATCAGCTCGGCGTGGCTGCGTTCGGTGCGGCGCCGGGCCTCGGTGTCGCGCAGGGACACCACGACCCGGTGGACCGGGCCGGTGGGGCGGGTGCGGACGTAGCGTGCCGAGACGAGGACCTCCCGGCCGCCGGGCAGCAGCAGATTGCGCTCGGGCTGGCTCACCCGGATGGCGAGGCCGCCGTAGGGGTCGGTGAGCTGCCACCAGCGCCGGCCCTCCAGGTCCTCCAACGGCAGGGCCGCGTCGAGGCGTTGCCCGAGGGCCTGCTCGGCGGGGACGGCGGTGATCCGGGCGGCCGCCGCGTTGAAGCAGATCACCCTGCCGTGCTCGTCGGCGACGACGAGTCCGTCGGGCAGCTGGTCGGGATCGATGCCGAGCTCGGCGGGGCCGGCGGACCGGGGTGCGGGCGGGCGCGCCGCTTCCGGTGCTCCCGGTGCGCTGCTCGTGCCGACGGTCATCCCCGTACCCCACCTCTCAGAACTCCCTCGGGGTGCCCCGTGCTCACGGCGGGTGCCCCGGTCCGGGCGAAGCCGGGGAACCTGGGGCACGGCCGAAAGCTTGGGGAAGGGTCCCCGGGCAGGTCACCCTACTAGCTCTCGGTGACGGAGCGGCACCCTCCGGCGGCACGCTGTGCACGCGCCGACGCGTAGAGACATACGGCGGCGGCGGTGGCGAGGTTCAGACTCTCGGCCTTTCCGTGGATCGGGACGCGGACGACGGCGTCCGTGAGCGCGCGGGTCTCCTCGGGGAGACCCCACGCCTCGTTGCCGAAGACCCAGGCGGTCGGCCCGCCCATGGTGCACCGGTCGAGTTCGTCGTCGAGGTCGCGGTCGCCCGCGCCATCCGCCGCGAGCACCCGTACCCCGGTGTCCCTGAGGGCGGCCACGGCCCGCTCGACGGGGACGCCCACGGCGACGGGCAGGTGGAACAGCGACCCTACGGAGGCGCGTACGGCCTTGGGGTTGTACAGGTCGACGGAGGCGTCGGTCAGGACGACGGCCTCGGCGCCGGCCGCGTCGGCGCACCGCAGTACGGTGCCCGCGTTGCCGGGGTCGCGTACGTGCGCGAGAACGGCGACGAGCCGGGGCCGGGCGGCGAGGATCTCCTCGAAGGGGGTGTCCAGGAAGTGGCACACCCCGACGAGGCCCTGTGGGGTGACCGTGGTGGAGATGTCGGCGATGACCTGTTCGGCCGCGAGGTGGACGCGGGCGCCGGCGTCCCGCGCGGCGCCGATGATGTCGGCGTACCGCTCGGCGGCCTCCGGCGTGGCGAACAGCTCGACGAGCGTGGCGGCGCCGGCGGGCCGGTGACCGCCGTCCCGGCCGGCCGCGGCCCGGTGGACGGCTGCCTCTCGTACGGACTGCGGCCCCTCGGCGAGGAACAGCCGCTCCTTGCCCCGGAAGTTCCGCTTGGCCAGCCGCCGCGCGGCGGACACGCGGGGCGAGCGGGAGGAGATCAACTCGGGGGTGGCGGGGGGCATTCGGTTCACTTTCGCTCGCAACTTCCGCACATACGACGGACCCGCAGGCAGCGCCTACGGGTCCGTTGGATCACGCCGGATCAGGGCCGGCGCGGCGTCACGCGGCCTTGGGCGCGTTCACGTCGGACGGCAGCGCCTTCTGCGCGACCTCGACGAGCGCGGCGAAGGCGGTGGCGTCGTTCACGGCCAGCTCGGCCAGGATCTTGCGGTCGACCTCGATGTTCGCGGCCTTCAGACCCTGGATGAAGCGGTTGTACGTGATGCCGTTCGCGCGGGCAGCGGCGTTGATGCGCTGGATCCACAGCTGGCGGAAGTCACCCTTGCGCTTCTTGCGGTCGTTGTAGTTGTAGACCAGCGAGTGGGTGACCTGCTCCTTGGCCTTGCGGTACAGGCGCGAACGCTGACCGCGGTAGCCGGAGGCCTGCTCGAGGATCGCCCGGCGCTTCTTGTGGGCGTTGACTGCCCGCTTGACGCGTGCCACTTGTTAACTCCTTGTAGCGGGGCCGCGGTCGTTGCTCACACGGCCCGAAATCGATTGGGTCCCGGTCCTGACGTACCTACGGCGCCTGGGCGCCGTGACGTCACTTGCCGAGAAGCTTCTTGATCTTCTTGGCGTCGCCCGGGGCCATCTCGGCGTTGCCGGTGAGGCGACGCGTCACACGGGACGACTTGTGCTCGAGCAGGTGGCGCTTGCCGGCGCGCTCGCGGAGCACCTTGCCGGAGCCGGTGACCTTGAAGCGCTTGCGGGCACCGCTGTGCGTCTTGTTCTTCGGCATAGCGCCGTTATCTCCTCGTCGGTGGCGCTCCGATGCCCGGTCACGAAAACCGGGCACGGTGGAGCGTCGTACTTGTTTCGGTTATGTCCTGGGGGCGGACCCCCGGGATCACGCCTCGGCGGCGGCCTGGGCCGGAGCTTCGGTCTCCGCGTCGTGGTCACCCTCCGCGGCGTTCTGCGAGCGGCCGGGGTGGGCCTTCGCGTCCGCCTTGCGGGCTTCCTGCGCCTGGCGGGCCTCGGCCATCGCCTCGGTCTTCTTCTTGTGCGGACCGAGAACCATGATCATGTTCCGGCCGTCCTGCTTCGGGTTCGACTCGATGAACCCGAGGTCCTGGACGTCCTCCGCGAGCCGCTGCAACAGCCGGTAGCCCAGCTCGGGCCGGGACTGCTCGCGACCACGGAACATGATCGTGATCTTGACCTTGTCGCCCTGCTTGAGGAACCGGACGACGTGACCCTTCTTGGTGTCGTAGTCGTGCGGGTCGATCTTCGGCCGGAGCTTCATCTCCTTGATGACCGTGTGCGCCTGGTTCTTGCGCGCCTCACGGGCCTTCATGGCCGACTCGTACTTGAACTTCCCGTAGTCCATGAGCTTGCAGACGGGCGGACGGGCGTTCGCCGCGACCTCGACCAGGTCCAGGTCGTACTCCTGCGCAAGCTCCAGTGCCTTGGCCAGCGGGACGATGCCCACCTGCTCGCCACTGGGACCGACAAGTCGCACCTCGGGAACGCGAATCCGGTCGTTGATGCGGGGCTCGGCGCTGATGGATCCTCCTCGATAAGCACCACGCGACGGTCTGGCGGACAGCCGCGTAACGTCTGTTTTCGTTAGACCTAACCGCGCCGAAGCAACAAAAATGCCCCGGACGATCACAGGCGGGGCTCCTCGAACTACCGGAACACCGCCGCGGTCACCGCGGGGCGCACTTTCGGGCGGATCGCCGCCGAACGGCACCGCCTGACCGGTGACCTGTCATCCCCAGAGACGATCAGGTGGGAGTTCGAAAGCCTCCACTTGTGGGCCGGGCTCGCATGCCGTGGGCAGACGGGTCCGACCGGTCGTTACACAAGGTTAGCAGCTTCCGCAGGGGTGCGCTAACCGTCCGTCCCGCACTTCTCCGCCGCGCCTCCTGCTGTCAAGAGGACACGCGCCTGGCCCTATCGTGTGGGGCATGAGTGAGACCTCCCCCTCGGACACCCCCGAGACCCCCGAGAACACCGCGGCTCTCGAGACCCCCGAGATCACCGACAACCCCGACTTCGACACCATGACCCGGGACATCGCCGAGGTCCCGGCGGTCGAGGTGATCGTGACCGTCGCCGTCAACCTGATGAGCGCCGCCGCGGTGAAGCTCGGCCTGACCGAGGAGGGCGACCAGCACAAGGACCTGGACGAGGCCCGCAAGCTGGTGCACGCGCTGGCCGGCCTGCTGGACGCGTCCGCGACCGAGATCAGCTCCTTCCACGCGGCGCCGCTGCGCGACGGCCTGAAGTCGCTCCAGCTGGCGTTCCGCGAGGCCTCGCACGTCCGGGACGAGCCGGGGCAGGGCCCGGGTGAGAAGTACACGGGCCCGCTCTACGTCTGAGGGGCCCGGCGTCCGAGGGGTCCGGCCCCGTCAGGGGCGTACGTAGAAGGGCTCGCCCGGCGGCGTCGCCTCGGCCGGCAGCACTGCCAGGTCGAGGCCGCGCACCAGGCGGGCCCTCAGTGTCTCGTCGGCGGCGAGGCGCTGTGCCACGGACCTGGCCGCCTCGGCCACGGGTGCGGCGGGGTCGAGGACCAGGGCGAGGGTGCCGTCGGCCTGCCCCGGCCCGAGGTGGGCGCGCAGCACGGCGGGTTCCGCGGCGACGACCGCGCGCAGGGCCTCGGTGACCGCGGGGTCGGCCAGCGGATCGGTCGTCGTGCGCCCCTCGGCGAGCGCGAGCAGCAGCGGCCCGGTCAGCTCGAAGGGCACGGGCCCTGCCAGGTCGAGTACGACCGTGTCGGCCTTCTCGTGCGCGGCGGCCTGCAGTGCCTGGTGCAGCGGTACGGCGACGGGGCGGGCCTGCGGATCCCAGCGGGCGAGCGAGTCGGTGGAGGTGAACGCGGGCAGCGCGGTGCGGTGGCCCGCCTTCAGGGTGGGTACGGCCATGTCGCTGGTCTTCTCGCGGCGCAGCCCCCGCTCGTCCTCCTCGACCTCGCCGAGCACGGCCACCACCGGGACCAGCAGCCGGGTGTCCTTGAGCGCTTCGAGTACCGGGGTGACGGCGTTGCCGTCCTCGGCCCACGCGGCGAGTGCCGCGCTCAGCCGGGGGTCGGCGGAGCCGTCGTCGTCGCGGTAGACCGAGTCGGGGATGTTCTTGTTCGCCACGGTCCTCGAGCCTAGCGGCCGTCGGTGGCAGGCTCGGACGGGGGCGGCCGAGAAGCGGAAGGGGCAGGAGGCGCGGGAGGTGCCGGTGAGGTCCGACGGGCTGGGGACACGGCTGACAGCCGCCATGACGGCGGTGCCGGTGGCGGACGGCGCCGAGGTGTCGGTGGGGGTCCTCGATCCGGTCACCGCGGTCGGCGTCTGCCACGGTGACCGGGCGTTCGTCACCGCGAGCATCGTGAAGGTCGACATTCTGGCGGCGCTGCTGCTCGGGGCGCAGGACGCGGGACGGGAACTCACCGGGGAGGAGCGTGCGTACGCCGCCGCGATGATCGGGCACAGCGACAACGACTCGGCGTCGGCGCTGTGGCGCTCGATCGGACGGGCGGCCGGGCTCGACGCGGCGAACGCCCGCTTCGGGCTCACCCGGACCGCGGGCGGCGACGGCCCCCGGTGGGGGCTGACCCGGACCACCGTCGCCGATCGACTCCTGCTGCTGCGGCAGGTGTTCGGGGCCGGGGCGGACTCGGAGCTGACCGGGGCCTCGCGGGCGTACGTGCGAGGGCTGATGGAGGGGGTGGTCGCGGACCAGGCGTGGGGGGTGCCGGTCGTGGCGGACGGCGTCCTGGCGGGCAGAGGTCCGGGGGACGGTTCGGCGTGGGCGGTGAAGAACGGCTGGGTGCCGCGCGACGCGACCGGGCTGTGGGTCGTGAACAGCGTCGGACGCGTCACGGTCGACGGCCGGGACCTGCTGGTGGCCGTGCTGTCCGACGGCAACGCGACGATGGCTCGGGGCGTCGCGCTGGTGGAGGCGGCGGCACGGGCAGCGGTGTCGGTGTTCACGAGGACCTAGCGGTGTCACCGGGCACCGTGCCGGCTGACTCCCGGTGACACCGCTCGGTCCTCGTGGCACCGGACGTACGGGCGGGCCCGGACGTCCTCGCGCGTCTAGACGTCCTCGCGGCTCGTGCGGCGGCCGCGCCACAGGACGACCGTGGCGACCAGCAGGACGCCGCCCGCGCCGCCCGCCAGGGGTGCGGCCCAGTCGGCGGTGTCGCCGTCGGAGTCGGCGGTCGTGGGGCCGGGGCCGAAGTGCTTTTCGCCGTGGGCCGCCACCTTCAGGCCCTCGGGTTTCAGCCGGGCCGCGGCCTCGATGGCGGCGGCCGGGTCGACGAAGCCGAAGCCGCGGGAGTCGTCGCGGCCGTCGGCGGGGGCGTTGCGGGCGGTGTCCTCCAGGAGGCTCTTGAGCTGGGCCGGGGTCAGGTCCGGGTGGGCCGCCCTGACCAGGGCGACGGCGCCGGAGACGAACGCCGCGGCGGCGCTGGTGCCCCAGCCCTCGTAGTACTTGCGGTCGGGGTCGGCGATGATCACGTCGACGCCCGGGGCGCTGACCGTGGCGTACCAGCGCCGGGTGGAGAACGGGGCGCGGGTGCCGTAGCGGTCGACGGCGGTGACGGAGATGACGCCCGGGTAGGCGGCCGGGTAGGAGACGCGGTCGCCCTTCTCCCCGCCGTTCCCGGCGGAGGCGACGACGGCCACGCCTTTGCGGAGGGCGTACTGGATGGCCTCGTCCTCGCCGGGCTCGGGGTGTGCGGAGGCCGAGTCGTCGCCGAGGGAGAGGTTGATGACGTCGGCGCCGTGGTCGGCGGCCCAGCGGATGCCCTCGGCGAGGGCGTTGCCGCGGGTGCGGCGGGCCTCGGCGCGGGACGGGTCGCCGTCCTCCAGGATCACCCGGACGGGGAGGATCTTCGCTCCGGGCGCGATGCCCAGGACACCGTCGGCGTTCCCGGGGCCGTGTCCGTGACCGGCGATGATGCCCGCCATGGCGGTGCCGTGCCGGGCCCAGGCGCGGTCGCCGGCTTCGGCGCCGAAGCCGACCAGGTCCTTGCCCTCGAGGACGTTGCCGTCGAGGTCGGGGTGGTCGGCGTCGACCCCGGTGTCCAGGACGGCGACGACGACGCCGTCGCCCTGGGTGGTGCGCCAGGCCTCCTGGGTGTGCAGGGCGTCCAGGCTCCACTGCCGGGCACGGATGCCGTCGGCGTGCGCGGCGGTGACGGGGAGCAGGGCGAGGGTGGCGGCGAGGAGGGTGCTCAGGGTCGCGGCCCTGGCGGTCGCGGACCTCATGACGGCTGCTCCGTGGTCGTGCCGACGTTCTTGCGCAGACCGCGTTCGACGCGGTCGGCGAGGCCCTGTGCCTCGTGGCCGAGGCCCGCCTGGGCGGGGGCGCTGGTGGCACCGGCCTCCATGGCGTCCTCGGCGGGCTGCGGGGTCTCGACGGTACGGCCGTCGGCCCAGCCGGAGACGGCGTAGACGACGACGGGGGCGTCGGTGAGGACGGAGATCGCCCAGGAGGCACGCTGCCCGGCACCGAAGTCGGCGGCGGCGGTGCCCTTCGCGGGGTACGGGAGGGGCACCAGGTCGGTGCGGCGGTCCAGGCGTTCCTTGTCGACACGGTCGGCGAAGGAAGCCATTCCGGCGGCGTCGGCCTTGGTGAACAGCAGGCCGACGGTGGTGACGTGGCTCTGGGTGGCGTCGGTGTAGGTGGCGCGCAGCAGGCGTTCGCAGCCGAGGGGGGCGAACAGCTTGCGCAGCAGGGGGTCGAAGGCGTCCTCGCAGCCGCTGTCCGGGGCCACGGCTATCCGGGTCCAGAGCCGGTCGGCGTCGCCGGGACCGGCGCCCTTGCCCTGCACGGTGGGCGGGAACAACTCGTCGACCGGGACGCTGTGCCACAGGCTTCCCGCGGCGGTGAAGCCGCTGCGGGCACCTGTCTCACCGGAGTCCCCGGCGAGCCAGCTCCCGGTGACGGCGCCGCCCATCAGCCCCACCCCGAGGACGAGGCAGACCGCGGCGGCCACGATCTGGGACCGGTCCCGCTGTCCGAGGAACCGTGGCCGGACGTTCTCGTCGTACCCCTCGGCCCCCGTCGGCCCGAACGGCACGACGGGCCGGTGGGGCCCGAAGGCGCCGCCGGGTGTCATGGGACCGCTCCAGGAGAGCGCGGGGTCGGGGGAGCCCGGCCGCGGGGCCGGAGCCCAGGCGTCGTCCGATGCCGGGCGGGGCGGCGGCATGGCCGACCGGAGCGGGGTGGCCGTGCGGGGGGTCGGTTCGGCGGGTGCGGCTGTCGGGCGCAGGCGGGTGGTCGTCTCCGACGGGGTTTCGGCGGGGGTGTCCCGGTGCCGGACGGTGGGGCGGTGGGCGGGCTGCCGCGGTACGGCGGTCGAGCCGTCCGGGGCGGTGCCCGCAGACGGTGCCCCCCGGCCGACGGTCGGTGGCGTGTCCGGGAAGCGGGCGGAGGCCTGCGGCGGCGGAGGCGTGCCGTCCGGGCCGGGCGTACCGGCTGTCGGCCCGCCGGTGTCGAAGCGCGGGAACCGGGGCCGGGACGGCGCGGAGTCGGAAGGCGAGAGGCCGGAACGCGAAAGGCCGAAGGAGGAGGAAGCATCGGGCGAGGAAGCGGCGGGCGACGGTGCCGTCGGCCGCCGTATGTCGAACGCGCCCGTTCCGCCCGCGGTCCTGCCCTTGGGCTGGACCGGCACGGTGTCGTTCGCCGGCCCCCCGGCGGGTGCCTCCGGGGACGTCCCCTCGGCGCCGGTTTCCGGCTGCCGCCGGTGCGGCTCCCGGGTGCCGTCCGGTCTGCCCGGCGGATGGGGCGGGCGCGGAGGCGTGGACGACGGCGGAGGGGTCGTGGGGCGCGGAGGGTGGGAGGCGCGCTGCGCTTCCGTGCTCATGCACCCCCCGTTTCGTCGTGCCCGGACCGTTTCCTCGCGGCGGGCCGGTGTCTGCCGCCGGACCCGGTACGAAGTCGTCCCGGGCAGAGATACCCGTACGGGTGGAGCGTCATCCCGGCACGAGCCTTCGTCCGGCGTGATTCTGCCGGGCGTGCGCGTCACTCTACGGCGTGATCCCGATCGAACGGGAACCAGTCGGCAGGGCCGCGGCATCTGCCCGGAACATCCCCCTACCCTGCGGTAATCCTGTCTGGCAGGCTTCGTTCATGACTGTGCTCGCCTCCGACCGGGCCCGTTACGACCAGGCCACCGCCCATCTCGACGCCCCGCTCGCGATCGTGGATCTGGACGCCTTCGACGCCAACGCGGACGATCTGCTCCGCCGGGCCGGCGGGAAACCGGTCCGGGTGGCGAGCAAGTCCGTGCGCTGCCGCCCCCTGCTCGAACGGGTCCTCGCCCGGGACGGTTTCGCGGGGATCATGTCGTTCACTCTCGCCGAGTCCCTGTGGCTGGCCCGCTCCGGTTTCGACGACGTCCTGCTCGCGTATCCCTCCGCCGACCGCGCGGGCTACGCCGAGTTGGCCGCCGACCCCGAAGCCGCCTCCGCCGTCACCGTCATGGTCGACGACCCGGCGCAGCTGGACCTGATCGACGCCGCACGCGCGGGCGGCGGCGAAGTGGTGCGGGTCTGCCTGGAGTTGGACACCTCGCTGAAGCTGCTCGGCGGCCGGGTGCGGGTCGGGGCGCTGCGTTCCCCGCTGCACTCCCCCGCGCAGGTCGCCGAGACGGCGCGCGCGGTGGTCCGGCGCCCCGGGTTCGAACTGGTGGGGATCATGGCGTACGAGGGTCATGTCGCGGGCGTCGGTGACGCGGTGGCCGGGCAGCCGCTGCGCTCCCGGGCCGTGCGGCTGATGCAGGCCGCCGCACGGCGGGAACTGGCCGGGCGGCGTGCGGCGGTGGTGCGGGCGGTGCGGGAGGTCGCACCCGGTCTGGAGTTCGTCAACGGCGGCGGTACGGGCAGTGTGCAGTTCACTGCCGAGGAGGACGCGGTCACCGAGGTCGCGGCGGGTTCGGGGCTGTATGTGCCGCGGCTGTTCGACAACTACACGTCGTTCACCGGGCGTCCGGCTGCGCTCTTCGCCCTGCCCGTCGTACGGCGGCCGGGTGTGGGCGTGGTGACGGTGCTCGGCGGCGGGTACCCGGCCTCCGGCGCGGCCGGCGCCGACCGGCTGCCGGTGCCGTATCTGCCCGAGGGCCTGCGCTACGACCCGCGGGAGGGACCCGGCGAGGTCCAGACGCCGCTGTCGGGCCCGCCGGCCGACGATCTGCTGATCGGCGACAAGGTGTGGTTCCGGCACGCCAAGGCGGGCGAGTTGTGCGAGCGGTTCGAGGCGCTGCGGCTGATCGAGGGCGGCGAGGTGACGGCGACCGTACCGACGTACCGCGGCGAGGGCATGACGTTCCTCTGACACCGGAGATCCGGCCCGCGCGGGTCACGAGCGGGGGCCGACACTGCTGCCCACGCCGCCGCCCGGGTCCGTGTCGCCGACCGCGCGGATGCCCTCGGTGATGCGGTCCATGTCGGACAGGGGCGGGGCGTCCTCGCCGCTCTCGAAGACGTAGCGGACGACGATCGGCGCCTCGGTGCCGACGCTGGACGGGAAGACCAGCGACTGCACATGGCCGCCGGGCCCCTTGCCGGTCGTGACGCGCCAGCGGACGAGGTACCCGGCGCGGCCCGCCACCGCGACCGGGCCGGACCTGACGACCGCGTGGGACGCGATGCCGCCGTAGGGGCTCTGGTCGAGGGCGTCCTCCTCGAAGGCGTCCTCGGCGGCGTCGGAGATGTCCTCCTTGGCGAGCAGTTCGGGGGACGTCTCGTCGGTCGCGGTCACCGTGCGGGAGATGACCATGCCGGAGCGGCAGACACTGCCCTCGCCGGGGCAGTCGTGGGTGCCGGGGGTGGTCATGACGACATCGTGCCGGCTGACGTGCCGCGGCCGGACCCAGCCGTCGAGGAGCGGGAAGGTGACGCCGTTGAGCTGGTCCTCGACGACGGTGGGGTCGCCGGCGGACTCGGACGCGGACTCCGGTGCGGACCGTGAGGGGGTCTCACTGTCCGGTGCGTGAGCGGACGCCGTGCCGGTGGGGCCGGTCCTGGTCTCCGGGTCGCCGTCGTCGCCCAGTAGTACCGCGCCGGTGACGACCGCGGTGACGAGCACGGCCGCCGCCGTGGTGAGGGCGATGGCCCGGGCACGGCCGGTGCCGCCGGGAGACGGGGGCACCGGCCCGCCGGAGGCTTCGGGGGCACGCCGGTGCTCGGTCCAGGCCGCGCCGTCCCACCAGCGTTCCAGGTGCGGGGCGTGCGGGTCGGGATACCAGCCTGGTGCGGGCGTCATGCTCATCCGGGCACTGTAGGGGGAAAGCCGTCGCAGGCCCTAGTGCGATGGGACGTACACCCCCGGGATTCCGCCGTCCACGAGGAAGCCGGTGGCGTCGACGAAGGAGTACGGCACGGTGGCCAGGCCGCTGATCGGCATCAGCACATAGGTGGAATCCGGGGTCCGTCGGGGCGTGTGGCAGCTGGACGCCGCACTGCTGCCCCTCGGGTACCCGCGGTTGGTGCAGCGGGCGGGGGGACTGGCCGCGATGCTCCCGCCGGACGTACGGGCACGCCGCGACGGCCGTGGCCAGGCTCGACGGGCCGGTCGTCGCGGGCGGTCCGGACGTGGAACCGGTCCACTACGGCGCCGAGCCCGACCCGCGCACCGGGCCGCCCGCCCGCGCCCGGGACGCCTGGGAACTCGCCCTGATCCGGGTGGCCCTCGACCGCCGTGTCCCACTGCTCGGGATCTGCCGGGGCATGCGGTTGCCGAACGTCGCCCCGGGCGGCACCCTCGTCCAGCACCTCGACGGCCACGCGGAGGCGCCGGGGGTCTTCGGCCACCACCCGGTCAAGCCGGTGCCGGGCACCTTGTACGCCGGTGCCGTCCCGGAGGAGACCTCCGTGCCGACCTTCCACCACCAGGCCGAGGCGATCGAACTCCCGTCCGCCGACTGGGTACTGGGCGTGCAGTGGCACCCGGAGATGGGCGAAGACCCACGCGTCGTGCGCCACCTGGTCCGAGCGGCCACGACACTCTGACCCGCCCACCCACCCGCCATGCCCCTCGGCTCTCGCTCCCCCGGTGTACGGCGGGCCGGTGCTCAGCCGCGGGTCAGGGTCAGCAGGTCGCGGGCGGGGCCCGTGGGGCGGTGGCCGGTCGGCCAGACCGCGCGGAGGTCGCGGGCCAGGGCTACGCCGTGTACGGGGATGCGGATCAGACGGCGCATCGCCAGCTCCTCGCCGACGGCCAGTTCGCTGAGGACGGCCGGGCCGGCACCGCTCACCGCCGCGGCCTTCACGGCGGTCGTGGACGACAGTTCGATCAGCGGGCGGGCCAGACCGCCCAGGGCGGTGTCCAGGACCTGCCGAGTGCCGGAGCCCTTCTCGCGCAGGATCAGCGGGGTGGTCGCCAGTTCCTCGGTGGCGAGCGGACGACGGCGGCGGGCCCAGGCATGCGTCGGTGCGGTCACCACGATCAGCCGGTCATGGGCGATCACCGTGGAGTCCAGGCCCGACGGCACCGTCACCCCCTCCACGAAACCCACGTCCGCCTCGTCCGACAGCAGCCGCCCCGCGACCGACGCGGAGTTCCCGGCCAGCAGCGACACCGCCGTGTCCGGCCGCTGCGAACGCAGCGCGAGCAGCCAGCCCGGGAGCAGATACTCGGCGATCGTCATGCTCGCCGCCACCCGCAGCCGTGAGTCCCGGCGGTCCCGCAGTGCCTGCGCCCCCGCGTCGAAGGCCTCCGCCGCCGCCACGATCCGCCGGGCCCAGTCGGTGACCAGCGCGCCCGCGTCGGTCAGCCGCGACCCCCGCGGTGAGCGGTCCACCAGTGCCACGCCGAGCTGCCGCTCCATGGACCGGACCCGGCTGCTGGCCGCGGGCTGGGTGATGCCCAGTTCGCGTGCCGCGCCGCCCAGGCTGCCGAGCCGTGCCACCGCCAGCAGCAGCTCCAGCGCCCCGAGGTCCGGCACCCGGTGGGCCAGGGTTCCGGCGGTCACGGACCTGGGTCCCGCACGGCCGTCGTCCGTTGCGCTCATAAGGTCAGCTTATGCCCTGACGGTGGTGCGTCAGTGGCGCGCTGCCCGCAGCTCCCGGGGCAGCACCGTCGCGGCTTCCGCCAACGACGGCCCGTACCAGGTGAGATGCCGGCCGCCGACCAGCGCGCACGGCGCTCCCGGGAAGGCGTCCGGGCCGTCGTCGGCGGTGAAGCGGTAAGGCTCGTCGGGCAGCACGACGAGGTCGGGGGCCGCCGCGCGCAAAGCGTCCAGGGGGACGCGGGGATAGCGTTCCCGGTGATCCGCGTAAAGGTGGTCGACGCCGAGGCGGGACAGCAGATCGCCGGCGAAGGTGTCCCGGCCCAGCACCATCCAGGGCCGCCGCCAGATGGGCACGACCGCGCTCCGGCGCGTCTTCGGGGACGCCACGGCCTCCCAGGCCGCTTCGGCGTCGTCCAGCCACCGGGGGCGCGCGTCCACGCCGCACGCCGTGAGCACCCTGGCCAGCTCGCCGAAGGCCTGGGGCAGCGTCCGCACCTCCGTCACCAGCACCTCGAGGCCGGCCGCGCGCAGGTCGGCGAGGTCGGACGGACGGTTCTCCTCCTCGTTGGCGATCACCAGGTCGGGGGCGAGGGCGGCGATCCGCTCCACCTTCGGGTTCTTCGTGCCGCCGATCCGCACGACGTCGAGATCGGCCGGGTGGGTGCACCAGTCGGTGGCGCCGACCAGGGCGCCGGGGGCGGAGAGCGCCACGGCCTCGGTCAGGGACGGGACGAGGGAGACGATCCGTGCGGAACTCATCGGCGGGGCTTGTCCCGGACCGCTTCGATGTGCTCCGCGACGGCGACCACGATCAGCCGGGTCTCCGCGACCGTGGCCCGCCACCGGTGCCGGACGCCTCCGGTGAGGTACAGGGTGTCGCCGCGGCCGAGGCGGTAGGCGCGGCCCTCCGCCTCGATCTCCACGGCGCCGTCCGCCACGTACATCAACTGGTCGTTGCGGAACTGGAATTCACGTCCGGCGTCGTGGTCGCCGGTGAACTCGGAGGCGTGCATCTGGTGATGACCGCGCACCAGGGACCGGACACGCGGTTCGAGCAGCGGCTCGGTGTCCTCCGCGCGGACGACGTCGACGCTGCACGCCGGGTCGGCGGCGGCGAGCAGTTCCACCGCGGTGGTGCGCAGGGCGTCGGCGACCTTCTCCAGGGAGCTCTGGCTGGGGCGCGCGCGCTCGTTCTCGATCTGGCTCAGGAACGGGACCGACAGCCCGCTGCGCTCGGCCACGACGGCAAGGGTGAGGTCCAGCGCCCGGCGTCGCCGCCGCACGGCCGCGCCCACCCGCAGAGGCTGCTCTTTGTGGTCGCCCATCGCTCCGGCTCCCTCCTTCGCCCGTCGTCCCGTACCCGGTGCGTGCGCCGCTGTCCGGCGCACTCCTTCTTTTGAGCTGTCTGCACCCTACGCATGTTCGGCAAACCGTTTCAGGCGCCTGTCACGTCGGCGTCATGAGCGATCGCGCACGACCCCACAGTCCACGCCGGCCGGCGCCCGGTCTGTTCGGTTCGATGTGCGCAGAGTGCCAGGTGTTTCCGCCATTGTCGCCCGAAGTGGGGCGGGAGGTCACGGGGAGGGGTCCCGAGGTTCGGTGGGGGTCTCGCGGTGGGTGATTGTCCGGATCCCCACCGTGTTCCGGACGTGCCCGAGGGGCGGGCCCGGCCCGCTGTCAGGTGCGGGGCCGGGCCCGCCCCTCGGGGCGGGCGGTGGCGGCCGGCGCGGTGGTCACCGCAGCGGCGTCGCCGTCACTGCGGGGTCATGCGCTCCGGCA
>NZ_JAESIF010000059.1:0-41062 GCF_016757295.1 Streptomyces sp. M2CJ-2 | reverse complement strand
GGGACGCCCCGCACCACCGACCCGCACACTACGCCGCCGTTTTATTTACTTCCTTTGAGGAACGCAGCACTAGGGGTGCGGGACGGAGCCGTAGGCCTTCAGGAAACGGTCACGGAACGCGTCCATCTTCCACACGGGGGGGTCCTCGGCCGGCCGGAGGCCCTCCGTCCAGTTCCAGTCGGCGATCTTCTCCAGCACCTTCGGGTCCTTGGCGACGAGCGTCACCGGCACGTCCCGGCTCGCCCGCAGGCCGCTGACCCGGGCGAGGGGCTGGTGGTCGCCGAGGAAGACGAGGACGGTGTCGTCGGTGCCGTAGCGCTCCAGCCACCGGGTGAGGGCGGTCACCGAGTACGTGACCGACCTGCCGTACTCCTGACGGGACTTGGTGGCGTCCGTCATCAGGCTGCCGGGTTCCTTCCCCGCCTTCTGGATGGGGCCGAAGACGGAGCCGTCGCCGAGTTCGTCCCAGCCGACCATCTCGGGGAGGGGCGCCCAGGGCTGGTGGCTGGAGGTCAGGATGATCTCCGCCATCAGGTTCTTGCCCCGGTCGCGCTCCTTGCCGTGCTCCAGGCGCTGGAAGGCTTCGAGGGTGTACTGGTCCGGCATCGTCGACCAGCTGAACTTCGGCCCCTGGTAACCCAGTTGGAAGGCGTTGTAGACCTTCTCGAGGCCGAACCACTTCGCCTCGGGCCAGTTCTTCTGGACACCCGGCATGATGCCGACGGTGTCCCACGCCCCGGACTTCCCGAACGCCTTGGTGAGGGTGAGGCGGTCGTTCGCGGTGGCGGTGCGGTAGCGCTGCTGGTTGTCGATCCACAGGCCGGACAACGCCGTCGAGTGGCCGAGCCAGCTGCTGCCGCCGAACGTCGCCGACGTCAGCCAGCCGCTGCGGGCCCGGTACCCCGCCTTCGCGAGGGTCTCGGTGCCGGTGTCGAGGGTGCGGGTGACGCCGGGGGCGATCACCGGGTCCTCCAGGGCGGTGCGGCCGTAGCTCTCGATGAACGTGATGAGCACGTCCTTGCCGCGCAGGTCGGGCAGGAGCCCGCCGGGAGGTGTGGCCGCGAAGACGTCGGAACGCGCCACCTTCTCGAACTCCGCCTCGTCGCGCAGCGTGTCCACCACGCGCCGGGCCTGCGCCTTCGCCGCCGCGGAGGCCCGGTCCGAGGCGATCGGCGCACCGAGGACCTGCAGGCCGAGGGCGGTGCAGGTGATCCACACGGTGCCCGCGACGAGGGCGCCCCGGGCGGCCCGCGCGCGGTGCCGGGCCAGCAGCTCGCTCAGCCGGACGGCGGCCAGCGCCATCACGACCACCAGGAACAGGGCGAGGGCGACCGCGCCGACGGTGGCGGCCGTGGCGGTCGCGGGGCCCATCGAGTCCCCGACATAGGCCTGGGCGTCGTCGAGCAGCCCCCAGTCGAGGACCAGGTTGAAGCCCCGGCCCAGGTATTCGTTGAACCCGATGTCCAGCAGGTTCAGCACGGTCAGCACGGCGAGGCCGACCCCGTACAGCGCGGCCGCGACGATCCGGGGCCGGCGCGGCAGGGCGGGGAGCAGCGCGGCCCCGATGATCGCCTCGGCCGGTATCCGGGCGAACCGGTCGAGGCGCAGGGCGTCGGCGGTGTCGGGCAGCAGGAGGGCGCCGACGACCAGCAGGGCGGCGAGGACGTGCAGGGTCCGGCGGGCGGCGCGCGCGGCGCGGGGGTGCCGGTCGCGCAGAGCGGCGTAGCGGTTGCGGAAGGAGTGAAAGGCACGGAAGGCGCGGAGGGCGCGGAGGGTGCGGAGGGCTGGAGGGGTGGGGCGGGTCTCCTCCCTCTGCTTCTCGTCCCCTCGTTGCTCTTCGGTGGTCCGTGTCGGCCGGCGCAGGCGTGTGAAGACAGGCACCCGGAGGTCCTTCCGTGCAAAACCCGGTGAGGAGGCGGACCCGGCGTGGGGGTCCGGATCCGCCGCAGTTCCGTACGGGCGTGCCGACCGGTTCGTTCAACGGTCCGTCTCCCCGTGGGGACCGGAGGTACGGGAGACGTCCGCATGGTGAAATCCCGGCGACTGCGGCAGCGTGATTCTCGCCACCCTTGATAAGGGGTCCGCTCAAATGAGCGGATCATGAGTGGCTGCATTTCTCAAAGGGCGGCACCCAGTGCCACCCTTTGATCGTTCATCGAGCGAAATCAGACGTGCCGATCGTTGCTCAGGTGAGCGCGTAGAGCGCCCCAATCCGGAATCGCCACGTTCAAGAAGTGAACACATGAGGCGGCAATTTCTTGCCGAACCTTGACTTGTCTTTGACTTTTGATCCAGTGGCGGCGGAGGGGTCCCAGCCGCATGGTGGACGTGTGGACGTACCCATACGCCTTTGATCTGGGTATGTTCCTGCTCGTCAGGGCAGCCACCGCGTCCTCGAGGAGTCGAGACCCGTGTCGGAAAACAAAGATCTCCATGGAGCCCAGCAGGGCGGGAGCGTTGAGGGCGTGAAGTTCGTCTACGACTTCACCGAGGGCAACAAGGACCTCAAGGACCTGCTCGGCGGGAAAGGTGCGAACCTCGCCGAGATGACCAATCTGGGTCTTCCCGTCCCTCCCGGCTTCACCATCACCACGGAGGCCTGCAAGGTCTACCTGGACAGCGGTGAGGAGCCGGCGGCACTGCGTGACGAGGTGAGCGCGCACCTCGACGCACTCGAAGCGGCGATGGGCAAGAAGCTCGGCCAGCCCGACAACCCCCTCCTGGTGTCGGTCCGCTCCGGGGCGAAGTTCTCCATGCCCGGCATGATGGACACCGTCCTGAACATCGGCCTCTCCGACAAGTCCGTACAGGGTCTGGCCAAGCAGGCCGGCGACGACCGTTTCGCCTGGGACTCCTACCGGCGTCTCATCCAGATGTTCGGCAAGACCGTCCTCGGCGTCGACGGCGACCTCTTCGAGGACGCGCTGGAGGCGGCGAAGACGGCCAAGAAGGTCACGGTCGACACCGAGCTGGAGGCCGCCGACCTCAAGAAGCTGGTCACCAAGTTCAAGAAGATCGTCAAGACCGAGGCCGGCCGGGACTTCCCGCAGGACCCGCGCGAGCAGATGGACCTCGCCATCCACGCGGTCTTCGACTCCTGGAACACCGACCGGGCCAAGCTCTACCGCCGCCAGGAGCGCATCCCGCACGACCTGGGCACGGCCGTCAACGTCTGCTCCATGGTCTTCGGCAACCTCGGCCCGGACTCCGGCACCGGCGTGGCCTTCACCCGTGACCCCGCCTCCGGCCAGCAGGGCGTCTACGGCGACTACCTGCAGAACGCGCAGGGCGAGGACGTGGTCGCGGGCATCCGCAACACCGTGCCGCTCGCCGATCTGGAGCAGATCGACAAGAAGTCGTACGACCAGCTGATGCAGATCATGGAGACGCTGGAGAACCACTACAAGGATCTCTGCGACATCGAGTTCACCATCGAGCGCGGCCAGCTGTGGATGCTCCAGACCCGCGTCGGCAAGCGCACCGCGGGCGCGGCCTTCCGGATCGCCACCCAGCTCGTGGACCAGGGCCTGATCGACGAGGCCGAGGCGCTCACCCGCGTCACCGGCGCCCAGCTCGCCCAGCTGATGTTCCCGCGCTTCGACGACGAGGCGAAGGTCGAGAAGATCGGGCGCGGCATCGCGGCCTCGCCGGGCGCGGCGGTCGGCAAGGCGGTCTTCGACTCGTACACGGCCGTCAAGTGGTCCCGCTCCGGTGAGAAGGTCATCCTGGTCCGCCGCGAGACCAACCCCGACGACCTGGACGGCATGATCGCCGCCGAGGGCATCCTCACCTCCCGGGGCGGCAAGACCTCGCACGCCGCCGTCGTCGCCCGCGGCATGGGCAAGACCTGTGTGTGCGGCGCGGAGGAGCTGGAGGTCGACACCAAGCGCCGCCGGATGACCGTCCCCGGCGGGCACGTCGTCGAGGAAGGCGACCTGATCTCCATCGACGGCTCCACCGGCAAGGTCTACCTCGGTGAGGTACCCGTCGTGCCGTCCCCGGTCGTGGAGTACTTCGAGGGCCGGATGCACCCGGGCGCCGACGACGCCGACGAACTGGTCGAGGCGGTCCACCGGATGATGGCCTTCGCCGACCGCAAGCGCCGGCTGCGGGTGCGCGCCAACGCCGACAACGCCGAGGACGCGCTGCGCGCCCGCCGCTTCGGCGCCCAGGGCATCGGCCTGTGCCGCACCGAGCACATGTTCCTCGGCGACCGGCGCGAGCTGGTGGAGCGGCTGATCCTGGCCGACACCGAGGCCGAGCGCGAGGAGTGCCTCAAGGCGCTGCTGCCGCACCAGAAGCAGGACTTCGTCGAGCTGTTCGAGGCGATGGACGGCCTCCCGGTCACCGTCCGACTCCTCGACCCGCCGCTGCACGAGTTCCTGCCCGACATCACCGAGCTGTCGGTCCGCGTGGCCCTCGCCGAGTCCCGGCAGGAGCCGCACGAGAACGAACTGCGCCTGCTCCAGGCCGTGCACCGGCTGCACGAGCAGAACCCGATGCTGGGCCTGCGCGGAGTCCGCCTCGGCCTGGTCATCCCCGGCCTGTTCACCATGCAGGTGCGGGCCATCGCCGAGGCGGCGGCCGAGCGCCGGGCGGCCAAGGGCGACCCGCGCGCCGAGATCATGATTCCGCTGGTCGGCACGGTCCAGGAGCTGGAGATCGTCCGCGAGGAGGCCGACCAGGTCATCGCGGAGGTCGAGAAGACCACCGGCACGCGGCTGAAGCTCGCCATCGGCACGATGATCGAGCTGCCGCGCGCCGCCCTGACCGCCGGCCAGATCGCCGAGGCCGCCGAGTTCTTCTCCTTCGGCACCAACGACCTCACCCAGACGGTGTGGGGCTTCAGCCGGGACGACGTGGAGGCCAGCTTCTTCACGGCCTACCTGGAGAAGGGCATCTTCGGCGTCTCCCCGTTCGAGACGATCGACAAGGACGGCGTCGGCTCCCTGGTGAAGCTCGCCGCCGAGGCCGGCCGCGCCACCCGCCCCGGCCTCAAGCTCGGCGTCTGCGGCGAGCACGGCGGCGACCCGGAGTCGGTCCACTTCTTCCACCAGGTCGGCCTGGACTACGTCTCCTGCTCCCCGTTCCGCATCCCCGTCGCCCGCCTGGAGGCCGGCCGCGCCGCGGTCACCTCGAACGGCAGCGACCACCGCTGAGCCCTCTGGGGCGAGTCGAGCCCCGGAGCCGTCGCCTGTCACCCGACCACCCTCACCGATCGGCGACGGCTCCGGATCACGAAGGGAAACGGCGGCACCCGTGCGGGGGTGCCGCCGTTTCTCGTGCCTTCATGCCTTCATGCCTTCATGCCTTCATGCCTTCATGCCTTCATGCCTTCGGGGGAATACCGCCCCTCGGCCGCCGCCCTCCTCAGCAGCGGCGTGCCGCGCGGACGCCGAGAGCGACGACGGCCGCCCCCAGGGCGGTGGCGGGAGAGCCAGAACTGGAGGCTGCGCGGGTGGGCCTCGTCGTCGAAGACGCCGTGCGCGCCGTAGTCGGCCGGAGCGGTGTCGTCCGGCGGCTTCCAGAGGTTGACCGGCCGCGACGGATCGACGGGCCGGTCCGTCTGCTGCGCGTCGTAACCGGTCCGGGCCAGGTAGCGGTCCAGCAGCCCGGGGGCGAGTTTCTGCCCGAGCAGGGTGGCGACGGTGGACCCGCCGACCCAGTACTCGCGCCGCTCCGGATGGTCCGCGGCGTACAGGACCGCCTCGGCGGCGACCTCGGGCTGGTAGACGGGTGCCACGGGGCGCGGGTGCCGGGGCAGCCGGGTGAGGACCCAGCTGAACTGGGGCGTGTTGAGCCCGGGCATCTGGACCATGGTCACCCGCACCCCGCTGCGGTCGTGCAGCAGCTCGCAGCGCAGCGACTCGGTGAACCCCTGGATGGCGTGCTTGGCCCCGCAGTACACCGCCTGGAGCGGGACGCTGCGCCGGGCCAGGGCCGAACCGACCTGGACGATGGTGCCGCGATCGCGCGGCGTCATGTGCCGCAGGGCGGCCCGGGTGCCGTGCACGAAACCGAAGTAGGTCACCTCCGTGGCCCGCTTCAGCTCCTCCGGCCGGACCTCCTGGACGGGGGCGAAGACCGTCGTGAAGGCGGCGTTCACCCAGACGCCGATCGGCCCGAGTTCCTCCTCCACCCGGGCCGCGGCGGCGTCCACGGCCTGAGCGTCGGCGACGTCCACGACCAGGGGCAGTGCGCGTCCGCCCGCCTGCCGCACCTCGTCGGCCGCCCGCTGAAGGGCGTACTCGCCCCGCGCGAGCAGGGCCACGGAGCTTCCGCGCGCGCCGAAGGCCCGGGCGGTGGCCCGGCCGACCCCGCCGCTCGCCCCGGTGACGACCACGACCTCCCCGCCGCCCGTCCGGCGGCGGGGTCCACCGCGCGGGGTCCGCTGCGCGGCGCTCACTTCTTCCCCCGGCCTGGGAGGTGCTCGGCGTAGTCGGTGAGCTTCTGGCGTACGCCCTTGGTGGCGATGCCGGTGAGTTCCGGGTCGTGCAGCGCCGCCTTGGCCGCCTTCTTGGCCTGGGTCTTCATGATGTGCGGCGGGATCGGTGCGATCTCCGCGTCGACCTTGAACTCCAGGACCACGGGCCGGTCGGCGGCGAGCGCCTCGTCCCAGGCGGCACCGACCTTCTTGGGGCGGGTGCAGACGATGCCCTTGAGGCCGAGGAGTTCGGCGTAGGCGGCGTAGGGGACGTCGGGGATGGTCTGGGAGCCCGGGTACTTCGGGTCGCCGGCCATGGCGCGCTGCTCCCAGGTGACCTGGTTGAGGTCCTGGTTGTTGAACACGCAGAAGATCAGCGGGGCCGGTCCGGACAGGCGGTCCAGGTACCGCTTGACGGTGATCATCTCGTTCATGCCGTTCATCTGGAACGCGCCGTCCCCGATGAAGGCGATCACCGGCCGGTCCGGGTACGCGAAGCGCGCCGCGATCGCGTACGGCGTCCCCGGGCCCATGGTCGCCAGCGTGCCGGACAGCGAGGCCCGCATGCCGTCGCGGAGCTTGAGGTGGCGTGCCCACCAGTTGGTGCCCGAGCCGGAGTCGGCGGTCAGGATGGCGCCGTCCGGCAGCCGCGGCGAGAGTTCGGCGGCGACGGACTGGGGGTTGATGGTGTCGCCGAAGTGCTGGGCGGCCCACCGCTCGCACAGGTCGTTCCACTCGACGACGTCCTTCTCGATCTTCTTCCGCCAGGAGCGGTCCTCCTTGCGCCGGAGCAGGGGGATCAGGGCGCGCAGGGTCTCCTTGGAGTCGCCCACGAGGTGGGCGTCCATGGGGTAGCGGATGCCGATCATGCGGCCGTCGATGTCGATCTCCACGCCCCGGGCCTGCCCTTCGTCCGGCAGCCACTCCGCGTACGGGAAGCTGCTGCCGATCATGAACAGGGTGTCGCAGCCCTGGATCATGTTGTCGCTGGCCTTGCTGCCCAGCAGCCCGATGGGGCCGGTCACGAACGGCAGGTCGTCCGGCAGCACCTCACGCCCCAGCAGGGCCTTGGCCACGCCGGCGCCCAGCAGCTCCGCGGCCTCCACGACCTCGCTCTCGGCCTCCGCCGCGCCCTGGCCGACCAGCATGGCGACCTTCTTGCCGGAGTTGAGGACGTCGGCGGCCTTGCGCAGCTCCCCGGGGTCGGGGAGGACCCGGGGCCGGCTCCAGCCGACGCTGGAGAAGACCGAGCCGTGCGCCTTCGGCGGGGAGGGCATGGCGTCCTCCTCCTGCACGTCGTTCGGGATGATGATCGTGGCGACGCCCCGGGTGGTCAGCGCCGTCTTGAAGGCGCGGTCGATCACGTGCCGGACCTGGCCCGGGTGCACGACCATCTGGCAGAACTCCGAAACGTCCGCGAACAGTTGGTCGAGCGCGATCTCCTGCTGGTAGTGGGTGCCCAGCGACAGCAGCTTCTGCTGGCCGACCACCGCCACCACCGGCTGGTGGTCGAGCTTGGCGTCGTACAGACCGTTGAGCAGGTGCACCGCGCCCGGACCGGAGGTCGCCGTGCAGCAGCCGACCTCACCGGTGAACTTCGCGTGCGCGCAGGCCATGAACGCGGCCATCTCCTCGTGCCGCGCCTGGATGAACTCCGGGTCGCCGTCGGCCCGGTCGAACGCGCCGAGCAGACCGTTGATGCCGTCACCCGGATAGCCGTACACCCGCTTCACGCCCCACTCGGACAGGCGCTGGAGCACGTAGTCGGCGACTTGAGTCATGGGGGCTCTCCTGGGAGGGATGGAAGGCACTTTTGGAGTGCCTTCCCCGAAAGCCGGTGAACCGGGCGGCACTCACCCGTTCGGCCATCCACGGCAGCCGTGTGCGCACGGCCGGGGGAGACGCCCGCGGTGGTCGGACTCTCGTTCTGTTCGGAGCCCTGAGGACGCCGACGCGGCGGCGCCCCGGGCGGGGAGCCGCCGCGTCGAGGCTTCGGGTCAGTTCGTGCTGCGGCGCCTGCGGGAGGCGAGCAGGACGGCGCCGCCCGCGAGGACGACGGCCGCGCCGCCGGCCGCGAGGTACGGGGTGGCGCTGTTGCCGCCGGTCTCGGCGAGGTCGGTGCCGCCGCCCTTTTCGGTGGTGCCCTTGTCGCCGGCGTCGGAGCCGGTGGTGCCGTCGTCGTGCGAACCGCCGCCCTTGTCGTCGGCGGGGACGAAGCCCGCGGGCGCCTTGTCACAGCCGACGCCGTCGCCGTCGCGGTCCAGGTGCTTGCCGTAGTGCTCGTCGCCCACCTCGATGTCGGAGTACCCGGCGTCGTACGCCTCGGTGCAGTTCTTGAACGGGTGACTGCCCTCGTGGGCCGCGGCGGTGGTGACGGGCAGTGTGGCCAGTGCGAGCGCGGCGACGGTCACGGCGGCGGACTTGCAGGACAGGTTCACGGGGAAACTCCCAGCCATGTGCGGATATCCAGCAGCATGCCCCTGTCCGGGGCGGTCTGCCGGGTGTGAGCTGCCGACGGTAGGGGAGTGACCGGGGGAGGGTGTGGAGGTTTCGTGGACCCGTGACGCGAACGTGACGTGACCGGACGGTAGCTCTCCGCTCGTGCGGGCGCGTGCTGTGCACCGCGCCCGCACGGGCGGGAAGTGGCTAGGCGCGGAACGGGCCCTTCACCTCGTAGGTGATGCCGCCGGACGAACTGCCGCTCGTGCCGCGCTGGCTGGAGAAGTACAGGCGGGTGCCGTCCGGGGAGAAGGCCGGGCCGGTGATCTCCGAGCCGGACTGGCCGTCCACCCGGAGGAAGGGGGCCACGACGTCCTCGGGGGTGATCACGCAGATCTCCATGTTGCCGCCGTCCTCGGCCACGAAGAGGTCGCCCGAGGAGGAACCGGTGACGTTGTCGACGCCGGTCAGGGGAGCGGCGCCGCCCGGCACCAGGGAGTCGTCGTAGGCGAGTTCGATGGTCTGGGCGGACGCGTTGTACTGCCAGACGCGGTTGTCGCCCTTGGTGGTGAACCAGCAGGTGTCGTTCGCGTAGTGGCAGCCCTCGCCGCCGTTGAAGCGCTTGGCGCCGGAGACCTGGTTGCGGGTGGCGGTGGCGCCGGAGGGGTCGGGGACCCGCGCCCAGCCCACCGGGCCGCTGGTGCCGCTGCCCCCCACCAGTACCTCCAGCGTGCCGGAGGACAGGTCGCCCCACGTCGTCGGCCGGAAGCGGTAGAAGCAGCCGTCCGAGACGTCCTCGGTCAGGTAGACGACCCCGCGGACCGGGTCGGCGGCCGCCGCCTCGTGCTTGAAGCGGCCCATCGCGTCCCGGCGCACCGCCGCCTTCGTCCCCCACGGGTCGGTCTCGTAGACGTAGCCGCGGTCCACCTCCTCGCAGGACAGCCAGGTGTTCCACGGGGTGCTGCCGCCCGCGCAGTTCTGCCGGGTGCCGGACAGGATGCGGTACGCGCCCGTGACGGCGCCGGTGGCCGAGAAACGCACCGCGCCCGCGCCGCCGGACGGGTTGATCTCCGAGTTGGAGACGTAGATCCAGCCGCTGCCGTCCGCGTAACAGGCGCCGCCGTCAGGGGCGTTGTGCCAGGTGTACGAGGTGCCCGGGACCTGCTGGCCGGAACGGGCGATCACCCTGCTGGTGAACCCGGCCGGCAGCCGGATCCCGTTGGCGTCCGCCGTGCCGAGCGCACCGTACGGGCCCGTGCCGGGCTGGGCGGGCGCCGCGTACGCGGCGCTGTGCCAGAGTGCGCCGCCGAGGACCGCGCCGGTGCCGCCCATGGCGCTCGCGCGAAGGAAGGTACGACGTTCCATTGCCGCTCCCAGAGGTGTCGTGAACCGTCCTGCCGCCGGTCGGCGGCGGGGCCGTGCGGTGGGGAACCTAGGCGCATGGAATGAACATGCCATGGACGGGATCGTGCGGGGGGATGACCGGCTGCCGCGCGGCGGATGCCCGGCTCTCGTAGGCTGACCGCGGTGGTCCGTACAGGTGCGACGGTGGCGGAGGGAGTCCGGTCGTGTCCGGATGGAACGCGAACGACATTCCCGATCAGAGAGGGCGCCTGGCCGTCATCACCGGGGCCAACAGCGGGCTCGGTCTCGTCGCGGCGAGGGAACTGGCCCGTGCGGGGGCACGGGTGGTGCTCGCCTGCCGGAGCGAGGCGCGCGGCCGGGACGCCCTGAACCTGTTGCGCGGCGAGGTGCCGGGCGCCGAGGCCGAGGTGCGGCGACTGGACCTCGGGGACCTGGCCTCCGTACGGGAGTTCGCGACCGCCCTTTCGGACGAGCGGGTCGATCTGCTGCTCAACAACGCCGGGGTGATGGCGCTGCCCCACGGGACGACCGCGGACGGGTTCGAGACCCAGTTCGGGGTCAATCACCTGGGGCACTTCGCCCTCACCGGACTGCTGTTGCCGACGCTGCTCGCGGCGCCGGGCGCGCGGATCGTGACCGTGTCCAGCATGGCCCACGCGATGGCCAACATCGATGCGCGCGATCTCAACAGTGAAAGTGGCTACCGGCGTTGGGTCGCCTACGCCCGCTCCAAGTCGGCCAACCTGCTCTTCACGCACGAACTGGCCCGCAGACTGGCGGCACACGGCAGTGACGTGGTGGCGGCGGCCGCTCATCCCGGGTACGCGGCCACCAACCTCCAGATCGCGGGGCCGCGGGCCGAGGGACGCCGGACAGCCGAGCGGGTGATGCGGCTCGGCAACCGGATCGTCGCCCAGTCCGCCGAGGCCGGTGCGTTGCCCCTGCTGTACGCCGCGACCAGGCCCGGCATACGCCCCGATGCGTTCATCGGCCCCTCCTTCGCCCTGTGGCGCGGGGCGCCCGCACCGTCCTGGCGGGCACCCTGGACCCTCGACGACGCGATGGGGGAGCGGCTTTGGGCTGCCTCGGAGGAGCTGACGGGGGTGACGTACGAGGTGTCCGGTGTCCGGTGAGCCCCCGGGCCCCGACGGGCCCGTCCCGCCAGGTCAGGCTGCTTTCACCTGATGGGCCGTGACCCGGACCGTGTCGTCGTCCAGGCACCGGCCCGTCTTGAGGTCGAAGCGCTGCTTCAGGAGGGGGAGGCGGCGAAGGGGCGGCCGCGATGGGTGCCGGTCAGGCCGCGGGAGAGGACCGCCGCGCCGGCGCAGCGGACGCCGGTGTACCCGGCGAGCAGCGCGGCGAGCGCGTCGGCCTGTTCCAGGGCCGGGGCGGCGACCCCGTACACCGTGCCGGCGCGCTGCACGCAGTCGCCGATCAGCGTCACCGGCGTGCCGAGCTCGCCGAGCCGCCGGGCGAGACGTACGCCCGCGAGGCCGGCGTCGATCACCACCACACGCTCGTCCGAGGTCATGCCCCCGAGACCGCGGTGCGGGTGTCACCCGGTGACATCACCTCTGTTTCCCGCGCGGAACGCTGCCCTCAGCGGGGGCGAGGGGCGGGTGTGAGGAGGCTCAACCTCAGGAAACGCTCATCTCGATGGACGGCGCAACTATCCGGTCCATAGGGTCACGGCCATGCCCGACATCTCGCTGACCACCGTCGTCCTCCTCTGCCTCGCGGCGCTCGCCGCCGGCTGGATCGACGCCGTGGTCGGTGGCGGCGGACTGCTGCTCCTGCCGGCCCTGCTGCTGGGCCTGCCCGCCGGCACCCCGGCCGCGCACGCGCTGGGCACCAACAAGGCGGTCGCCATCGTCGGCACCACGGGCGCGGCGATCACCTACGCGCGCAAGGCCCCGGTGGACGTCCGTACCGCCGTACGCATCGGTCTCGCCGCCCTCGCCGGGTCGTCGGGCGGCGCCTTCCTCGCCGCCGGGATGAGCACCGAGGTCCTCAAACCGGTGATCATGGTGGTGCTGCTCGCCGTGGCCGCCTTCGTCATCCTCCGTCCGTCCTTCGGCACCGCGCCCGCCCCCGGCCCGGTCTCGCGCCGCCGCGTCCTCGCCGCGATCGGCTTCGGCGGCCTGGGCATCGGCTTCTACGACGGTCTCATCGGCCCCGGCACCGGCACGTTCCTCGTCCTGGCGCTCACCGCGCTGCTCCACCTCGACCTCGTCACCGCCTCCGCCACCGCGAAGATCGTCAACTGCTGCACCAACGCGGGCGCGCTGGCGATGTTCGCCTGGCAGGGCGCGGTGCTGTGGCAGCTGGCGGCCCTGATGGCCGTGTTCAACCTCGCGGGCGGCACGCTCGGCGCCCACACGGCCCTGAAGAAGGGCAGCGGCTTCGTCCGCGTCGTCCTGCTGACGGTCGTCTTCGCCCTGGTGGCGAACATGGCGTACGAACAGTGGCTGGCCTGAGGCCGCAGGGCCGCGGAACTTCAGACGGGCCGCGGAACTTCAGGCAGGGGGCCACGCGCGTCGCGCCCCGGCGTGCGTCAGTGGCCGCGGCTGCCCGTCAGGTGGGCGTAGACGACGACGTTGCCCCGGTAGCCGGTACCGCGTGACCAGCCGCCGCCGCAGGTGATGATCCGCAGTTCGGGCCGCTTCGCCGCGCCGTAGACCTGCTCGTCGGGGAAGTCCCTCGCGTCGTACACCTCCACGGCGTGCACCGTGAACACGGCGGTGCGGCCGTCCTGCCGGTCCACCTCGACGGTGCTGCCCTTGTGCAGGGCGCCCAGGGAGTAGAAGACGGCGGGGCCGTCGGCGTTGTCGACATGGCCCGCGACGATCGCGGTGCCCCGCTCGCCGGGCGTGGTGCCGGCCTCGTACCAGCCGGCCAGGTTCCTCCGCTCGGGCGGCGGCACGTCGAGGCTGCCGGTGCCGGTCAGCGAGAGGCCCGTCAGCGGCGCGTCCACGTCGATCGAGGGTATGCGGACCCTGTCCGGCGGGGAGGGCGGCAGCGCGGCGGGGCGGCCGGAGACGAGACCGACGCGCCCGGAGTGGGCCTGGGCGGCGGACGGCTGGGGCGGGGCGGGCGTCTCGGCCGCGTCGCGCAGCAGCCACAGCCCGCAGCACAGGGCGAAGACGCTCACGGAGGCTATGGCCGTGCTGCTCGGGCCGCCGGCCCGGCCGAACCTGTCGGGCATCGTGGACTGATCTCCTCGGAGTCGGCCCCGTGCCCCCCTCCGGGCCGCGAGGGGCGTCGGACCCGGAGGGGGAGGGGACATGCGGTACCGGTGGACGGGCAGCGGAGGGTGCCCGTCAGATCCCGTCGCCTCTCGCCCGGCGATGCAGGAGCCAGGTACCGCCCGCGGCGGCGACGGCGAGCGCCGCCACGCCGGCCGCGGTCTGTACGGGGTCGGCGCCCAGGGCACTGCCGACCCCCGTCTTCACACTTCCGTGCGGATACACCTGCTGGGCCGCGGACCTCAGTCTGACCACCAGGTCTCCGGTCACCCGCTGCCCGCCGGCGGAGCATTTCGCGACGATCTCGTACGTCCCCGGCTGCGCGCCCGGCGGCACCCGGAACCGGCCGATCGAGCCCCGCTCGTGCGCGCTCGGCGTCAGGGTGAAACGGCCGGCGCCCACGGCGGTGGCGTCCCCCGCGACCGTGTCGCGGTCCCCGCACGCCGCGGTGTTCACCGTCACCTGCGCGCCGGCCACGACCGAGGACGGGTACACCTCCAGGTCCCCGGACGCCGTGCCGTGGGAGTGCCCCGCCGGGGCGGCGTCCGCCTCCCCGGCGTACCCGGCGGGGGCGACGAGCAGCCCCACGGCGGCCAGAGCGAGCGCGGAGCCGGCCAGACCGGCCACACCGGGCAGGCAGGTCGGCAACCGGGCGATACCTCGCATCGATGCTCCCTCGAGCTCACGCAGGGGTCACGCCCGCAGCACCCCCATGTGCCGCCGTCAGTCGCGTCCCTGCCTGTCCGAGGTAAGTGCCACCGGGCACGGCGCGCTTCCTGAAGGAAGGTCAGGAATGCGGTGAACGGGTGTCGGGCCCGCCCGGCCGGGCCCTGCCCGCCTGCTGTTCCGGCAGGTCACCGACGTACGGTGACCCCGTCCGGGGGAAAGAAGCCGAAAGGCGCACCGCGCGCCTGTGAACGGGTGACCCGCTCACGGCGTCACCGCCTCCACCCGTACTCCGCACGCGCCCGCCCCGGCCCCTCGGAGACCCGCTCCAGCGCCTCCTCCCAGGAGGCCCCGGCACCAGCACACCCCCCTCGGACCGCACCAGCGGCGAGGCCGGCCGCACGCTCGACGACAGCACGGCGGGCGCCGTACGCCCCTTCCCGCACAGCGCCCCCCGGTTCACCGGAAAGTCCGCCCGCTCCCGCACCTCGACGGTCCCGGCCGCACCGGGCACCAGATTCATCCCGCACTGCAGCGCGCAGTACGGGCAGTGCGCGGGCGTCCCGGAACTCTCCATACCGCCCACCCCCTGCGCCCTCCGTGTTACGCCCCGCACCGCCCCCGGTCACACACCGGGTACGGCGACCTCCCCGAGACCGGGGGCGCGCGGTGAGACCGAGGGCGCGGGTGTCATCCGTTCAGACACGGCGGTCGGCGCCGGGCGTCCCGAAGATCCGGAAGCGAGCCTCGGCCGGCTCTTCCTCGGTGAAGGAGCCGTGCTCTTCCCGATGACGCACCAGGTCAGTGCCGAGCAACTGGTGTCGCAGTCGACGAGCCACCGCTTCGGCGAGTTGCTCGGTCGGAAGCGTCACCGTGATCCGCGCCGTGTCCGTCATGGCGTGGGCCTACGGCGACATGCGCGCCGTCAGTCCGCGGTTTTCGGGGCGTGGATGTCCGCCAGGGCCCGCTCCACCCCGGCCTCCTCCGGCCCGAGGAAGTACGGGTCCGGGCGGAACGCCGCGTCCGCCGCCGCCTTGCCCGCGGCGAAGATCTCCCGGACGCCCCCGTAGTACCAGGTGAGGTCGTGCCGGTCGTCGACCCCGACGCCGTACGAGGAGACTCCGGCCGCCCGGCACAGCGTGACCGCGCGGCGGATGTGGAAGCCCTGGCTGATCAGCACGGCCCGGTCCACGCCGAAGATCTTCTTCGCGCGGACGCAGGAGTCCCAGGTGTCGAAGCCCGCGTAGTCGCTGACGATCCGTGCGTCGGGCACGCCGTGCCGGGTCAGATAGGCGCGCATCGCGTCCGGCTCGTCGTACTCCTCACGGCTGTTGTCGCCGGTGACCAGGACCACCTCGATCCGGCCCGTCCGGTACAGCTCGGCCGCCGCGTTCAGCCGGCGGGCGAGATACGGCGACGGCTCCCCGTCCCACAGGCCCGCGCCGAAGACCACGGCGACGTCCGTGCGGGGCACGTCGGCGGTGGTGCGCAGCCGGCCGTCCGCGGCCGTGTGCATCCAGGTCGCCGGCAGCAGTGCCAGGACGCACGCCGCCATCCCCGCCTGCACCAGCCGCCGCCGCCCGGTACGGGTGCGCGGCAGGCGCGGTCGGCGGAACCCGCGGGTCCTCACACGGCGCAACAGGTCAAGCATCGGACGGCACCCTCCCCGGTCGGTCCTCGACCTCGGAGACGCATCGGCGCGCCCTCCGGTTCAGTCGCGCCCCGTGATCGGTTTCACGGTGGGCGAGGGAGGGGGAGCAGCGGCTCGAACGGGCTCACGCCGTGTGCGGGCCGTGCCATGGCCCTTCTCCTCCACTGCCACGACCAGGCCCGGACGGCCCCCGCCCCCGCGCCGACGAGCCTGCCCCCGGCTGCCCGACGCCGTACGGGCGTGCCCGGGCTGTCGTGCCCGCTGTCACCGCGTGGCCGTAGTGTCGAAACATGGCAGGCACCGGCACCCCCGTCCCCACCGACCCCGCAGCGCAGGAACAGACGCAGGAGATGGCGCAGGAGCGGCGGAACCACACCCCGCCCCCCGGCTACGCCCCGGCCTCGGTCGCCCGCTGGGCCGCCGAACCCGACAAGCGCCCCGGGCGTACCGCCTTCCAGCGCGACCGCGCACGCGTGCTGCACTCCGCGGCCCTGCGCCGCCTGGCCGGCAAGACCCAGGTCGTCACCCCCGGAGCGGCCAGTCCGGTCTGGGACGCCAGTCCCCGCACCCGCCTCACCCACTCCCTCGAGTGCGCCCAGGTGGGCCGCGAGCTCGGTGCCGCCCTCGGCTGCGACCCGGACCTCGTGGAGGCCGCCTGCCTCTCCCACGACCTGGGCCACCCGCCCTTCGGCCACAACGGCGAACAGGCGCTGAACGAGTTCGCCGAGGACTGCGGAGGCTTCGAGGGCAACGCCCAGTCGCTCCGCCTCCTCACCCGCATCGAACCCAAACGGTTCACCCCCGAAGGCTCCGTCGGCCTCAACCTCACCCGCGCCGCCCTCGACGCCGCCACCAAGTACCCCTGGCCCCGAGGGAGCCACCCCGCCGACCCGGCCTCCCCGAAGTTCGGCGTCTACGAGGACGACCGCCCCGTCTTCGACTGGATCCGCGAGGACGCCCCCGAAGGCCGCGTCTGCTTCGAGGCCCAGGTCATGGACTGGGCCGACGACGTGGCCTACTCGGTGCACGACGTGGAGGACGGCCTGCACGCCGGCCACATCGACCCCAACCTCCTGCACGCCGAGCCCGAGCGGCAGGCGGTCTTCGCCGTCGCCGTCGGCCGCTACACCGACCCCGGCACCGACCCGGAGGAACTCGCCGAGGCCCTCGACCGGCTCCTCGCCCAGGAGTGGTGGCCGCACGGCTACGACGGCACCGCGGTCGCCCAGGCTCGCCTCAAGGACGCCACCAGCCAGCTCATCGGCCGCTTCTGCCTCGCCGCCGAGGGCGCCACCCGGCAGCGGTTCGGCAGCGGCCGCCTCACCCGCTACGGAGCCGAGCTCGTCGTTCCCAGGGGGACCCGGATGGAGTGCGCCGTCCTCAAGGCGGTGGCCGACCGGTACGTCATGCAGCGCGCCGAGCAGGAACTGCTCCGCGCCGACCAGCGGGTCGTCGTCGCCGAACTGGCCGAGGCGCTCACCGCCCGCGCCCCCGACGGCCTGGACCCGCAGTTCCGCACGCTGTTCGCGCGGGCCCCGGACGACCGCGCCCGCAAACGGGTGATCGTCGACCAGATCGCGTCCCTCACCGACGCCTCGGCCCGCTCGCTTCACACCCGTCTGACGGGGCAGGGTTGAGGAGGAGCCCGAAGGTGGCCGTCCGTGGCCTGATCGGGTCACTCCCCCTTCCCGCACCACCCGGTGTGCGGGACGCTCACAGGTGGCGGCACCCTGAAGAGGAGGCATCACGTGGTCGACGCGGATCAGACATTCGTCATCGTCGGAGGCGGACTGGCCGGCGCGAAAGCGGCCGAAACGCTGCGAACGGAGGGCTTCACCGGCCGTGTCCTGCTGATCTGCGACGAGCGCGACCACCCGTACGAGCGGCCGCCCCTGTCCAAGGGCTACCTCCTCGGCAAGGAGGAACGCGACAGCGTCTTCGTGCACGAGCCCGCCTGGTACGCGCGCCACGACGTCGAGCTGCACCTCGGCCAGACCGTCGACGCCGTCGACCGCGCCGCGAAGACCGTCCGCTTCGGTGAGGACGGCACCACCGTCCGCTACGACAAACTGCTGCTGGCCAACGGCGCCGAGCCCCGCCGCCTGGACATCCCGGGCACCGGCCTGGCCGGCGTCCACCACCTGCGCCGCCTCGCGCACGCCGAACGCCTCAAGGGCGTCCTGGCCTCCCTCGGCCGTGACAACGGCCACCTGGTGATCGCCGGCGGCGGCTGGATCGGCCTGGAGGTCGCGGCGGCGGCCCGTGAGTACGGCGCGGAGGTCACCGTCGTGCACCGTGGGCAGACCCCGCTGCACTCGGTCCTCGGCCCCGAGCTCGGCCAGCTCTTCGCCGACCTGCACAGCGAGCACGGCGTCCGCTTCCACTTCGGCGCCACCCTCACCGAGATCACCGGGCAGGACGGCATGGTCCTCGCCGCCCGCACCGACGACGGCGAGGAGCACCCGGCGCACGCCGTCCTCGCGGCGATCGGCGCCGCCCCGCGCACCGGCCTCGCCCAGGCGGCGGGCCTGGAGATCGCCGACCGCGCGGACGGCGGCGGCATCCTGGTCGACGAGCGGCTGCGCACCTCCGACCCGGACATCCACGCGGCCGGTGACGTCGCCTCCTTCCCGCACGCCCTGTTCGGCACCCGGATGCGCGTCGAGCACTGGGCCAACGCCCGGGGCGGCGGCCCGGCCGCGGCCCGCGCGATGCTCGGCCGGGAGGTCACGTACGACAGGGTGCCGTACTTCTTCACCGACCAGTACGACCTGGGGATGGAGTACTCCGGCTGGGCACCGGCGGGCTCCTACGACCAGGTCGTGCTCCGGGGCGACTCGGGCAAGCGGGAGTTCATCGCGTTCTGGGTGAGGGAGGGCAGGGTCCTGGCCGGGATGAACGTCAACGTGTGGGACGTCACGGACCCGATCCAGCGGCTGATCCGCTCCCGGACCCCGGTGGACACGGACGCCCTGGCCGACCCGCACGTCCCGCTGGAAAGCCTCGCCCCCTGACCGGGGCGGACGCCTCGGAACCGGCTCCCGGCGGACCACCGTAGACTTCCAGCGTGGCTGGACGGATCAACGACGAGGACGTGAAGGCGGTACGGGACGCGGTCCCGATCGACGCCGTGGTGTCCGAGTACCTCCAGCTGCGCGGCGCCGGCGGCGGCAACCTCAAGGGCCTGTGCCCGTTCCACGACGAGAAGTCGCCGTCCTTCCAGGTGAGCCCGAGCAAGGGACTCTTCCACTGCTTCGGCTGCCAGGAGGGCGGCGACACCATCACGTTCGTGATGAAGGTCGACCACCTCTCCTTCTCCGAGGCGGTCGAACGCCTGGCCGCCCAGGCCGGCATCACCCTGCGCTACGAGGAGGGCGGGTACAACCCGGCCCACCAGCGCGGCGAGCGCATCCGCCTGGTCGAGGCCCACCGGATCGCCGCCGACTGGTACGTGGAGCAGCTCGCGACCTCACCCGAGGCGGACACCGGCCGCGCCTTCCTCGCCGAGCGGGGCTTCGACCAGGAGGCCGCCCGGCACTTCTCCGTCGGCTACAGCCCCCAGGGCTGGGACCACCTCACCCGCTTCCTGCGCGGCAAGGGCTTCACCGACAAGGAACTGCTGCTCTCCGGCCTGTCCCAGGAGGGCCGCCGCGGCCCCATCGACCGCTTCCGCGGCCGGCTGATGTGGCCCATCCGCGACATCGGCGGCGAGGTCGTCGGCTTCGGCGCCCGCAAGCTCTACGAGGCGGACAACGGCCCCAAGTACCTCAACACCCCCGAGACGGCGATCTACAAGAAGTCCCAGGTGCTGTACGGCATCGACCTGGCGAAGAAGGACATCGCCAAGTCGTCCCGCGCGGTCGTCGTCGAGGGCTACACCGACGTCATGGCCTGCCACCTGGCCGGCGTCACCACCGCCATCGCGACCTGCGGCACCGCCTTCGGCAACGACCACATCAAGATCCTGCGCCGGCTGCTGATGGACAACGGCTCGGCCCGGGTGATCTTCACCTTCGACGGTGACGCGGCCGGCCAGAAGGCGGCCCTGCGCGCCTTCGAGGACGACCAGAAGTTCGCCGCCGAGACCTACATCGCCATCGCGCCCGACGGCATGGACCCCTGCGACCTGCGCCTCGCCAAGGGCGACGACGCGGTCGCCGACCTCGCCGAACCCCGCACCCCGCTCTTCGAGTTCGCGCTCCGCCACATCGTGAGCCGCTACGACCTGGACACCCCGGCCGGCCGCGCCGCCGCCCTCGACGAGGCCGCGCCGATCGTCGCCAGGATCAAGAACAGCGGCGCCCAGCACGAGGTCGCCGTCCAGCTCGCCGGCATGCTCGGCATCCTCGACACCCAGTTCGTGGTCAAGCGGGTGGCGCAGCTCGCCCGCTGGGCCCGCGACCGCGGCGGCAAGGGCCCCGCCGCCCCCGACCGGCAGCAGCGCGGCGGCGGGGGCCCGCAGCAGTACGCCTCCGGCCCGGCGCCCGCGCTCCCGCGGGGCCCCGCCCTCAACCTCCGCAACCCCGTCTTCGCCACCGAACGGGAACTGCTCAAGCTCGCCCTCCAGCACCCCGCGCTGGTCTCCCCGGCCTTCGACGCCTACGGCGTCGACGAGTTCACCGCCCCGGTCTACGCGGCCGTGCGCCAGGCCGTCCTGGAGGCGGGCGGCGCGGAGTACGGCGCCCAGGACCCGCAGGAGTACCTGATCCGGGTCCGCGACGCCGCCCCCGACGACACCGTCCGCGCCATGGTCACCGAACTCGCCGTCGAGGCGATCATGCTGCACCGGGGCGTCAAGGAGGTCGACGAGAACTACGCGGGCGCCCAGCTGGTCACCGTCCGCCGCCGAGCCGTCGAGCGCCGCGTCCGCGAGATCGCCGGCCGGCTGACCCGCCTCGCCTCCCAGGGCGACCCCGCCGAACTGGCCTCCGTGCAGAACGAACTGTGGGTCCTCCAGCAGTACGACCAGTCCCTGCGGGAACACGGAGCGGCGGCCCTGTAGGCGGGATGTGACCGCCGGGTCACCGCGTGAACGCAAAAAGTCATCGCACGCCCCTCGTGGGGACGATGTGTCGTACCCCACACTGGGGTGCGGTGCCTGAGTCCTCGGAGCGCGGCCGACCCGTCCTCGACGGGTCCGGGACCCCCGCGGCCCCGCTCATCGCGTACGGGACGGACAGCGGCGAGGCCGCCGACTCCGCTCCCGAAGTACCGCTGCCGCCCTCCCCGGCAGCGATCATCCTGGAGGTCGCCCCCCGTGCAGACCCAGATCCAGAGCCTCACCCAGACCCACACGAGCACGGTCGGCGCGCGGCCGGAGGCGGACGTCCTGGTGGCCATGCCCGCGCAGAGCCGGGCCGCGCACCACCCCGAGACGGAGCCCGAACCGCCGTCCGCGGCGCTCGGGCCGGCCGAGCACGTCGAGCCGGCCCCGCCGCCGGCCCGCGCCGAGTCCGGCAGCCCCTCCTCGGACCTGTTCCGCCAGTACCTGCGGGAGATCGGCCGCATCCCCCTGCTCACCGCGGCCGAGGAGGTCGAACTCGCCCGCCGCGTCGAGGCCGGGCTGTTCGCCGAGGAGAAGCTGCGCCGCACCCCCGACCTGGACAGCAGGCTCGCCCTCGACCTGGACCGGCTCGTCGTCATGGGCCGGATGGCCAAGCGGCGGCTGATCGAGGCCAACCTGCGGCTCGTCGTCTCCGTCGCCAAACGGTACGTGGGCCGCGGGCTGACCATGCTGGACCTGGTGCAGGAGGGCAACCTCGGCCTGATCCGGGCCGTGGAGAAGTTCGACTACGCGCGCGGCTACAAGTTCTCCACCTACGCCACCTGGTGGATCCGCCAGGCCATGTCCCGCGCGCTGGCCGACCAGGCCCGCACCATCCGCGTCCCCGTGCACGTCGTCGAGCTCATCAACCGCGTCGTCCGCGTCCAGCGGCGCATGCTGCAGGAACGCGGCTACGAACCGACCGCGAACGAGGTCGCCGACCACCTCGACCTGGCCCCCGAGCGGGTCGGCGAGGTGCTGCGGCTCGCCCAGGAACCGGTCTCCCTGCACGCCCCGGTGGGCGAGGAGGACGACGTGGCCCTCGGCGACCTCATCGAGGACGGCGACGCCGCGAGCCCCGTCGAGTCGGCCGCGTTCCTGCTGCTCAAGGAGCACCTGGAGGCGGTCCTGTCGACGCTGGGGGAGCGGGAGCGGAAGGTCGTGCAGCTGCGGTACGGGCTGGTCGACGGCCGCCCCCGCACCCTGGAGGAGATAGGCCGCATCTTCGGCGTGACGCGGGAACGCATACGCCAGATCGAGTCCAAGACCCTCAACAAACTGAGGGACCACGCCTTCGCCGACCAGCTGCGCGGCTACCTGGACTGACTTTTCCCGCCCCCGCCGCCCCTTTCCTTTCCCGTCCCCTGGGGCTGCGCCCCAGACCCCCTTTGGCCCTACGGGCCTCGTCCTCAAGCGCCGGACGGGCTGAAATCAGCCTCTCCGGCGTTTGAGGAGCGGGGTCTGGGGCGCAGCCCCAGGTCGGGAAGGGAAGGGGCGGCGGGGGCGAAAGAAGCTCAGTCGACCTCCGCGACCGCCTGCGCGAACTGGGCCTTGTACAGCCGGGCGTACGCCCCGTCCGCGGTCAGCAGCTCCTGATGCGAGCCCTGCTCCACGATCGCGCCGTTCTCCATGACGAGGATCGTGTCCGCGTCCCGGATCGTGGAGAGCCGGTGCGCGATGACGAACGACGTACGCCCGTGCGCCAGTTTGGCCATCGCCTTCTGGATCAGCACCTCGGTACGGGTGTCCACGGAACTCGTCGCCTCGTCCAGCACCAGGATCACCGGATCGGACAGGAACGCCCGCGCGATGGTGATGAGCTGCTTCTCACCCGCGCTGACCCCACCGCCCTCGGCGCCCTCGGCCCCCTCGTCGGCGAGCACCGTGTCGTACCCGTCGGGCAGGGTACGGATGAACCGGTCGGCGTGGGCCGCCCGCGCCGCCTCCTCGATCTCACCGCGGGTGACCTCGCGTGCGGCCCCGTAAGCGATGTTCTCCGCGATGGTGCCGCCGAACAGCCAGGTGTCCTGGAGCACCATGCCGATCCCGGCGCGCAGTTCGTCCCGGGACATGCGCGCTATGTCGACGCCGTCGAGCGTGATGCGCCCGCCGGACACCTCGTAGAACCGCATCAGCAGGTTGACCAGCGTCGTCTTTCCGGCGCCGGTCGGGCCGACGATGGCCACCGTCTGCCCCGGCTCGACCGTCAGCGACAGGTCCTCGATCAGCGGCTTCTCGGGGTCGTAGCGGAACGCCACGTGCTCCAGCGCCACCCGCCCGCGCGGCTCGGCCGGCCGCTCGGCCGGCGAGACGTCGGCCGACTGCTCCTCGGCGTCGAGCAGTTCGAAGACCCGCTCGGCCGACGCGACCCCCGACTGCACCAGGTTCGCCATCGAGGCGACCTGCGTCAGCGGCATCGAGAACTGCCGCGAGTACTGGATGAACGCCTGCACGTCACCGATGGACAGCGAACCCGACGCGACCCGCAGCCCGCCGACGACCGCCACCAGCACGTAGTTGAGGTTCGACACGAACATCATCAGCGGCTGCATGATGCCGCTGTTGAACTGCGCCTTGAAACCGGCCTCGTACAGCGCGTCGTTCTGCTCGGCGAACTGCTTCGCCGACTCCTCCTGCCGCCCGAACACCTTCACCAGGGTGTGCCCGGTGTACATCTCCTCGATGTGCGCGTTGAGCGTTCCGGTCGTACGCCACTGCTGCACGAAGTGCGGCTGCGACCGCTTGCCCACGCGGGTGGCGACCACGAACGACAGCGGCACGGTGACCAGCGCGACCAGCGCCAGGATCCAGGAGACGTAGAACATCATCACCAGCACACCGACGATGGTCAGCACCGAGTTGATCAGCTGGCCCATCGTCTGCTGGAGCGTCTGCCCGAGGTTGTCGATGTCGTTGGTCGCCCGGCTCAGCACCTCACCGCGCTGCCGCTTGTCGAAGTACGACAGCGGCAGCCGCGACAGCTTCGCCTGCACGTCCTCGCGCATCCGGTACATGGTGCGGTTCACGGCCCCGTTCACCAACCGCGTCGCGACCGCCATCAGCAGACCGGCGACCCCGAACACCGCCAGCGCGAGCCCGAGGACACCGCCCACGGCGGTGAAGTCGATGCCGTGGCCCGGGGTGAAGTCGGTGCCGCGGAGCATGTCGGCGACATCGCCCTCACCGCGTGCCCGCATCGCGTCGAGCACCTGCTCCTTGGTGGCCCCGGACGGCATGTCCCGTCCGACGACGCCCTCGAAGACCAGGTCGGTGGCCCGGCCGAGGATCTTCGGCCCGACCACGCTGAGGCCCACGCTCAGCACCGTGCAGGCCAGCAGCACCCAGAGGGTCAGGCGTTCCGGCTTGAACCGGGCGACGAGCCGTCTGCCCGACTCCTTGAAGTTCAGCGACTGCTGGTCGGGGCCGCCCCCGGCCATCATCCGCGCTGCTCCCGCCATCAGGCGGCCTCCGCTTCCGTCAGCTGGGAGAGCACGATCTCCCGGTAGGTCTCGTTGTCCGCCATCAGTTCGTGATGCCGGCCGGTGCCGACGATCCGGCCCTCGTCCAGGACCACGATCCGGTCGGCGTCCCGGATGGTCGCCACCCGCTGGGCGACGATCACCACCGTCGCCTCGGCGGTCTCCTCGGCCAGCGCCGCGCGCAGGGCCGCGTCGGTGGCGTAGTCGAGCGCGGAGAAGGAGTCGTCGAAGAGGTAGATCTCCGGGCGCCGCACCAGCGTCCGCGCGATCGCCAGGCGCTGGCGCTGACCGCCGGACACATTGGTCCCGCCCTGTGCGATCGGCGCGTCGAGCCCGCCCTCCAGCCGCTCGACGAACTCCTTGGCCTGCGCCACCTCCAGCGCGTGCCACAGCTCCGCGTCGGTGGCGTCCGGATCGCCGTACCGCAGGTTGGTCGCCACCGTCCCCGCGAACAGGTACGGCTTCTGCGGCACCATCCCCACCGTCCTCGCCAGCAGCGCCGGGTCGAGGTCCGCGACGGGCACGCCGTCCACCAGCACCTCGCCCTCGGTCGCGTCGAACAGCCGGGGGACCAGCCCGAGCAGGGTGGACTTGCCGCTGCCGGTCGAACCGATGACGGCGGTGACCTCACCGGGACGGGCCACCAGGTCGACCGACTTCAGCACCGGCTCCTCGGCCCCCGGGTAGGAGAAACCCCCGCCCCGGATCTCCAGATGACCGTGCCGGCGCAGCTCGGTGACGGGCGCGGCGGGCGGCACCACGCTCGAGGAGGTGTCCAGCACCTCCTGGATGCGCTCCGCGCACACCTCGGCCCGCGGCACCATCATGAACATGAAGGTGGCCATCATCACCGACATGACGATCTGCATCAGATAGGCGAGGAACGCGGTCAGATCACCGATCTGCATCCCGCCGCTGTCGATCCGGTGCGCACCGAACCACACCACCGCGATCGACGACAGGTTCACCACCGTCATCACCACGGGGAACATCAGCGCCAGCAGATTGCCGGCGCCCAGCGACACCTCGGTCAGCTCGGCGTTGGCCTTCTCGAACCGCCGCTGCTCGTACGCGTCCCGGACGAACGCCCGGATCACCCGGTTGCCGGTGATCTGCTCGCGCAGCACCCGGTTCACCGTGTCGAGCCGCTCCTGCATGGCCCGGAACAGCGGACGCAGCCGCCGCACGATCAGCGTCACGCAGATCCCCAGCACCGGCACCACCCCCACCAGCACCCCGGACAGCGGCACGTCCAGACCGAGCGCCAACACGATGCCGCCCACGCACATGATCGGCGCCGACACCATCAGGGTGAACGACATCAGCACCAGCATCTGCACCTGCTGGACGTCGTTCGTCGTGCGGGTGATCAGCGAGGGCGCGCCGAAGTGACCGAGCTCACGCGCGGAGAACGACTGCACCCGGTCGAACACGGCCCCCCGCACGTCCCGTCCCAGGGCCGCGGCGGTCCGGGCGCCGTAGTACACAGCACCGATGTTGCAGACGACTTGCGTCAGCGAGATGCCGATCATCAGGGCACCGGCGGACAGGATGTAACCGGTGTCCCCCTCGACGACACCGTCGTCGATGATGTCGGCGTTGAGGGTGGGCAGGTAGAGCGTGGCGCAGGTCTGCAGGAACTGCAGCAGCACCAGGAGGACGATGGGTCTCTTGTACGGCCTGAGGAAGGTCCGTAGAAGTCTTATGAGCACGCTGAATCTCTCGGCTGGCCGGCGGGAGCGATCGGTTGCCCCTGGCCCCTATCGTCGGACACCCCACCGGCGTTACCTCAAGTGAATTTAATCCGCCACGCGCGCTCCTGACGCGAACCTCCTGACGCGAACCTCCTGACGTGGGCCTCCTGACGTGGACCTCCGGCCCGTGGTCAGGTCCGGAACGCCCCCGGGTGGGTCTGCTCGCGCACCGACACGAACTGCTGGCGCACCGCCTGCCCCACCGCCAGGTCCTCGCCGGGCTCCAGCACCTGCGCCGCCGCGCCCTGCCAGAGCGGCGGCGTACGCGGGTCGAGGGTGCCCTGGGACACCCCGAGCGCCCAGGCCGCCTGCCGGGCGGCGCCGATCGCCGCGTAGTCCGCGGGCTGCGGCACCACCACCTGCGCCCCGAACAGCGAGGGCGCCGCCGCCTGCACCGCGGGCAGTTCCGCGGCCTGCCCCAGCAGGAACACCCGCCGGACCTCCACACCCCGGCCCCGCATCACGTCCAGCGCGTCCGCGAGCCCGCACAGCATGCCCTCGAACGCGGCCCGCGCCAGGTGCTCCGGCTTCATCGACTCCCGCCGCAGCCCCGACAGGGTCCCGGCGGTGTGCGGCAGGTTCGGCGTCCGCTCACCCTCCAGGTAGGGCAGCAGCACCAGCCCGTGCGAACCCGGTGTCGACTTCATCGCCAGGTCGGACAGACTCTCCAGATCGGGCAGCCCGAGCAGCTCCGCCGTCCCGCGCAGGGTCCGCACGGCGTTCAGCGTGGTGACGACCGGCAGATGCATCCCGGTGGCGTCCGCCAGCGCGGTGATCATGCCGTTGGGGTCGTAGAGGGCCTCGGGGTGGACGGCCATGACGGACCCGGAGGCACCCAGCGAGACGACCGCGTCGCCCAGCCCGATCCCGAGCCCGAACGCCGCCGCCATCGTCTCCCCGGTGCCGGCCGAGATCAGCAGCCCCTCCGGCGTCGCGCCGGCGGCCTCGGCCGGGCCGATCACCTCCGGCAGCATGGTCTGGTGCCCGAGCGCCAGCTCCACGAGGTCGGGCCGGTAACCGCCGGTCGCCGCCGCCCAGTAGCCGGTGCCGGAGGCCCCGCCCCGGTCGGTGGTCCGGCGCACCGGACGGCCGAGGAGCTGCCACACCAGCCAGTCGTGCGCCTGCAGCAGCACGGCGGTGCGTGCCGCGTTCTCGGGCTCGGTACGGGCCAGCCAGCGCAGCTTGGTCACCGGGTGCGCGGCCTGCGGCACACACCCCACCGCCTGCGCCCACGCCTCCCGGCCGCCCAGCGCGTCGATCAGATCGGCCGCGGCGACCTGGGTCCGCTTGTCGGCGCCGACCATGGCGGGCCGCACGGTGTTGCCCTGGGAGTCCAGCGGCACCAGCGCGTTCGCCTGCGCGGAGACCCCGATGGCCTGCACGCCCTCCAGCAGCCCGCCGCCCGCCGCCTCGCCCAGCGAGTACAGCCAGGCCTGCGGGTCGACGTCGGACGGACGGCCCGTGCCCTGGGGGTTCTCCACCGGATGCGGCGCGTACCCCTGTTTGAGCACGGTTCCGGTGTCCGCGTCACAGACGACGATACGAGTGAAATCGGGCGCACTGTCCAACCCGGCGACTATCCCCATGGCCGAAATTCTGCCGTACCCGGCGACATCACGACTCAGGACCCGTGTCGCACCGCGGACCCTAGGTGTTGCTGGTGCCCCAGTCGTCCTCGCCGGCGCCCTGCGCGGTGCGCTCGCGCAGGGTGCGCACCCGCTGCGCCACCGAGTCGGGCATCCGGTCCCCGACCTTGTCGCTCACCGCGTGGTACGCCTTGCCCGCGAGGTCGCGGCCCTGCTGCGCCGCGGTCTCCGCGGTGTTGCGCACGGCGGGGTTCTGCGCGATCTGCCGTGCGGACTTCTTCAACTGCTCGTAGCGTTCGCGCCCGGCCCTCGTGCCCAGCACGTAACCCAGGACGACTCCGGCGACGAACGTGAGCCGGTAACGCATGGCGGCCACCCTTCCCTCGTGTAGGACTGTGTGCGGGACGGCACAGGTCTTCGGTGCGGCGACAGTGCCGAGGAGTACCGATTGGCAAAGCACCCCCCTGCTTGCGCTAATGTATGTGTCGCAGCGAGCGCGCGCCCTCTGGCGAATACCCAGGGAGGTGCGTTCGATGCAACGAGGCATTCCTCCGTAGCTCAATTGGCAGAGCAGCCGGCTGTTAACCGGCAGGTTACTGGTTCGAGTCCAGTCGGGGGAGCTCGGTCCTCCGTAGCTCAATTGGCAGAGCAGCCGGCTGTTAACCGGCAGGTTACTGGTTCGAGTCCAGTCGGGGGAGCATGCTGAACGAGGACCCCTCAGGGGTCCTTTTTCATGCCTGTTCGCTGTCCGGGGGAACCGTGCGGGACCGGAAACGGTCCTCATGGTCACGAAGGCCGTGCGTAGCCGACCGTCGAGGCGGGAGATCGTATGACCGGCTATGCTGCGGCAGACGGCGCGCACACCTGTACGCGACACGCCGCTATGGGGCGGTAGCTCAGCCGGTTAGAGCAACGGACTCATAATCCGTCGGCCGTGGGTTCGAGTCCCACCCGCCCCACCAGGACACCTGTTCGAAGAATCGGCGTCACCAGCGATCCGAGCGCCCCGACTGGTTTAGACCAGAAGGGGCGCTCAGTCGCTTCCAGCGTCCTGCGTGAGCGATGCGTGAGCGGCCGTGTCAGACGACAGCGGACGACGGGCGCGCGGCACGATGCTCTCGGCGTTCCTTGCCACCTCCTGGTCGACCTGGGGGAGGAGGCTGGTGTACGTGTCGGACGCTAGCTGAATCGTCCCGTGCCGCAGCGTCTCCTTGATCGCGTGGAGGTCACCACCACCCGCATGGATCAGCGTTGCGGCCACGTGGCGCAGATCCCGGAGGTTGATCGGAGGTAGCGCCGCCTCCCGGCACAGCCGCCGGAACGTATCCGACACCTTCTCTGGGTGCAGCCAGCCGCCGTCCTCGTCGACGAACACCTTCCCCGTCTCCTGCCAGGGGAGGCCCTTGTCGAGGTACGCCTGACGCTCGGCCTGCTGCCGCACGCGGTGATCGGCGAGAACCTGCAGCGTCGCCGGGCCCAGCGCGATCGTCGCCGCGCTGCCCTCCGTCTTCGGGTCGCTCTCCACCGGCGTCCACCCATCCTGGATGATCGTCTTGGAGACCGTCAGGCGAGCCTTGGCGAAGTCGATCCCGGCCCAGTCCTGCCCGACAGCCTCACCGCGGCGCAGGCCCCGGAACGCGATCAGGTGGAACAGGGCATATAGACGGTCAGGCTCGGCGTGGTCGAGGAACTCGCCGACCTGAACCGGCGTCCACACCATCACCCCTGACGGCTTCTCACCGGTCTGCCGCCACCGCTCCACATGCTCCGGCGTCCACAGCACGGCCTTCGGCCGCTTGCCCGAGGCGAGCTCGACATGCGCAGCCGGATTGAACGTCAGCAGCTGCTGGGAGATCGCCGCGTTGAGCGCGGACCGAAGCGTCGCCCGGATCCGCTGCTGGGTCGCCGGGCCGGTCACCCGCCGGTACGGGGGGAGTGCCTCCAGCTTCGCCCGCTCAGCCGCCAGCCGGGCCGTCTCCGACGCCGGCGGCCGGGACCGCTTCCCCCACGTCGCACGTGCCTGCTGCTCACGGCGCTGCTGGTTCTCCGCCTCGATCGTCTCGTTCGCCGTGTCGATGGCGTCGAAGAACTCCACCAGATGCCCGACGTTCAGACGGTCCAGCAGGATGTGCCCGATGCCCGGCTTGAGGTGCACACGGATATGGGAGCTGTACCCGTTGAGCGTGCTCTTCTTCCGCTTCTTCGACTCCCACCACTCGTCCAGCCAGTCCCCGACGGTCAGTTTCGACGTGAGCGGCTGGCCGGCGCGGAACCGGCGGCGCGTCTCGCCGAGGTCGGGCAGCGGGGCGTTCTTGTTCTTGCTGACGGCCTCGAGCAGGTCACCGATCTTCGTCTGTGCTTCCTGGTCATCGCCGGGAGCGAGGGCGAGCAGGGCGCGCACGGCGTCGAGGGCGTCCTGTGCTTCCTTGGCGGTGGCGTAGCCCGAGCGGGAGAAGGAGCGCCGGCCGCTGTCGGCGCGCGGCGGAAGCTCCTGACGTACAGCCCACACCCCGTGGCGTCGGCTCGACAGTTGCGGGCAGCTCTTGCCCATGACCTTGCCGTTACCGTCCCGGCAGTAACAGCGTCGGTACGTCGAGCCCTTCACCGGCTACTCCTCGTCGTTTTGGATCCCGAGGCGTCGCTCAAGATCCTCAATGTTCTTCAGCAGGACCTCGCGATCCCTGCTATTCATGGTGGTCGTCGACTGTGCCAGCTCTCGCATTTTTTCGAGATGTTGGTGACTCCATTCCTCGATCTGTTCACGCGTGATCGGAGGATGGATGCTCATTTTCTCACGCCACCGAGGGCCGTATTTTGCGTTCAGTTCGGACTGCCGATTCAAGGAAGTCCGGGTCATCTCTCGTAGCACCCTCTCGGCCTCTTCTAGTTCTGCTGCCACCCGCGCTGCCAGTGCAGCCGCACCGGCAGTGCGGGTCTGCGCAACGTGCATCTCCTCCCTCGCGCGAGCCTCCTCTGCTCGCACTGCAGCCAACTGCACGGCGAGCTCGTCTCGGCGCCGCTGTGCAGCCTTAGCTCCCGCAATGAGTTCGTCGATATCCATTTTGGCGGGGCTTCCCGTGGCATCCCCAATAGATCTCGACAACATTTGAGAGACGGTAGTTCCGAGGGCCTGCGCGATGAGGTCTGCCTCTTGTAGCCGGACAGCTCTTTGGCCGGATTCGATCTTGGCGATCGTCTGCTGGTAAAGGCTGCCTCCTAGCTCCGCCACTCGTTCTGCCAATTCCGCCTGGGACAGGTCGAGAAGCGCCCGGCGCCGCCGCATCTGACGCACGAACACATCCTCGGCTACGCGGCCCGCGGCCGCCTTCTCCTCAGCGCTCAACGCAATCAACATCCTTCATGCACAACACGCTACAACCGGATGTTGTTGTTGCGCTACACCGCCACCGGGTACATACTCATGGTGTTCAACACCAACACCATGAGGGGGTTGAGCGGTGTCTGAGCTGCTCACCAACGAGGCCACTACGTACCTGACCACGGAAGACGTGGCTGCCAGGTATCGCACGGCGCCCAGCACCATCCGCTACTGGCGGCACATCGGCAGCGGCCCAAGGGGCATCAAAGTCGGTCGCCGAGTCCTGTACTCACTCGCCGAGCTCGAACGCTTCGAGAGGGAGCTGGCCGACCAGCCGGCCAAGAAGGAATCCGCGTGACAACCGCGGCCCTGACAATCGCCGAGATCCTCGACCAGCCCGCCGTCGTCCCCCTGTGGCCGACCGTCGGGAAGGCCCTGGGCCTCGCCGAGTCCACCACGTACCAGCTGGCGGCTGAAGGCCGCCTTCCGATCGAGGTCATCCGCCTCGGGCGTCGACGGGTCGTCCGGACGATCGACCTTCACCGCTTCCTCGGGCTCGCCCCGCAGGAGAACGGCGCCGCTCTCGCGTACCAGGCGAGAGCGTCCGCCGGAAACGACGAAGAGGCCGGGTACCAGCCGGCCTCTCCAGTCGAGCAATCCGCATCTACCGCGAAGTAAGAAACGAGACGCTCTGTGTTCCACCTTCCCACGACTGCAACGGCGCAGTCGACTCAGCCCACCGTGCCCGCCCTCGTCAATGGGGTTCAGGTCCCCGTTGCCGAGAGCGCCGCTGCCCTCACCCCGGAGCAGGTCTGTGACCTGCCGATGAGTGAACTGCTCGCCCAGGTCGATGTCACCCTCGGCACGACGGAAATAAATGAGCCGAAGTTCTTCGGCTACATAGAGGTCCGCGCATCCGGCAGCGCGACCGTCTACCTGCCGTCGCAGGCCTGCGACCTCGAGCGCGACATAGCCACCCGCTTCCTCATCACCAAGTTCCTCGGGCTGCCGGCGCACCTCTTCCCCGACGTCCTCCAGGCCACCGTCTACGACGCGAACGGCGAGGAGCAGGCGTGACCAGCGCACGCAACGCGCCGGCGTCCGGGGGTGTGGCAACACCCCCGGGCCGCCCGGTCCGCTCCGCCGACCCCGAGCGGGGGGAACACGTCGCCGATTCTGTGCTGTCCTTGACCACAGGCGCGGGGCCTAAGAACGTGGAGGAATCCATGCTTTCGCAGCGTCGCCCGGCCCGGCCCGTGCGCTTCGACGACCCGGCCCACAACGCCGCCTACTGGGCGCGCATCGACCGCATCGTCGACGCCGCGCCCCCGCTGGACGACACCCAACGCGCGGTGATTCGCACAGCCTTCAGCCAGCCCGCAGCGCGGGAGGCGGCGTGAACGAGCGCCGCCCCGGTCAGTGGCCGGTTGACCAGCCCGTCGACCTCGACGCGTCGGCACCAGACGTCGATGAGCTGTACGTGCAGCGGCAGGAGGAACGCGCCCTGCACGAGATGGTCCTCGACTCTATCCGGCACGACCTCGAGCAGCAGCCCAGCCCGCTCACCGTGCTCACCGCCGCGCGGAACTGGTGCACCCGCATCACCGCCGCCGCAGACGAGATCGCCCAGGCCAAGCGCAGAGCCGCCTGACCGCTGGCGGGCGCCGCTACTCCCCCCGCGGCGCCCGCCAGCACCCACGAACCATCCGATCCAGCTCGCAGAAGAGAGCACGTTCGTGACTGACGCAATCGCCTTCAATCGGCTCGCGGATCTCCTCCGTGACCGGGGCGAGCCCACGCGATACCAGGGCGGCAAGCTCCGCACGCGCGGCATCTGCCACGGCGGTGACGCCCCCGACACCGTCGCCATCACCCGTACCAACGACGGCGTCGCCGTCTTCTGCCACAAGTGCCAGGGCAACGAGGAGTTCCTCGCTGAGATCGCCTGGACTATGGCCGACCTGTTCGACAAGCCCCTCGAGCGCCCCCGCGACCGGCCGGCCGATGACCTGTGGATCCCGTGCCAGCGCCATGGCCACAAGCGGGTCGCGCAGTACGTCTACAGCGACGAGAACGGCGCCGTCGTCCACGGCGTCACCCGCTGCGACCACAAGGACTTCGCGCAGTGGCGGCCCGACCCGGCCACGAAGTCCGGGCGCCGCTGGTCCCTCAACGACGAACGCGGCAACCGGCTCGTGCCACTGGTCCCGTACCGGCTGCCCGAGCTGCTCGCCGCGAAGGAAGCCGACCAGGTCATCTGGATCGCCGAGGGCGAGAAGGATGTCCACGCGCTCGCCGACCACGGCCTGCCCGCCACGTGCAACGCGGGTGGCTCCGGCAAGTGGGCCGCCGAGCACGCCCAGTACCTCGAGGGAGCCGACGTCACCATCGTCGCCGACCGCGACGAGAAAGGCCGTGAGCACGCCCTCGCGGTCGTCGAGTCGCTGCGCGGCCTGGCGCACTCCGTCTACGTCGTTCAGGCGAAGACCGGCAAGGACGCCGCCGACCACTTCGCCGCTGGCCACAAGGACTCCGAGTTCAACCAGGTGTGGGCACCCGTCCCGTACCCCGGCGACCCGGTGGCAGCATGAGCACCGCAGCAGCCTGGATGCCGGACGTTCACGAGGCCGACCCCGCGGTCACCAACCGGCCCGGGCGTCTACCCGAAGAGTTCTGGTCAGCGCGGCCGCTGTTCCAGCACATCCGTCTGGCCGCGCACTCCGAAGGCTGCTCTGGCGACGTGCTGTTCTACAGCAGCCTCGCCCGCCTCTCCGGCATGATCTCCCACCACTACCGGGCGGTCACCGGCATCGGCGGCCGGGCCTCGCTGAACATCTTCTCGGCGATCGTCGGCAACTCCGGTGCAGGCAAGTCCACCGGGTCCTCCCTGACGCGGGCCCTGATGCCCGCGTCGGACGAAGAATTCCGTGACGGCCTGCCCGTGGGCAGCGGCGAAGGTATCGCCGAAGCCTTCATGGGCACCGTCGAGGAGCCCACCGGGGAGCTGCACACCCACGGCAAGAACAAGGGCGACCCCGTCATGCGACGGGTCCGCAAGCAGGTCCGGCACAACGCCTACTTCTACGTCGATGAAGGCCAGACCATCGCCAAGCTCGGCGAGCGCAACGGTTCCGTCCTCGGCGAGACCCTGCGCCGGGCCGCCGTCGGCGAAACCCTGGGGCAGACCAACGCCAGCGAGGAACGGACCCGTTACATCCCGGCCGGCTCATACAGCCTGGGGCTCCTCGTTGGCTTCCAGCCCAGCACCGCCGTGCCAGTCCTCGCGGACGCCAGCACGGGCACCCCGCAGCGGTTCCTGTGGGGCTGGGCAGACGACCCGGCCATCCCCGACACCCCGCCGGAGCAGCCCGGGCCGGTGACCATGCACCCCGGCACCCGACGGCTCAGCGAGCCACGAGACCTGAAGTTCCCCGAGCGGATCCGGCAGCTCCTGTGGTCCGAGAGGATCGCCCGCAACCGCGGCGAGATCGAAGTCCCGGAACTCGACGGCCACGCCGGGCTGATCAAGGTCAAGGTCGCCGCCATGCTCGCGCTCCTCGACAACCGCGAGCACGTCACCGAAGACGACTGGGCGCTCGCGGAGATCGTGTGGACGGCGTCGTGCGGAGTGCGCGATCACCTGGTGGAGCGGGCGCAGCGCGAGGCCGCTGCCGAGCGGGAGCGCGAGGAGACGGCCAAGGTGCTGCAGGTCGTTCGTGAGCACGAGGCGAAGGCGGAATCCAGCGTCGCTGTGGAGCGCGTGGCCCGGCTGGTACGGAAGCACGCTTCGCAGGTCGGCGGCATCACCTGGGGCGAGCTCAACCGCCGTATGGCGAGCCGGGACCGGAAGGTTCTCCGCAAGGCCGTCGATCTCGCGGAAGCCCGGGACTGGGTGTTCGGCGAGGGCGACCGCGTATGCGTGAAGACGGACTAACCGGACGTGCCGGGGTGTGGACACGCGAGCCGATGTGGACACGTGGACGCCTGTCCACACCCCCCCGTCGTGAGACAGACCGCCCCTTTAAGACCCCTCCAAATAACAACAAATAGGACATGCGTGTTCACTCGCGTCACACGCGATGGGGGGACGTGGACACGCGTCCACATGTCCACGTCCACATGTCCACAGTCCACGTCCACCGGAGGCACCCATCCATGAACGGCGACGACATCGTCGCGGAGAAGATCGCCGCCGCCCGCCGCCGCGCCGAGAACGCCAAGCGCCGGCGCGCAGCCCTCAACTCCGCCCGGCAGCGCGGCCTCGCCCAACGGCACGCCGCCAAGCTCCGCAACCAGGCTTCCGCCCGCACGACGGACGGAGACGACAGGCCGACACCCCGTCGGTCTGTGAACGACACCACCGAGGAGAACCAGTGACCCAGTACGACGCCATCCTCATCGACGAAGACGGCACGATTGTTGTGATCAACCTGCCCGCCAACCGTGAGCACTTCGCCGAGTACGCCGCCGCCGTCCTCCGCTGCTCCAGCGTCGAGCCCTTCGACCTCACGACCGGCGTCGCCATCTGGACCGATGAGGACGGCCACGGACGGTGGGGCTACAACGCGCTCGCCGACGGCCTCGTCGACCGATACGGCCACACCAACAGCCTCTCCGGCCCTGTGCTGATCACCGGCTACGGGACGCACGTCAAGGCCCTCACCCCCCAGGACGCCAGCCGCATCCTCCGGGAGCTCAACGACATCGCCGCCTGACCGCACGTCACCGGCCGGGCCCGCGGGACTCGGGCCCGGCCACCCGCCCAGATAACCACAGCTCAGCCAGCTTCCCCGATCGGGGAAAGTTCCCCATCCCGAAGGAGTCCGCCATGGCAGGCGAGACAGTGATCACCGTCGTCGGCAACCTGGTCGACGACCCCGAGCTCCGCTTCACCCCGTCCGGCGCCGCGGTCGCCAAGTTCCGCATCGCGTCCACCCCGCGCGTCTTCAACCGGGAGACGAACGAGTGGAAGGACGGCGAGAGCCTGTTCCTCACCTGCTCGGTGTGGCGGCAGGCCGCTGAGAACGTCGCCGAATCCCTCGCCCGCGGCACCCGGGTGATCGTGCAGGGCCGGCTGAAGCAGCGGTCCTACGAGGATCGTGAGGGCGTCAAGCGGACGGTCTACGAGCTGGACGTCGACGAGGTCGGCGCCTCCCTCGCTTACGCCACCGCGGCCGTCACCAAGAAGACCGGCGGCGGCAACCGTGGGGGAACGCCCACGGATGACGCGTGGGCCAACGCGAAGCCCGCCAACGGCCAGCAGCAGGGCGGCGGCTGGGGCAGTACCCCGCCCGCCCAGCAGCCGCCCGCGCAGCAGGGCGCGGGCTACTCCGACCAGCCCCCTTTCTGAGCAAGGAGTCGACATGACCATGAACGAGATACAGATGCTCGCTATCGGCCTGGTCCTCGGTGCCTGGATCGTGGCCGTCTGGCACGCGTCCCTCAACTTGCGGGACGCGCGCCGCAGCCTCGATGAGTCCCGCCAGGCCCGCCGCCGCGCGGCCGGTGGCCACTTCCTGAACAGCCTGGAGCTGTACCAGGTCCAGCAGCGCTACGGACTCGTGCCGTGACCGCCTGCGAGCTGTGCGGCGAGGAGACCGCGGGCCGGTACCTGTGCGAGCGGCACATCGTCCAGCTGGCCAAGCGGCTGGACGAGCTGCCCAAGGTGTACGACGAGGTTGGCCATTGCCTGGTGCCCCGCGGTCACGGGTGGGGCGAGATCGTCGCGACCCGGGGTGCGGCCGGCCCTCGGTCGCCGATCGACGAGGACGTCCTGGACACAGTGAACTGGGTTCGCGCGGCTGAGGTGATGCGGCTGTGGCGGGTGGACGTGCAGCGTGAGCGGTGGCCGCAGCACTCGCCGCCGCCCCCGCCGGCGGACCTCGCCGGAGACTGCCGCTGGCTGGCCATGGAGCTGGACTGGATCGTCGACCACTACCCGGGGACCGGGGACCTGTTCCGCGAGGCGGCCGAGCTGGAATCGCAGGCCCGGACGATCGTCGGCGATCCGGCACCGCGGCCGCAGCGGCTCGGGACGTGCGTCGCGGTCGACAGCGACGGCGTCGTCTGCGGTGCGGTCGTCTCTCGACTGCCTGGGCAGACGCGGGTGCAGTGCCGTTGGTGTAGCTACAGCTACGAGTCGGAGCAGGACTGGCTGCTGCTGCTCCACTTCCAGCCGAAGGACGGCGACAGCACGTGGGAGGCGGCGTGAATGCGTTGCCTAGGACACTGGGTCCTAGTAGTCTGGTCTGCGTGCCAACCTCCAATTGGCGCGAGCGCGTTGCTGCCGAAACCCGGCGGCAGCGTGACCTGCAAGCGGAGATCGCGGCCAGCGCCCGCCGGAGAGCGGAAGCGTTCGAAGAGGGCGTCCGAGAACTCGGCAGCAAGTCAGCTGTCGCCCGCGAGATCGGGATCGACGTCAGCGCAGTCAGAAGATCCATCCGCGAGTACGGACCCGGGACCCTACCCCCGCCGGACTCCCCGACCACAACCGCATAGGCCCGTAAAGCGGGCAGCCCCCGGCTAGCCGACCCTACCGGCCGCCGGGGACCACCACTTGACCACAGGAGATGAGCCCTCCCATGGACCACCAGAACCTTAGCGCGCCCAAAAGCGCGCAGATCAACCCGGCCGAGCCCCTCTACGGGGCCGCCTCTCTCGCCATCCGCGACCAGCTGCGCGAGCCCGCCGCCTCCTACGACCCGCTGCACGACCCGGAGAAGGACGCGCACGTCGGCGTCCCGTCGCTGACGCAGGCCATCGACCGGGCCCGGAAGGCCCTCGACGAGAAGGCCCAGGCGAACATTCACGACCAGGACGCGATGATCCGCGCCGCCTACGGCCTCCACTACGTCCTGCACGACCTGCTCGCCGCGCTGGACGCCGAGCGGGGTGAAACCCGATGAGCACCGCCCCCCGTAAGCAGAGCCCGCGCTACCGGGACCGCGTCGTCGTCCTCGACACCCTCGACTCCGGCGAGGTCACCGTGCCGGAGCCGGCATGGTGCGTGGGCCACGACGACGACACCGTCGGCTACCTCGCCGACATCACCCACAACGGGGCGACCACCACGGTCGCCGCCGTCACCGCCCGGTACGGCCACCTGCCGGTCATGGACGCGCGCATCACCCAGGCGCCGCACGGCCAGCAGCAGCCCGAGCTGCTGCCGCTCCTCGCGATCCGCGTGGACGTCGACGCCACCGTCGACCTCGAGGACGGCCGCCACCTCACCCAGGCCCTGCGCGCCGCCGCCGTCCGCATCGACCGCGCCCTCGACGAGGTCGCACGCCTGCGAGGTGAGCGCCGATGAGCACCCGCACCCTCACCAAGGGGCAGACGGCCGTCCTCACGGTCGCCGCCGTCCTCATGGTCGCCGTTGGCGTCTTCGGCGGCTGGGGTACCTACACCAACGCCCTCGCCCAGTTCGACCGGGCCGCCACCGCGGCCGGCGTCGTCGCCGCCGGAGAGGGCCTCACCCTGATCCTGGCGATGGTGATGCTCGGTCGGACGATGCTCGGGCAGTCCTCCCCGGCCGTGGTCCGGGTCGGCATGTGGCTCGCCCCGGTGTCCGCCAGCTGCATCGGCATCACCATCGCCAGCACCGTCCGCGAGGCCGCGGTGTACGCGGTCACCCCGCTCGCCATGTCCGGCGCTGCCGAGGGGCTCGGGTTCATTGCCAGGAGCGTCGTCGTCTACCGCACCGGCGTAGATGCCGAGGTGATGCGCCGCAACGCGGACGCTGCCCGGCAACTCGCCTTCCACCGGGCGGTCGCCGACGGCCACCCCGGCAAGTGGCAGCGCAAGATGGCCGTCCGCCGCTACTGGCGGCTCGCCCGATACGTCGGCGTCGGCGACACCGAGCTCGGCGCCGGCCTGGTCGACGTCCAGCGCGTCCGCATCACCGGAGGAGCCGATGCGGCCCTCGCCACCATGTACGGCGCCCCCGCCGCAGCCGCCATCGAGGAGCCGCCCGCGCGGCCCCGCCCGGTGTCCGCCACCGAGGCGCTCCGCTCCCACTTCGCCGACATGGATCCGGCGGATGCGATCCGGCTCGCACATGATGCGCGACCTGATGCGCCCCCGGCCGAACTCGCCACTCTGCTGGGCACCTACGGCCTGTCCGTCGACCCCGTCGCCATCGCCCTGGTCCTCGGTGACCAGCCCGCCGAGTACGACGTCCAGCGCGATGATGCGGATGATGCGGAGCAGGTCAACGCGCTGCCGCGGGGCGCCAAGACGGCAGCGATCCGCGGGGCCGCATCATCGCTCGGAGATGATGCGCGAGCCGAGGACATCGTCCGGGAGGTCGCCGAACGGCACCAGATCACGGTCGGCGAGAACTACGTCCGCGCCGTGCTCTCCCGGAAACCCAAGGCCAAACGCGACCCGGGGAACGGGGACTACGCGTGATGATGCGCATCATCTTCGGCGCCGCCCTGGCGCTGCTCGTCCTCTACCCGAGCCTGCTGTCGATCGTCGTCACCGTCGTGGCCGTCGCGGTCACCCAGCCCGCCGTCATCGCGTTCGCGGCCGGCGCCTGGGCGTGGCCCCGCATCGCCCGCCGCATCAAGGGGTGGACGGCATGAGCGACGCCCTGCAGAAGGCGGAGGCTGCCGTCAGCGAGGCGCAGACCAACACCGCCGCCGTACAGCTCGCCCTGGCGGCCGTTGAGCTCGCCAAGGCGGCCCAGGCCCAGCAGCAGCCCGCCCCGGCCTGCCAGCACCAGCACAAGCCCGGCCGCAGCGCCGGCGAGTGGCTCGGTATCGGCTGCGCCGTATGCGTCGGCGGCATCGGCCTGGCCCTCGGCTTCATCGCCGTCGCCATCGCCGCCTGCTGCGCCACCGGCTGCTTCGTGATCCTCCGCCACATCGTCCGCGACATGCAGAAGGGCCGCTGACCATGGCATTCACCGACAAGGACCCCCACAACCTCTCCGAGATCGCCCGCGTCGTCGCCCTCGGCGTCCAGATCCAGAGGCGTAAGGCCCGCGGCAAGAGCACGAAGGCGCTCGAGCGGCGCGTCGACCAGATCCGCGAGCGCGCCGAGGCTCGCGAGAACGCGCGCCGCACGAAGTAGCCCGCCCTGGGGCGGCCGTCCACGACCAAGCGACCGGCCGCCCCGGGCCTCCCAACCCCAGCAAGAGGCAGGAAGCCCCAGCATGACAGTGCACCTGATCAAGGCGCCACACAACGACACCGAGGCGCCCTCCAGTCATCGCGAGCGGCGCCGGGCCCGGTTCCGCACCGTCGCCCGCGCCGCCCTGCAGGACGAGCGCATCCGCGCCGCAGGACGCCTCACCGTCCGCCACGGCGCCTACATCACCGGCGGGGCCCGCATCGTCGCCCGCCGCGCCTGGGACGGCCGCACCGCCTCCCGATACGAGCGCATGATCCGCGCCGCCGAAGCCGCCGGCCTCATGGACGAGGTCAAGGAGTGGGAGCAGCGCGCCCAGGCCTACCGAGCTGCCCGCCACAAGCGGCGCCTCGAACTGCTGCAAGCCATGGTCCACGCGCCCAAGGCCATCGCCTACGGCACCGCCGGCGGCACGGGGATCCTGCTGATGATCGGCATCATGCTCGCCTGGGGCTCCGGCGACGTCCGCGACGTCCTCACCCCCATCGAAGCCGTCATCGAACTGGTCAGCTGGGCCGCATTCGTCGCAGGCGTCGTCTGGGGCCCGTTCCTGTTCGCCGCCCCGTGGATCGGCCTCGCCGCCGTATGGGCCGTCGGCCAGCAGCGCCACACCGCCCCCCAGTGGGCGCTGCCCGCCCAGGCCCGCGACCTGGGCGCCGCCATCACCCCGTCCATCGTCGTCGTCGCCTTCCGCGACCTGGGCATCTCCCCGCTGCGCAAGGCCATCGACGCGATGGGCGACGTCGGCGCCGCCCTGCTCGGCCCGATCCGGATCGCCGGATGCGGCGTCGAGGTCGACGTCCACCTCCCCTCCGGTGTCTCCACCGCGGAGATCCAGGCCAAGCGCCGCAAGCTCGCCGAGAACCTCAACCGCCACGAGCACGAAGTGTTCATCACCATCCCGCCCGCCCCGCGCACCGTCCGCCTGTGGATCGCCGACTCCGGCGCCCTCGACGAG